>JAIPHN010000039.1 GCA_021735185.1 Candidatus Bipolaricaulota bacterium
GATCGGGACAAACTTTGAAGCGGATTCAAATAGTATTTCAGGATCCCCGCTCCACTTTGAACCCAAAACGCACCGTCGGTCAGGCGATCGCTCGACCTCTGGCTCTTCACGGTGACTTCCGCCGGAAGAAAATACCGGAGATGACCGCACGGCTTCTACGATCCGTCGGCCTGGACTCAAGTCTTGCGGATAGATTTCCAGATCAGCTTTCGGGAGGCCAGAAGCAACGTGTGGCTGCGGCAAGGGCATTTGCCACCAATCCCGCCCTGGTTTTGCACGACGAGCCGACTTCCAGTCTGGATGTCTCCGTCCAGGCGACGATCTTGAACCTTCTGCACGACCTGCAGGAGGATTCGGGCACGAGTTATCTCTTCATCTCCCATGACCTGAGCGTGGTACGTCATATCAGCGATTATATAGCCGTCATGTATCTCGGACACATCGTTGAATACGGGACGACGGCGGAAGTGTTTTCTCCTCCCTATCACCCCTATACGGAAGCCCTGCTATCCGCGATCCCCGTGCCGGATCCCAATTTGAGTCGAAAGCGAATCAGATTGACCGGGTCAGTCCCTTCCGCGGTTGACCCCCCGTCTGGTTGCGTTTTTCATACTCGTTGTCCGCGCAAGGTTGGGGAAATATGCGAGACAAAGTCGCCGTCGGTTTGCGGGGAAGGAGAACACGAGATCCGCTGTCATATTCCGGAAGATAACCTGGCTGAGGTAGAACCTATTCTATCATAAACGTTCTCGGAGGTGAGGTTTATGTAGAAGCAGAATTCCAGAAATCGAAATTTGTTCTTTTCTTATCTACATTATTATCGAAAAAGTGGGAGGTTTATATGAGTAAAGACAAGATTACTCGGAGAAAATTTCTAAAAAAGAGTGCGTTTGTCGGTGCCGTAGGAGCCTTTTCAAGCGTTTTTGGTTTTTCCAGTTTCGGAAGTCAAGATAAAGTAGCAAAAGTGGCATTACGCCCCACGTCAGGGATAATTCCCGGCCTCCTGTATGATTCACCGGGAGCTGATATCTGTGGTTCTTACTGTGACTATATGTTTAGACTAAAAGGACCGGAGCAGAAAAGAGAACCCTCGCTGGTGGAGAATTACACATCGTCGGCTGACAAGAAGAAATGGACGTTTAAAGTCCATGAAGGGGTTAAATTTCACCACGGCACGGAGTTAACCTCCAAGGACGTTGCCTATACGTTCAGAAGAATCCTTGCCCCCGATGTTGGATCCCCTGCGAAAACTCTGTTTTCCAACGTGAAAGAGATCGAAGAAGTCGATAAATATACCGTTCGCTTCCACCTGAAAAAACCGGGACCAAGCTTTCCCCTGGAGTTCTTTGATTATAATACAGCTGTCGTGGCTCATGACTTCGATTATTCGGGGAAGGGGAAGAAGAAACCGACGGGAACCGGGGCATTCAAGATCAAGAAATACGTCCCTGGCGAGAAACTCATAATGGAACGCAATCCCGATTATTTCCGACCGGGGCTGCCAAAGATGGACGAACTACACTTCACTTTTGTACCGGAAGTCGAGACGCAGGTTTTAATGCTTATCAGTGGAGATGTTGACGTAGTCTCATTTGTCAACAGTCAGCAATTTAAGAGATTGAAAAATAATTCGAACGTTTCCGCCAATATGGCAACGGGTGGGATGCAGGCGCCGATCAGTATGAGAACTGACAAGCCGCCATTTGACGACGAACGAGTCCGAAAGGCAATGAAGTACTGTGTGGACAGGCAGAGTATGCTTGATTCCGCCCTCTACGGCTATGGTGAAATTGGACACGATCACCCGGTTGCACCGGTTTACGAGTGGCACAAAGACCTGGGGACTAGGGAAAGGAACATTCAGAAGGCAAAATCTCTGTTAAAGGAAGCAGGTTACGGGAACGGGCTTGACGTCACTCTGTATTACACCAATAACGCGGACCCCGCACCGGCAGTGGCTTTGAACCTGCAGAGGATGGCAAGGCCGGCCGGAATAAATATCAAACTTCAGGGCTCCACCAGCGACGTCTATTACTCAAAATATTGGCTTAAAGCGAACTTAACCTGTACGCCGTGGGCACATAGAGAAAACGTCCTGGATGTATTGAAGTTAGCTTACATGAGTGACGGTCCCTGGAACGAAGGACACTACAAGAATCCTGAACTGGATAAACATATCGAAGCGGCATCTACTACGGTCGATACGGAAAAGAGACAAAAGCACTTTGACGCGATTCAGGAAACCTTAAGAGAAGACGGACCTGCAGTAATTCCTGTTCATCAAGCTAGATACGGTGGACACAATAAACGAGTCAAGGACGTTTGGAGG
This sequence comes from Candidatus Bipolaricaulota bacterium, assembly GCA_021735185.1. Lineage (GTDB taxonomy): Bacteria > Bipolaricaulota > Bipolaricaulia > M55B111 > M55B111 > JAGXLP01. The sequence continues at coordinate 2,330 of JAIPHN010000039.1, forward strand.
GTTCGGACCAGTATAGCTGAATTCAGGCATATGCAACTAGCTTAACTTCTGCACAATTATCTGGAGTCGATTGCCCTGTCCTTTAGGCGGGGTAATCGACTCCAGGCTACTGACCGAAGGGTTAAACAGAGTCATTGCTTGGGGAGGTTACGGGATGCACAACGATAAATTTTACTCGACTAAAGCCAAAAATATGGAAAGTTCCAAAATCAGGGAAATCAGCAAAATTATTTCCAAAAGAGATATTATTTCACTGGCGGGAGGGATGCCAAGTCCGGACACTTTTCCAATTAAGATCGTTTCGGACTTGAGCAGTCAGCTTCTGAAGGAGAAAGGTTCCGAGGCATTGCAGTACGGTACTACTACCGGTTACAGAGAATTAAGAGGTAAGGTTGCTGAAAAGCTTAACGAAAACTTCGATACCTCGGTTGATGGGGAAAATGTTTTGATTACCTCAGGTGCTCAACAGGCATTATACCTGATTGGAAAAGTTTTCGTCGAGCGTAACGACGAAGTTGTAGTAGAAGCCCCAACTTACGCTTCCATACTCCAGATTCTCCAGGAGCTGGAGGCAGATGTCAAGGATGTTAAGCTGAAAGAAGATGGTTTTGCCGTGGAGGAATTCGAGAAATATCTTGAAAACGGAGGTAACCCTAAACTGTCCTACTTCGTTCCGACGTTTCAGAACCCTTCGGGCATTACCACCAGCGGTAAAAAACGAAGAAAGTTAGTCCAACTGGCAGATGAAAATGATTTTCTGGTAGTGGAAGACGACCCCTATCACCAGTTGCGATATTCGGGTGACAACATTCCACCAATTTATAGTATAGACGATCAAAATAGAACTATTTACGTCGGTACTCTCTCGAAGCTACTAGCGCCCGGTCTACGAGTCGGCTGGATAGTTGCAAGACGAGAATTTATCGACAAATTACAGCTTGCCAAACAGCCGGTCGACCTTTGTACGAACGTCTTCTCTCAACACCTGGCATATAGATATCTAAAAGAAGATATCATCGATCGACAGATCGAGAAGATCAAGGGCCTCTACAAAGACAAAAGAGACCATATGCTTGACGCGCTGCGGAAGTTTTTACCGAAAGGAGTGGATTGGACTTCCCCGGAAGGAGGTATGTTTATTTGGTTATCTCTACCGGAAGTTATCGATACCGAAGAGATGTTTCAGGAAGCTCTGGATGACGGGGTTGCGTACGTTCCTGGGGCGGTCTTTTACGGAAACTCTCCGAAAAAAAATACTATGAGGTTAAATTTTACCTTTGTTGAAGAGGAAGATATAACGGAGGGAGTTAGAAGGCTCGGTAGACTTATTGAATCAAAAGTCGATGGATCTTAGTCGAGTAAAGATTATCCGGTCTTTATTTCTCGGAGACGGGGTAAATTAGGGCCAGTTGTGCATATTGGAAAAGTACTAACAAGGGGGGCTGTTTAAATCCAGTCCCCCGATTATCTATCCCGGAAATGATGGTGCTTGGGGATCATTTCTTTCAGGGCGTCAAAGTTTTCTGCAAGATTTCTGATTTCTTGTATCGATAGAACGTCTTGAATTCTAATTTTCTTTCCCGAACTATGGTTCAGTGGTGAAGTGTCAACTCAACGATAGAATAACGGAGGCAAACCAGAAGTCCATATCAGCAGAAATAAACAGATTTTCTCGACGAGTACTGGAAGAGTGCTCTTCCGGTTAGTTCTAATTATAATCCACGAGAGAAGTAATTATCCGGTGTAAAAAGCAAAGGGCACTTATTAATTATTTAATATAATTCCCCCAAACTTTCCCCCAGTTCCTTTGAAAACTGCCGGTGATTCTCTAAAATATATCTAACATCGTTAGTTAATTACATTTGCTTCTTGAATACTTGGGCTGAATCCAGTAAGAGTAATATAACTCTGCAGGTGGGAGTGGTAATAGTGAGTAGTTCGAACCCCGTTCCGAAGATGGAAAAGAAGATGGAAAATGCGGTCGAATCATTACAGGAGGAACTGAACAAGGTACACGTCGGTCAGGCTAATCCGGCTATGGTAGAAGATTTAAAGGTCGAGTATTATGGAAGCGATACACCTTTGAACCAAATTGCCAATATCTCGGCCCCGGAGAGTGGGCTCCTGGTTATTCAGCCTTACGACAGCAGCCAGATAGATTCCATTGAGAAGGCCATTCTGGAGTCCGATCTCAGCTTGAATCCAAATAATGACGGAGAGATCATCAGGGTGCCGATTCCCAAACTTTCCGGCGATAGAAGAGAAGAGCTGGTGGAAGTGATCGAGGAAAAGGGCGAAGAGGCAAAGGTTTCTCTGAGAAATATTCGCCGTGATACCAACAAGGAGATCGACGAGCTGGAAGACGAAGGGGAGATTACCGAAGACGATAAATACATGCTCGAGGACGAAGTCGACGATATTACTTCCAGCTTGACGGAAAAAATAGACACGATGGTTGAGAACAAGACGGACGAGGTCCGTTCTGTCTGACCGGGTTGGGCGCTGGTAGAAACCTGAGCATTGCATACCAGGATTTACCCGAAATATAGAAACATAAATATTTTTTGGGAAAGCTAATTGGTTTCGGGAGTCTCTCTATCACTTTCTCCGAGGTTTATCCGGTAAAGTTAATAGTTGTTTCTGGGTTGATCCTGGGAGAGGTATTGTTTTTTGTGCTCGGCAGTAATTATGCTTTTGGTCTCTGGTACGGAATTATAGTTGCGCTGGGGATGAATTTTCTTCTGGTTTCTCTGTCAAAAGAGTTGCTTGAGAGTCACGATAAAGACGAAAAAATTAGCTGGCGCGTTTCGTTTCTCGCCTTTGCCAGGTTTATTATCTACGGCCTGGCGCTGGCGGTTGCCACCCTTACGGAGTGGTTGAGTTTCTTCGCGGCCGCCGGCGGTCTTATATTACCTCTGGTTGCATTACAATTGGAGGTCGCGTTTAAAAACGCTCGGCTTGGAGGTTGATGATGTTAGAACATCTTGGAGAAAAACTAGTACTACAGCTGGGAGAGTCCAGAATACTGGGCCTGGATATAATGACTTTGATTATGTCCTGGGTGGTGATGGCGATAATTATCGCCTTTGCCTGGTGGTTAAGGAAGGGACTGGAACAGGATGTCGAAGAAGAACCATCGGGCAGGCTGGTGGTGCTCGAATCCCTGATAACCCTGCTTGAAGAACAGTTTGGAGATGCTTTCGAATCGGAGAAGCTACAGGTTCAGTTATTTTCCTTCATCTCTACGCTGTTTCTCTTTATTACTGTTTCGAACTGGGTCTCCGTGGTCCCCGGTCTTTCCTCGCCGACTCAGGATTTCAACGTCCCGCTGAGTTTTGCCCTGCTCGTGTTTTTTGCTTCCCACTATTACGGGATGAGGATCAACGGTACAGGACGGTACCTGAAGTCTTTTGCCGAACCATTTGCTTTTATGTTACCGATGAACCTGGTTTCGGAAGTAGCGAAACCATTATCACACTCGTTCAGGCTGTACGGAAACGTTTTTGGTGGGGCTGTTTTAATTACTGTTTTGACGGCAAAATTAATTCCAATACTTTTACCGGCTTTGTTTCAAATGTTCTACGGCTTATTTATCGGGGTCATACAGGCCTTTGTTTTCGCGTTACTGGCAGTTTCTTATATCAATGTAGCGGTTGAACAATAACCAATAATATCAGGAGGTATATTCGATGGAAATTTCCGGAAGTTTAGTTACTGTAGCGAAATACCTGGCAGCAGGATTTGTCATGGGCGTTGGATCTATTGGAGCCGCGCTGGGTGAGGGACAGGTAGCTTCACATGCGATAGACGGAATGGCGCGCCAGCCCGAAATGGAAGACAGCCTGCTGCGAACCATGGTTATCGGTCAGGCAATTACCGAGTCCACGGGTATTTATTCGTTGATCGTTGCGATCATGCTGTTAATGGTAGTTTAATTTTAGAGGTGTGTTATGGGACTAGAATGGCAAAAAATCATCCAGAGTCTTAACCTGACGATAGTAGCAAACTGGATTAATTTCGCTATTCTTGTGGCCGTTCTGTCCTGGCTCCTTTTTCGACCCGCGAAAGAGTTTATTCAAGAGAAACGGGAAAGAATCAAGTCAAGGATAGATAATGCTCAGGAAAAGGAAGAGACTGCAGAAGAGCTAAAGGAACGAAGGCAGGAAGAACTGGAGGAAGCAAAGGATAGACGGAGGGAAATAGTTCAGCAGGCTGAGCGGAGAGCCGATGAAATAGTAGAAGATGCCCGGGAAGAAGCGGAGAAAGAAAAATCGAGGATAGTTGAAGAGGCAAAGAAGGAAGCGGAGCAGGAAAAACAGGATGTCCTCCAGGAACTGGAAAAGCAGTACGTGGATGTTGCTCTCGTGGGAGCGGAAAGGGTTCTGCAGAGGGAAATAGATCGCGAGGATCACGAGGAGTTCATAAATTCTTTCTTTAAAGACCTGCAGGAAAGAGAGCTGGACGCAGAATGAAATCCATAGAAGTAGCCGACCGGTACAGTCAGGCCCTGTACGAGCTTGGGAAAGAAGAAGGAATTATGGACGAGTTACAGGATGACCTGAGCGAGGTCGATCGGGTTCTGGAATCGAACGACGAGTTTTTCTCTTTTCTGACTCATCCTCTCGTACCCGACGCTGACAAAAAAGGGATTCTCGACGATGTTTTCGGTGAATCGCTGCTTCGAGAAACACGTAATTTCTTGAAGATCGTCGTGGAAAAGAACAGGGAGGATTACCTCCCGTTGATCTACGAGAGGTTCAGAAAGATCCGCAGGGACGAGGAGGAAATCGTCGAAGTAGAAGTTACACTCCCTCCGGGATTCGATACCGAAGAAGTGGTGGAAGAAGTGACGAGCCGACTGATAGAAATGATGGATAAGAGCGTTCAGGTCACGGAAGTCAGGGAGGACGAAGACCTCATCGGCGGTATCAAGCTCAAAGTCGGGGAGCAGGTAATAGATGGTTCTGTACGTTCCAGGCTTGAAGGCTTGAGGGACTTTGTTATAGAAGGAGGAAGCGATGGTAGAAATTAAAAGCGATGAGATAACTGGTTTAATCAAGGAACAGATCAAATCATACAACTATTCCCTGTCGATGGAAGAAGAAGGGGTAGTCGTCGAAGCGGGGGACGGAATAGCGAGGGTATTTGGACTGGAGAACGCGATGTCCATGGAAATCCTGGAGTTCCCCGGTGGAATAAACGGGCTGGCGATGAACCTGGAAGAGGACAATATCGGTGCCATCCTCTTTGGTGACGTGGATGAAGTTGAAGAAGGAGATAAGGTAAAGCGAACCGGGAGAATTCTCGAGACCAAAGCCGGACCGGAATTGCACGGTCGCGTGGTTGGTCCTCTTGGAGAACCGAGGGACGGTAAAGGAGAAATTCATACGGATCATACAAGGGATATCGAGATCAAGGCACCTGGAGTAGTCAAAAGGCAACCGGTAGAGGTGCCGCTCCAGACAGGATACAAGTCGATCGACGCCCTAACACCGATCGGTAGAGGCCAGAGAGAACTGATAATTGGAGACAGGCGCACCGGTAAATCGGCGATAGCGATCGATACTATACTCAACCAGAAGGAAACAGACGTTCATTGTTTTTACGTTGCAGTGGGTCAGAAGACGTCGACGATAGCGAAGACGGTTGACACTCTGAGGAAAAACGGCGCGATGGAGTATACCACGGTGATTACTGCAAACGCCGAGGACCCGACGCCGATGCAGTACATAGCTCCTTACGCCGGGACCGCGATGGCCGAATATTATACCTATCAGGGCAAGGACGCCTTTATAGTTTACGACGATCTTTCGAAACACGCCGTGGCTTACAGGGAGATTTCGCTTCTGCTTCGTCGGCCGCCAGGTAGAGAGGCTTACCCGGGAGATATTTTTTATACCCATTCGCGTCTGCTGGAGAGGTCCGCGAAGCTAAACGACGAAATGGGCGGCGGGTCGTTAACTGCATTTCCGATCGTAGAAACGAAGGCCGGCGATATCTCCGCCTACATCCCGACCAACGTAATTTCGATTACGGACGGGCAGATCTATCTCGAATCGGATCTTTTCAACCAGGGGTTCCGTCCGGCTATCAACGTCGGAGATTCCGTATCCCGAGTTGGTGGCGCGGCTCAGAACGACGCGATGCAGGAAATAGCGGGAGAATTGAGACTGGAAATGGCACAGTACCGGGACCTGGAGGCCTTTGCCGAGTTTGCCTCCGAGCTGGACGAGGAATCTCAGGCCCAGCTTGCCCGGGGTGAAAGAGTTATGGAGATGTTGAAACAGGACCAGTACCAGCCAATGCCCGTCGAGAGACAGGCCGTATCGCTCTATGCCGCGGTCAACGGATATATCGATGATCTGGAAGTAGATGAAGTCAAGGAATACGAGAAAGAAATGCATGAGCACATAGAGACGTATCACGAGGATATATTGACCGAACTCAAGGAGACGGCGGAATTGACGGAAGAACTGGAAGAGGAACTAAAGATGGCGCTTTCGGAATTCGATAAATCCTTTAAGGGGGAAGCGGATGGCACAGGCACGGGAGATTAAGGGCCGAATAGCCAACATAAAGGATATAAAGCAAATCACCAAGGCGATGAATGCCATTGCCATGGCAAAGGTAACGCGCCTTAAGAACAAGATAGATGACGCCAGGGCTTATCAGGAAGTCGTCGATTCCAAGCTCGACCTGTTGCTGAAAAACGAACTTCAGGGAGATCGCGAGGAAGAGGAGGCCTTAAGCCCGCTATTACTCGATGGGAACGGGGATAAAACCGGACTCGTAGTCTTAAATTCCGATAGAGGGCTCTCGGGGAACTATTCTATAGACTTGAACAGGTCCGCCCGAGACTTTATCCGCTCCCGAGAAAACGAGGTAAAATTGTTTGCGGGGGGAGAAAAAGCTGATAGGTTCTTTCGCAAGTGGGATCAGCTAGCCAGCTCCTGGGTGGATTTCTACCAGGAACCCGACTTCAGCAAAGCAGAGGCCATGGGAAAAGAGCTTTTGCAAGAGTTTCTCGAAGGTGAAATTCGGGAACTCTGGGTAATCTACATGCAGTTTTATTCCGATCTGAAGCAGGAGCTTAAAGTCGAACAGCTATTGCCCCTCGCCCCGACAGAAGAGGGAGAAAGTGAAGAGACAGAGACGGAAGAGGACTCTTCTTCCGAGGCTCGTTCGGAAGAATACATTTTCGAGCCCGAAAAGGAAGAGATAGTAGCGAATTTTCTCCGGGAATGGTTCATGGAAAAAGTCTTCTGGGTGGTACTTAACACAAAGGCAAGCGAACACGCTATAAGAAGGAAGGCGATGAGAGACGCGACGGATAACGCGAACGAGCTTATAGATGATCTTACTATGACGTACAACAAGGCCCGACAGCAACAAATAACTAGAGAGATAGCTGATATAATCGGTGGGGCGGAAGCCCTCCGTGAAGAGGCTTAGTCCCAATGAGGTGGAAAAATGCCAGAAGAAGTAGCAAGTGAAGGTAAGATAACCGAGATAAAGAGTGCTGTAGTGGATGCAAGGTTCAGTTCGGAGGAAGGCGTACCGCCCGTCAATAACGCGCTGGTGGTCGAGCGGGAGGACGAAGATCTTGTGCTGGAAGTCGCCAAGCACCTTGGTGACGAGGAAGTACGGGCAATTGCAATGGATTCTACCGATGGCCTCAGGCGCGGTCAGTCGATATACGATACGGGCGGGCCGATCGAGGTTCCAGTAGGGGAAGAGACGCTCGGCAGGATGTTCGATCTGACGGGAAAACCGATAGACGAAATGGATCCACCTGACGTGGAGCAAACGTTTTCCATTCACCGACCGGCGCCCGATCTTCCGTCCCAGTCAACCAAAGATGAAGTATTCGAGACCGGGATCAAGGTCATCGATCTCCTTGCCCCATTTCCGCGGGGAGGTAAGGTCGGTCTATTTGGCGGAGCCGGAGTAGGGAAGACTGTGTTGATCATGGAGCTGATTCGCTCCATTGGTTATGAGCACGAGGGTTATTCCGTCTTTTCGGGTGTCGGGGAGAGAACCAGAGAGGGAAACGGCCTATGGCTCGAAATGAAAGAGTCAGGGGTGCTCGAAAATACGGCCCTGGTTTACGGTCAGATGAACGAACCCCCGGGCGCGAGATTTCGAGTTGGCCTCTCCGGTGTCACCCTGGCGGAGTATTTCCGGGACGAAGAGTCCAGGGACGTTCTTTTGTTTATCGATAACATATTCCGTTTCGCTCAGGCTGGTTCAGAAGTTTCTGCTTTGCTTGGCCGGATGCCCTCTGAGGTTGGTTATCAGCCGACACTTTCATCTGAAATGAGCGAGCTTCAGGAACGGATCACCTCCACCCAAAAAGGATCAATTACCTCGGTTCAGGCTGTATACGTGCCGGCGGACGATTTAACCGACCCGGCCCCGGCTACGGTATTCTCGCACCTTGACGCGACTATTACGCTATCAAGATCTATTGCCGAAAAGGGACTCTATCCGGCCGTCGATCCGCTGGATTCTGACTCCTCGATGCTCGACCCGCACGTAATTCCGCAGAAACACTACGATGTGGCACAGAGAGTGCTGCAAACCCTGCAGAGGTTCGAGGATCTCCAGGATATAATCGCGATTATGGGGATGGATGAGTTATCGGAAGAGGACCAGGTTACCGTGGAGAGAGCGAGAAAGATTCAGCGTTTCCTGAGTCAGCCGTTCTCGGTTGCCGAGCAGTTTACCGGTAGAGAAGGCAAATACGTCAAGCTCGACGATAACATTGAAGGGTTCAAGGCTATAGTAGACGGAGAGCTAGACCATATACCGGAGCAGGCTTTCTACATGATGGGAACAATTGAAGAAGTAATCGAGAACCACGAGAGCTAAAACGCCTTAATTCTTAACGAAGAACGGTTTGAGTTAGTTCAAATAAGACAAAAACCCCGCCCTCTGGGCGGGGTTTTGACGCTAACAAATAGATTCAACTTGATTGGTATCGGGCTTAACTACTGATGGATCAAGTAGCGATAAGCTCCCAGGGCTGCTTTTGCTCCCTCACCCGCGGCGATAATTATCTGTTTTTCCGGGACGTTCGAGACGTCACCCGCGGCGTATAGCCATTCTACATTCGTTTTACTGTCCCAATCGACGACGATCTCGCCGGCGTCATTGGTTTCTACCAGATCGTCGACGAACCCGG
>JAIPHN010000040.1 GCA_021735185.1 Candidatus Bipolaricaulota bacterium
GGCCTCCAGTGAGAAGTGTTCAACCAGTTCTTCTCTTGAAAAAATCTCCTGGTTTCCGTGCGACCACCCCAGCCTGGCCAGGAAATTGACCAGGGCTTCCGGAAGAATCCCTCGTTTTCTGTAGCTCAGTACGGAGGTAGCACCATGCCGTTTACTCAACCGTTTCTTGTCTTCCCCCAGTATCATTGGAAAGTGAGCGAACTTGGGAGGATCGAGCTCCAGGGCTTCGTATACCAGGATTTGTTTTGGCGTGTTGTTTAGGTGGTCATCGCCCCGCATTACGTGACTTATTTCAAGTCCCGAATCGTCGACCACACAGGCAAAATTATATGTAAACGTGCCGTCGGAGCGACGAATTACGAAGTCCTTGAGTTCTTCTGTTTCGTACTTGACCTTTCCCAGTACCAGATCCTCGACCAGAACGGTCTCTCCGCGGGGAATTTTAAACCATAGAGCGCCCTCGGATTCGTAGACCCTGTCCTGCTCAATTAAATTCTCCGCCTTTTCTTGGTAGTTAGTGGTTCTTTCAGTCTGACGATAGTACTCGTCCCAGTTTAGCTCCAGCCAGGCCAGAGAATCCTTAATTCCCTCGATTGACTCTTCCGTCGATCTCGATTGGTCGGTGTCCTCGATTCTTAGGATAAACTCTCCGGAATTGCTTCTGGCGAATAGCCAGTTGAAGAGGGCGGTTCTGGCTCCTCCGACGTGCAGATGGCCGGTGGGCGAAGGTGCAAATCTTACTCTTGCTGTCATTTCGTTGCTCCCCTGAACAAGATTAATCCTCTTTGGATAGCTTTTTCTTTATTCCTTCCGCGGCGATCATTCCCGTGATTGCCGAATATACGATTCCCCGTGAATGGCCTGAAGCGTCACCCGCCACGTAAAATCCGTTCAGCTGGGTCTCCAGGTCTCTGGTTACCTCGTATTTGGTATCGTAGAATTTTATTTCCGGGGCGTAAAGAAGCGTGTTATCGGAAGTAACTCCCTCGATAATGTTATTTAGCCTGTACAGTCCCTCGGTTAGGTTTACCGTAACCCTGTCCGGCAGAGCCATCGATATATCGCCGGGTGTATAATCTGAAAGAGTTGGACTGTAAGGTACCCGCCCGACTCGCTTTTCGGTTGATCTTCGACCGTGCTCCAGGTCCTTTAGACGTTGCAGTATGGGTTTGCCTCCACCCAGTGTGTTTGCCAGCTTTGCGATTGATCTTCCGTATTCAGTAGTATCCTCTACGGGATCGGTCAGCTTGATCCTGGACAGCAGGGCAAAATTTGTCACTTCGGACTCGTTTGAGTTTTCCGCGTGGCCGTTTATCAAAGTAAAGTCCTCGTAGGGTTCTTTTACGACGAAACCCCGCGGGTTCGTACAGAAGGTCCTAACCATATCATCGTAGGTTTCCGTCCTCAACCGAAATTTAGCGTCGTACATTACTTCTTCTATTGGCTGATAAATTTCCGCCGGAAATTCCACCCTGACCCCGACGTCTATTGGACCATATTTCGTCGAAATTCCCAGTGAGTTTGCAACCTCTCTCAACCAGTAGGCACCGGAACGGCCGGGGGCGGCAATTACGTAAGGGGCCTTAAAGGTTCCGTCGTTCGTGGTTAGTTTGTAAAAATCCCCGTCGTAGCTTATTTCCTTAACCTTGGTTTCAAGAGAAATTTCCATCCCGTTATCCAGCAGGTGTTTGTAGAAATTGTCGATGACTTCTCTAATCTTCTTTGTCCCGATATGTCGTTGCTTACCCGGAATGAATTCTATTCCGTACTTGCCGGCTTTCTTCTTTAGCTTCTGTATTCCTCCCCTGGATTCTCCGGAATAGGTGCTACCGCCTCCGAAGTCGGCAAATATCTGATCGATCTCGTCGATGTAGGGGATGAGTTCGTCACCCTTTCTGTTAAACGTCGAGGGGTCTCCGCCGATCTGGGGAGTTAGGTTCAATTTTCCGTCCGAGAATGCCCCTGCGCCGCCAACACCGTAAGTTATACTTTCTCGGTCCCTTGGGGCTTTACCTCTCTCCAGGATCGTTATCTCCAGGTTCTCGTCCAGAAATTTACTTCCGGCAAACAGGCCGGCAGGCCCGGCACCGACTAATAGGACGTCTCTTTCCTTCATAGTTTGATTCTCCTTTTGCCGTTTTCCGCAAACGATAAGGTTACCTTTCCCTCAGTAAGTTCAGTCAATTCGTTAATTACCAGGTTAGGGGTGGCTCCTTCTACCTCCTCCTCTTCTTCGCCGTCTTTTCTCCAGATTACCGGTAGCTGAGCCTTGTTAGCACCGAGGACGTCGTATTCAAGAGAATTTCCGACGTAGATTGTTTCATCTCGGTTTGAGTTTAACTGTTCCAGGGCTACCTCAAAAATACGGGGATCCGGTTTTGCCATACTGTGCTCTCCACTGATAATTATCGAATTGAACCAGGACTCGATTCCCAGCTTGTCAATTTTTCGCCCCTGGAGGCTGGTGGGACCGTTGGTCAACAAACCGAGCTTGAATTTCCCTCTGATTTTTTTGAATACCGGAGCGACGTCATCGAACAGGGACAGCGAGTCTTCCCTTATTCTCGTGAACTTGTTTCCCAGCTGGAGTATTTTGCTTTCCTCATAATTGTCGTCATCGGATAGTATATTGCAGAAGATACGTGTTCGGAATCCAAGATCCGGATGCTCGACCTCCCCGTCGATTGCCCTGTCAAATTCGACGCCGAACCCTTCCTGGTAGTTGGTAGGGGTTATGGGCAAGTCTTCCGGGTTGTCCAGGTCGAAAGTCTTGAGCAGGGAGTCTTCCAGACTTTCCTCGTATCTGCACAATGTCCCGTCAAGGTCGAAAATCAATGTGGTCAATGGTTTAATTTCCATTTGGATGCTCCTCGGAGTAGGGGTTGCTCAACCGGTATATGATAGTATGGGGGGATGAGGCCTCCGTCAACCTTCGTGGACACACTAAAATGGTGACCCCTGTTGTTCTCCCGGGGACCCAGTTATAAACTTATCCCTGAAACCGAATCATAACTAATGCCAAACAGAGGAATAGAGATACAATATGCACATTATAGGTGGAAAGAAAAAAGGTCATAAATTATACGGGCCCGGTCCGGACGAGATTCGACCCATTCGTCATCTCGTAAGAAAAGCACTTTTCGATATACTACATAAAGTAGTACCGGGGAGTAATTTCCTTGATCTATTTGCCGGCACAGGTAGCGTTGGATTGGAAGCCCTTTCTCGGGGAGCCGATCACGTAACCTTTGTTGATAGGTTCTCCGGGGCGACGAATTTAATCAATAAGAACGTGGAAAAGCTCGGATTTTCGAACTCTACTAACGTCTGTCAGATGGAAACAGAGGAAGCTCTTGACAAATTTGATCGGCGTGACAGACGATTCGATTTGGTTTTCATTGGCCCTCCTTACGGTGAAGGTCTGGAAGAGGATACGTTAAACCAGCTCGGTCGGAATAAAGTTGCTAAAAATAGAGGTCTGGTGGCTGTAGAAGTCTTCTTTAAGAACGATCTAGCCCGTAGCTACGGGAGCCTGGTAAAAATCAAGGAAAGTGAATACGGGCAGAACAAGTTAATTTTCTACAGGAAAGAGGACTGAAATATTTAAGGACGAGTTCTGTCTCAATTTCAATTACCAGATATTTTGCCAGACTCTTTGACCAGTCTCAAATTTATTCCAGCGCAAAGTACTTCTCGCAATTCTTGGAAAGATTAACCTCCGGTTAAATCTGATTGGAACTATCTTCACTAAACTCCCGGACAAATATCACTGGTATGATCCAGGGAATATGTATACTTAAAAAAGTCATTTCTCATCCCAAAAACCAGTTTAGCTACCTACCCGATAAATATTGAATTTGCTCAAGTTGCAAGGGGGGATTTGGTGAACGAAATATTCGAAAGTTCCGGTATTGATTGTTCTGGGGTTCTTGACAAAACGTCGGAGAGTATATTGGTAGTTGATCGCGGGGACGAAATCATATTTGCGAACGAAAAGGCGGAAGAGGAGTTAAATCATCGAGAGAGAAACCTCAAAGGTCGAGATATTAGTACGAACCTGCAGATCAAAAGGGACGCCGAACAGTCTTCTCGAGGAGAATTGCCGACCAGTCTTGCGTTGAGCCAGGAGGAAGAAGCAACTGGGACCGAAGAAGCCTTCTGGGAGAAAGACGGAGCGAGGATTCCAGTCAAATACTCTACCAGCCCGCTAAGAAACTCCATGGGTAAGATAATTGGCGCGATTGTTACTATTAAAAACGCGACCCGGGAAAACGAGTTGAAACAGAAACTCTCATATTATCGTGACCATGACCAGCTAACAGGCCTATTTAACCACCTTAAATTCAGGGAAAAACTCGATGACAAACTAAATATGTCCTCATCCGGTGTAGTCATGTTGCTGGATATGGATAGGTTCAAAGAAGTCAACAATAGCTTCGGACCCGGGATTGCCGATAACTTGCTTAGTAATCTGGCGGATCTCCTTCAGAACCAGCTTAAGGAAGACGACATTCTAGCCCGATTCGGTGGGGATGAATTCGCCATCCTATCATCTGGCAAGGACAGGGTCGAGGCAAGAGAGATGGTAAAAGAAATTATCCAATCAGTAAGGGGATTCGGTTTTCAAACCAAAGGTACGGACCTGCAGGCCACGGTTAGCATAGGATTTACTACTTATCCCGACCAGGGGGAAACTTCCAAAGATCTGTTATCGAAAGCCGATATGGCATTGAGTCAGGCTAAAAAATCCGGCAGAAACCAGTTTAAGGCTTACGACCCCGATCGCGACAGCCAGGATGAAGTTAAATCAAGGGTGGGCTGGGTTCGGAAGATTGATACCGCGATAAAGAAGAATAATTTTGTTCTTTATGCTCAGCCTATACTAAATCTGGCCTCGGAAGAGATTTCTCACTACGAAGTATTGATCCGGATGTCAAAAGGTAGTGACGGGCTGATATCTCCTGGCGAATTCCTTCCAATAGCAGAGAAGTTCGGCCTTAGCCGGGATATCGATAAGTGGGTGGTAAACGAAACTCTAAAGAGTATACCGAAAGACTGTAAAACCACGGCTCAGCAGTTTGCTATTAATCTATCGGGGCAGTCCATGACTGATAACGAGTTATTGGATTGGTTAAAGGCCGATCAATCTGTCCGGGGAGAAAATTTCGAAAACATTCTATTTGAGGTCACGGAAACTGCCGCCCTCAGCAACATCAATTCCGCAAATAACTTCATTTCAACTCTGAAATCACAGGGAAGCAAGTTCGCGCTCGACGATTTCGGCATGGGGTTTTCTTCGTTCAATTACCTCAAAAAACTATCCGTAGACTACCTGAAAATAGATGGAAGCTTCATCCAGGATCTTCCTCGAGATTCGATGAACCAGAATCTCGTTCAATCGATCGTTGAAGTAGCTCACAAGCTTCACAAGGAGACAATCGCCGAGTTTGTGGAGGACGAGGAAACCCTCCAGATGGTAAAGAACTACGGGTCCGATCACGCTCAGGGATATTTTATCGGGCGACCCCAGCCCCTTCGAAGTTTGTTTTAATCCTGCCTTACTTAAGGAACGACAGTTGGTGTGAGGTTCAGGTTGAAGGAGGCTAAAAAAGAATTGGCGGTCTAGCTGGTAACCTGTTTATTCGTTTAGTTGGGAATCACAGACCTTTAAATTAAGTGATTTGAGGAGTAGATTTGACAAGGGAAAGGCTAAACGTTATACTACGGTTAGTGGGGGATGGTAATTGAAAATGCAGTTGTAGACTCATCTCTAGTGAAAATTTCTAATTAGCATTTATCTCTATAGTTACAATTTGGCTTAATGCGTTTTACCCCACGGTCAAATTTTTATATTGTTAAACGTTTAATTTAACTATTTCTAACTTTTACTTATACCACAAGGAGGTATAAAACAATGAAATGGGGCGGAAGTTCTAACAAAGCTGGCGAAAAGTTGACAGAACTTGTAGGTAAGGCATTTGGTGTGCGGGGTCTTTCGATATTGGTAACTATTGCTGCATTTGCACTTTTGATTGGCGCTAACCACAAGTGGGTTCATTAAGCTTCAAATATTTTGTCATAAACTTTGCGGGTCTTTTTGTATAAGGGGGTGATGTGTTAATATAGTTAAGAATTTTTGATGGCAATTTGACATTCCGAGTATTACTTGTAAAAGGGGTAAGAAATTGTCGTTTAAAACAAAGAGTTTTTTCTGGCTTGTCGTAATTTCCGGAATAGTTTCAGGGTATTTATATTTCCCCAGGTTAGATTATCTTACAGGCAATTTAGCCTTAATACTGCCTTTAGTAGCTTTTGCGCTTTTTTCGGAAATCTATGAAATAGATATCTTGCCCCGGCATGCAGTTTCTGTCTCTACTGCGATAAATTTAGGGGCAATCTATATTGGCGGGTTCCCTCTGGCGTTTGCGGTTGCTTTGCCGGAGATTTTCATTTCTGAAGCTATAATGAGGGGTATGGATTTGAGGGACGGGATTCCTGTCTCCTTATGTCTAGAAAGGATTGCGTTTAATACCGCCCAGGTTTTATTGTCAGTTACATCAGCTGCGCTCATATTTGAATTAATTGGAGGCCACGCTCCCCCTTTTCCGACGATATTTGGTTACATACCTCCATTTGTCGCCTTCTTTGTTTATACTTTTTTAAATATCTCCTTAGTTTCTGGAATTGTCTCGCTGGCAGAAGGGGAAAACTTTCTGTATCAGTTAAAATTCAGCCTGAGAAATCTCCACGTCCAGGTTCTTTCTCTCGGCGTTTTGTCAATTCTAATTGCCGTTGCCTATAAAAGCTCCCCCTGGAACTTATTATTAGTAGCAGTATTGCTTTTCCTGGTAAATTCCTCTCTTAGAAGTTACGTTAGACTTCGCAAACAGGCCAAGCAAACATTCGAAAAAATAATGGATCTCCTCAGCAAACGAGACCCCTATACCCACGAGCACTCCGAATCAGTAGGGAGCCTGACTGAGGCTATTGCCGATCAGATGAAGGTTAATCCGGATAAAAAGGAAGATATCGTGTCCGCGGCTCGGGTACACGACATCGGAAAACTGGGAATTCCTGATGAAGTGCTACTCAAAAAGGGTAGCTTGAATGAGGAGGAATGGGAAACGATGAAGGAACATCCCGTTCTTGGGGCAGATATCTTGAGCGGCTTAACTATTTATGAAGACTCTGTGGATGTCGTAAGGCACGAACACGAACGCTGGGATGGGAGTGGCTATCCGGATGGGCTTAGTGGGGAAGATATACCGCTTGGTTCCCGTATAGTAGCTGTTGCTGACGTCTGGAACGCCTTAACCACACAAAGACCCTATAGGGGTCCGATGTCGGAAGATGAAGCCAGGGAAGAAATTAAAGACATGGCCGGCGTCAAGCTGGATCAAAAAGTCGTAAACGCTTTGCTGGAAGTGCTTGATTCGGATCGGGAAATTGGGACGGGTTAGGTAATGCTGTTGCTCTGGGGTGTTGTTATCGGGGTTGTGATTGGATTTCTCCGGGGGGGAACTATAGCCAACCTGGAGCAGGTAAAGATCCGTTTTCTCTGGTTGGTCCCAGTATCTCTCCTCATTCAGCTATTAATCTTTCCCCTTTTTTTGGAAGAGCCGATTATAGCTTTCGGTACGGAGTTTTTCCACCTTTTTTCTTACGCCATCTTGGCCATATTTGTCCTGATGAACTGGAAAGTTTGGGGTATTTTGATGATGGGGGCGGGAATGGGTCTAAATCTTCTCGCAATAACGCTAAATAGGGGGTTTATGCCCGCATCGGTGGATAGCTTGATCAAGGCTGGAGAATACAGGGTAGCGTTTAATTTGATTCGTGAGGAAACTTATGGTAACGTAATTAGTATGAATGATTCGACTGTTTTAAATTCTTTTGGAGATTGGTTGTATCTACCCCGGGAAATCCCACTTTCAACCGCTTTTAGTGTTGGTGACTTGCTCATAATGATAGGGCTTGTCTTCTTCTTTGGAATGGGGATGGTCAAAAAATAGCCTACCAAATAAACCGAAACAAAGAGGGCCAGGTTTCCCTTGCCCGTGCTGATTCGAACAGCAACCTTGACCGGTTTGGGGAAAATTGACGCTTCCAAGGAGGCTGAGGAGCGTTACAAACCCTGAACCGTCGGGCTATGAACCCTAACTTATGGTTGACACCAAGCCTCGGACTTCCCGGCGCCGCATCCGGGATTTTACCCTCTTCAATTTAGGCGGCGTTTGGTATATTACTAAAAAATAGTATGATCAAATTATAAAATTTTCGTGAAGAATCTATCTTCTTTATTCTTTTCCATTCAACCCTAAACAATAAAAAAAATTTGAACTATATTCCGGCGCTCCAAAGACCACAAATTTAGGGGATTATAATTTATCGGTGTGACTCCTTCAAGGGTAAATAAAAGCGCTTAATACCTATAGCTCGAATATAGTAACTCCTTCCCCTCCTTCAGACGGTGGTGGCCCGTAACACTTTTCGACCAGGTTTGAAGATCTCAGGTGATCGCGGATATTCCTCCTGAGTGTGCCGGTGCCCTTTCCATGAAGTATGCGACCTTTTGTTCTGTCTGAACGGATGAGTCGATCTACGTACTTGTCAACTTCTCGTAAAGCCTCGCTGACGGTCAAACCGCGAACGTTTATCTCGAAGTTAGCGGGCTCGGATCCCTTGCTATAGTTGACGCTGGATCTTGGTTTTTTGGTTTCTTTACCTCTCTCGGTATAGGGTTGGAGGTCCGAGAGTTCAGTAGTTAGGTTGATCCCGTTGACCTTGACCACTATCTTCCCCTTTTCGTTTATTCGGACAATCTGGCCTTTTTGATCGGCGCTTTTTACCCATACTGAATCTCCGGGATCGATCTCCTCCAACTCCAGGGGTTGTTCTCGATTATCCTGGTGAATTTCTTCCCTGCCCCGGGAAATGGTTTCTTCTAATTCCTGAATCTTTTTTAGTCTATTTTTGGCCTTTTCTTCGTTTGCCTCCCTGGCGTCGGCAATTGCTCCCTCAATTTCCTTTTTGGCTGTTTCGATAAAACTGTCGAGCTCTCTCAATTCCTCGCTGAGAGCGTTTTTTTGATCGGATCGAAGTTTCTCCAGTTTTTCTTCGTACCTCTTCTTCTTTTTCTTTGCTTTAGCCAGTTTTTCGTCGATTTCCCGGCCCTTTTCCCTTAATTTCCTCCTTTCCTTGACGAGGTCTTTGATTATATTTTCTGCCTGGATTTTCCCCTCATCGAGGAAGCTTTCCGCCTTGGAAATTATTTCATCCGATAGCCCCAGACGAGAGGCGATTATAAACGCGTTACTCTTCCCGGGTACCCCTTCCAGGATATGATAGGTGGGAACGAGTTCCTCCGGATCGAAGTCGACGGAAAAGGTGGCAAGCCGGGGATGGTTGAATGAGAAGTTCTTGATCGCGGTAAAGTGGGTGGTGACGCCGAATCTTGCCTCTGCTTCAAGCAAAGTTTCCAGTATAGATAGGCCCAGGGCCGCTCCCTCCTCCGGGTCCGTTCCCGCCCCGAGTTCGTCCAGAAGCACCAGGCTTTTCGAGTCAATCTCTTCGAGAATATCTACGATGTTTCCCATGTGTGAAGAAAAGGTCGACAGACTCTGTTCTATGCTTTGTTCGTCGCCGATATCGCTGAAGACGTGGTGATAGGTCTCAAGTTTGCTATCCTCCGACGCGGGTATCGGGATTCCCGACTGAGCCATCAACGAGAAGAGGCCTATCGTTTTTAACGTTACCGTCTTCCCTCCGGTATTGGGACCGGTAATTGTCGCACCCTGCTCGGTCCGTCCAAATTTTATAGTTACTGGAACTACTTCCTCCTGGTCCAGCAGGGGGTGGCGGGCTTTTATCAGGGATACTCCCTCGTTTGACGTAAGTTTTGGAATTGTACAGGAGTACTCCCGGGCGAAGCGTGCTCGAGCATATATGGAATCAAGTTCACGGAGAGCCCGCTGGTTTTGGTTTAACTTTCCCTTGTGGTGTTTAAATAAATCCGTTAGTTCATTCCTGATTCTCTTTTTCTCTTCCAGTATTTCCGAGGTTAGATCCTTCAGCTGGTTATTGAGTTTTACGGCCGATGACGGTTCGGCAAATAAGGTTCTTCCGGAGTTCGAGCTCCCGTGAATTACGCAGTCGACTCTTTCTTTAGCCGAACTTATTAGTGGTACCACCAGCCTGTTTGATTTTTGTACGACCACATTATCCTGGATTAGGTTTCCGTGATTATTGATGAAGTCTTTAAGCCTGGATTTTACGTCTTCTTCTACTTCTCTCTTTTCCTTGATTAAATTGAACAACCGGGTGGTTGCGGTATCGCGAATCTCTCCCCGTCTGTTTATTTTTGACTTTATCTCTGTCTGCAGGTCCTCCAGACCGTTGATTCTTTCCGCTAACGTGGCAAGACCCGACCCCTCCGGAGATTGATCGAGAATGTACTCCTTTGCTTCCTGGCCAACGCTCAGGGTATTACTGATCTCCAGGAAATCGGAGGGCTCCAGTGGAGGATGCTCCTGAGCCTGCTGTATTAACGGGGTGAATTCGATCATGTCCCCGAGCTTGAATCGTTCCGGCCCTTCCAATAAATCCTGACATTCTTCTACTTTGGCCAGTTCCTTTTCTATTTCTCTCCGGTCGGATATTGGGCTCAATTCCTCGATTTCTGCTTCCCCGAGGGAAGAAACGGAAAAACCCTTCACGATGTTTTTCAGTTTTTCGAATTCCAGGTCCCGATACGTTCTTTGATTAGTTATTTTTTCGTTCATTTTAGCCTTCTCTTGATCCGGCAGGTGGGTGGGTATAGCTGAGAATTTTTGATTGGAAGATCAGGATTCATTTCCCCATTTTATTATCCTTAAACCGACCTCGGCAGTTCCGGAATCGATAATTCCAAGCCTTTCTGCTGCCTTCCGTGATAGATCTATTATTCTATCTTTGATAAACGGTCCTCGGTCATTGATCCTAACTACGACTTTGTTGCCCGAGGCGAGGTCGACTACCTCTACCCTCGTATTGAAAGGAAGACTCTTATGGGCGGCGGTCATTTTACTCGGGTCAAATATTTCACCGTTTGCGGTCGGATTCCCCTTAAAATTAGGACCGTACCAGCTGGCGATCCCAGTTTGATAAAAACCCGACTCAGGGCTACTCGTTAACCCTATGATTATCCCCGCCGCGATTAATGAAATCCCGAGCAGTAAGTAGATTTTTGGCATTAATTCCTCCGTCAATTTATTCTTCCCTGTTAAAGTGTGGTTTGCCGACTCGGTCTGGACCTCTTGGTTCAGCAGAAGTACGGTTCTCTAAATTAACCGGTAAAAGAACCCTCTCGACAAATTGCTGGTTCATGAAAAATTGGGCTTAAGTTCCTTAAGAGTTCAACAGGTCCTCAAGATACTCCTCGATGTCGTTTAGCCCGTAAATGGTTTTCCCAACCTCG
>JAIPHN010000041.1 GCA_021735185.1 Candidatus Bipolaricaulota bacterium
AAAATCAAGAACTATCGCGACGATATCGTAAAGAAGACAGGGGCGTTCCAGTTACCGAAAAACCTGCCGGAGGGCAAATACGTCGTTGCCGCATATGGAGGTCCGAGGCCTGCTAAAATTGCTCCCCCGCAGAAACTGGAGACATTCAAGGACTGGCTCGGCTATCTCAACAACTTGAAAAGCTACGAACACCTTTCAATTGAACTGTTGAGCCCGTTTGAAGAAAGCGTAGTGCCGATGGCCAGTACCGGATATATGTACGAATCCGTGGCCCGGGTCGACGAAAAGTTCGCCGGAAAGGTGATTTACGGCCAACAGGCTATATCGATAAACGTAGTTAAGAAGGAAGAAGGAAGTTCAAATTCTGAAACCGCTGATAAAGAGTCAGGGGAAAATGATACCGCAGAAGAAGGAGACCAGGAAAAAACTACGGACTGAACCACATAATGTTTAGTCCCGGGGAGCTGGCGAAACACACTGAGGGCAAGCTGCTTAATCAGGAAAACCGAGCAATCGAAGGGTTTTCCATAGACACGAGAACCCTCAGTGAAGGGGATTTTTTTGTACCGGTTTCCGGATCGGAGACCGATGGCCATTACTTTCTAAGAGAAGCTTTTAACGAGGGTGCTTCAGGAGCTTTCGTTAGATCTGAGGAATATCTGGATGAGGACTTTGCCAATATTGTTTTGGTCGAGGATACTGAAAAGGCATTGCTTGATGCGGCAAGCTCCTATCGAACCCAATTTGATATTCCAATAGTCGGTATTACCGGAAGCTGGGGTAAGACGACGACGAAGGAACTGCTTCATTCAATTCTATCGCTCACGGGTTCCGTCCATAAATCACCCGGTAATTACAATACTGAGTACGGTCTCCCTCTGGCGCTTCTGGAAATGGATGAGACGTCGGACTACGGCGTATTTGAGCTGGGACTGCAGTACCCCGGGGATGTAGGAAAATTGAGTGAAGTCCTCTCTCCGACTCACGGAGTAATAACGGGTGCGGGTAAAGTTCACCTGGAGCATTTTCAAGATGTCGGGGAGATTGTCGAGGAAAAATTACAATTGACCGAAGGCATGGATCCCGGCTCGACACTGATCGTAAACGGTGACGTAGGCCCGCTGACCAGGAAGGCAGCTCAAAAGAAGGGGTACGATTTAATCAAGTACGGGGTAAACTCTCCGAAAAATACTTACCTGGCCGGGAACTTGACCCTGGGTGAACTGACCGGACTTTCGTTCTCCCTGATCAGGAAAACAGGGTACGGCGAAAAATCTAATACAAATTCACTCTGTCGCCTTGAATCAGGTTTACATTCCCGGGCAAATGTCTACAACGTTCTTGCTTCCGGATCGCTCGCGCTGGAAATGGGAACCCGCTTAGAAAAAATTAGAAAAGGTGTAAAAATTGAGCCAATTGAACAGCGGCTTAGTTTAGTGTGCTTTTCCGGAGGAACTGTAATTGACGATACCTATAACGCCAATCCTGCCGCTACGCGCAACGCTCTTGAATTTCTCTCGGAATTAGATGTGAGTGGAGATAAATTTTTTGTCTTCGGGGATATGATGGAATTAGGGAATGAAGCTCCCCGTTGCCATAAAGACCTGGCTTCTTATGTACAGAGTGCAGGGGTAAAGCGGTTACTGGGACTGGGAAAGTTTACAAAAAAACTGGTCTTTGAGATCAATACAGGTGTAACAGGAGGTCCGACAGGAGCGGATTGGTTTAACAGCAGGGAAGCCCTGAAGGAAAGACTTGGTACTCTGATTCAGGGTCGAGATAACGCTGTTCTGGTAAAAGGTTCACGGGATATGGAGATGGAGGAATTCGTCAGCTTTTTGCGGGATGGCTTTGTTAACTCGGTTGACTAATTATAGTTTTATTTTTAACCATAATAGAGGAGAGGGTAGAAGGTGGCAGTAGTTACGGAGAGAATCAACGTAAGGATCGGCAGTGACAGCGCAATGAAGGACATTACCAAAGACGTTGATGAAGTCATAAGGGTATCGGAACTGTCGGACGGAAGCGCTAATGTCTTTATTCCGGGTGCTACCGGTTCAATTAGTACAGTAGAGTTCGAACCGGGACTCCAGGAGGATGTTCCCAATGCACTTGAAAGAATGGCTCCGCCTGATATTCCATATAAACATCATGAAACCTGGAACGACGGCAATGGAAGGAGCCATGTCAGAGCGACTATTATGGGTCCGGGCATGATAGTGCCTTTTGTCGAAAAAGAGCTTCAACTGGGGAGATGGCAAAATATCATTGCCATCAACCACGATACCCGGGAGAGAAAAAGAGAGATTATAATTCAATTAATCGGAGAGTAACCCAAACTACTCGATAAATTCGGCTATTTCCTCCAGTTCACGCCGGACTGAGTCGTTTCTTGAAGTCCTGGCGGGATAACCGACGGGAAGTAGAGCCAGAGGCCGTTTGCTGGAAGGCAAAGCGTCAATTACTGCTTCATCGTCAAAAGCACCGATCCAGCAACTACCCAGACCAAGTTCCACTGCAGCAAGCTGAAGGTAAGTAGCGGCTATCGTCCCATCCTGGAGAGAGTAAAATTCACCTCTATCACCGTATTTGTCTCTGGACCTCTCCTTGTCCTGAAGAAAGGCGAAAACCACCGGTGCCTGGCTTAAGAACTTTTGGCCGTGGGCTGCTTTGACGAGTTTTTCCCGAACCTCTTCCGACCTAATCACGAGAATCTTATAGGACTGGAGGTTTCCCGCCGAGGGAGCAGAATTGGCGGCGTTCAACAGTTTCTCCACTTGTTCTTCCGACACAGGCCTTTCCTTGTAGGCTCTAATTGATGATCTCTTTTTGATAAGATCAAAGAAATTCATAACTTCCCCCAAGCTTATCTCCTTTTGTACAAGCTAAATAAAATATTGTTGACAGAAAAATACATATATCGTAAAAAAAGGAAATACATAAATATTATAGTTGGGCTTGTTTTTTCTGCAAGGGAGCGTTTTTAGTATTCCAAGGGGGCTTATTTGCCTCCAGGACCTCAAAGTTTATAATTTACCTAATCCAAATAGAGAAGACGAGCTACGAACGGTAGAAGAAGGTTAAATAAGTACGGTTTCCGGACAAAAGTCCATAAAGGAGTTTACGATAATTTATGTCAGGAGAGATAAATAGAGAAAAGTTAAAGGAGATAGCAGTAGAGGGGGCCTTTACCTGGATTTCGGATAACTACAATCTAAACGGGGAAATCAGGGTAGGGGTGGGCTCTGGTTCAACAGTGTCCTATTCTTTCCCCAGATTTACCGAACACGATGAACTGACCGCAATTCCAACTTCCGATAGAACCCGAAAAGAGTTAAAAAAGCGCGGGGTAAGAATCGGGAGTTTGAAAAATTCCGATAGCCTGGTCTTTGATCTGGACGGAGCGGATGAAGTAGACCCGGAGCTCAATTTGATAAAGGGGGGTGGCGGCTGTCACTACAGGGAGAAAAAAGTCGCGAAGAAATCCCGAACTCTAGCCATCGTAGTGGACGAAACGAAATTGGTTGATTACCTTGGTCAGACATTCCCCCTTCCCGTCGAAGTACACCCCGAAAGTCGTGAGGCTGTGGCAGAAAAGCTGGACGCTTACGGGAAACCAGAAATCAGAAAATCCGGTGACGAGTTATACAGGACTGATAACGAGAACTTGATTCTCGACGTTAAACTTGAAATGAAATTAAGTGCGGATGATATCGAGCCGCTTGAAAGGGAAATAAATCGGATCGAGGGCGTTATCGAGAACGGATTTTTTGCGAGCCGGAGGGCTGATATCGTCTTTGTCGGGACCGAAGAGGGGCCGAAGATTATTAGAGGGGGCTAGTTGAATGAGTGAAGCGGCAACTCTTTTAATAACTGCGGGTATAGAGGGGTGGTCGGACCCGGAAAAATTTTTGAATAGAGGTCTGGAGTCGAACACTCTTGATATTCTCGAAAAAACTGGTTCTATCCCAGGCCTGGAGAGACGAATATTAGTTACTAACTCACGACGTTTGTCAAATTTAGACGTCTCCCGGTATCCCGGGCTGGAGATTGAAAAATCGGGTAAAGACTTTCATTTCGGAAAAAAGCTGTTTGATGTAATAAAAAGGTACGATGTGAGAAATATGTTTTACGTTGGTGGCGGATCCGGAGTTCTGTTTGGAAAAGACGATTTTACTTCAATAGTTGACTTTCTCCGAGAAAATGATGATTTATCCATCGCCAATAACTTTTATTCTGCCGATATGATTGGTTTTTCACCGGCGAATTCCATATTAAATCTTTCCCCTCCGAATACTGATAATCGCCTCGGATGGTTAACAAGGGACGCAGGGTTACAACCCTTCGAAATGAAGCGGGGGGCGAAAACCGAACTTGACCTGGACTCACCTGTGGATATGCTTCCGCTGAAATTGTCCGAAATTGAGCCGGGTAAACTGAACGATTACTTGACCTCCCTGGACTGGGGTAACACGAGGATTAAAGAAGTTTTGCCTCAGTTTACGGATGAGAATAGCAGGTTGGTCGTGGCCGGACGAATAGGTGCTGCAACTTGGTCTTATCTGGAGAGAAATGCTGCCTGTCACGTGGACGTGATATCGGAAGGCAGGGGAAGTTATGGTGAGCAGGGAACTAACGTAAATGGATCTTATATACTGGGTAAGCTGTTCGAAAAAAACGATCCACGGAGTTTTATTGAAACTCTTCTGGACAAAGGGACGAGCCTATTTCTGGATACCCGAGTATTATTCGATTTTTTCGGAAATTGGCCCTGTCGAAAGGATAGATTTTCTTCCGATTTATTGAAGCCGGAAGCGATAGATACGAGTTATTTAAAGAAATTGACCCGCGCCGCGATCGAAGCCTCCAAACCGGTCGTTCTCGGGGGTCATTCAATGATATCGGGGTCGCTCTATTTACTGGCTGACGTAGCCTGGAACTTGGTTGAACCTAAAAGTGTAAATATTCGACCGAAAACCATGACAGAAGATAACACTAATTGAGGTGACCCAAATGGACCTTATACCGGCCTGGTTGTGGTTTCTCGCCGGACTGGTTTTGCTGGTTGTCGAAATGAATACGGCTACTTTTTTCTTTGGCACCGTGGGTTTTGGTGCCTTAGTTGCTAGCCTCGTAGATTTCTTCATACCGGGAGAGATGG
The DNA here is from genome assembly GCA_021735185.1 of Candidatus Bipolaricaulota bacterium. Classification (GTDB taxonomy): domain Bacteria; phylum Bipolaricaulota; class Bipolaricaulia; order M55B111; family M55B111; genus JAGXLP01. The sequence continues at coordinate 5,162 of JAIPHN010000041.1, forward strand.
GCAGTTTCGTTGCTTTTGTGCTTGCTACTGGATTTGCTGCCTATATGGCGTGGAAATTCGATATTTATTCCAGCTCACAGGAAACCCTGAAGACCGGAGCCGACCGGTTAATCGGTGAAACTGGTTTAGTAGAAGATAAAATAGATCCCGCGACCGGTGAAGGGATCGTAGTTGTAAACGGAGAAAAGTGGCGAGCGGAATCCAAAACAGGGGAGCCAATTATGGAAGAAGAAACGATCTTGGTGAAAAGTGTCGAAGGCACGTCGCTTGTCGTGGACGTGGCTGAGGCCGATAATGTAGTTGAAGGACCTGACCGAGAGGAGGTTTAAAATGACTACGCTGATCGTAGTTTTAGCGGCAATTGTTTTTGTTCTGGTGTTTGGTTCATGGGCGACGGTTTTGGTTCGCCAGTACCAGAAAGGGCTACTGGAAACTTTTGGCAAGTATTCTCAGACTTACGAACCGGGCCTGCATTTTATCTTCCCTTTTGTCCAAAAGGTAAGAAAGATAGATATGAGGGAAAAGACGCTGGATGTTCCGAGGCAGGACGTCATAACCAAGGATAATGCCACGGTGACCGTTGATGCGATAGTATATTATAAACCGACTGACGCGAAAAAAGTTGAATACGAGGTCGAGAATTTCGAGCAGGCTGCAGTACGCCTGGCCCAGACCAATTTGAGAAGTGAGATCGGTGAAATGGATCTGGACCAATCCCTTTCTTCGAGAGAGAAGGTAAATTCTAAACTGCTAAATACTCTGGACAAGGAGACCGATAAGTGGGGAGTTAGGGTAACAAAGGTAGAGATAAGAGAGATTACTCCTCCTGATGACGTCAAAAACGCAATGGCGCAACAGCTAAAAGCCGAAAGACGGAGACGGGCGGATGTGCTCGAGGCAGAAGGTAGTAAGAAGGCCGCGATACTTAAAGCAGAAGGTGGCAAGAGAGCAGAGGTTCTGGAAGCAGAAGGTGAGGCAAACGCGCGCAGAAAAAGGGCGGACGCGAGACGCTACGAATATATAACCGAAGCAGAAGGTGAGGCAAACGCCATTCAGGGGATATTTGGAGCGTATCATAAAGGAAAACCGACAAAGGGTATTCTCACCTTAAAAGCTTACGAAGCAATGAAGGAGCTAGCAGATGGAAGAGCTTCAAAGCTCATAGTGCCATCAGGAACAGCGGATGTGCTTGGAGCAGTAAGCAGCATTATGGGAGTTTCCGGTGATGGCGGATTCCCGGATCTGGAAGAGGGTGAATTTGACGAGGGAAAGGGCGAAGGTCTGGTTGAGGATCTTTCCGAGAAAGCGGAAGAAGCTAGAACGGAATTTGAAAAGAGAGCTGAAGAGATTCAGAAAAAAGCCGAGAAAAGAGCTGCTGAAGAGTTAGAAGAGGGACCGGAATAAAGGAACCTTATCATATCAAAATAGCCGATAAAGCCCCGTATTTTTGTACGGGGCTTTATCTTTTTCTGTTTTATAAAACTTTGAATTTAGATAGCTATTTAAGCGACGCCTTCGAGTAGTTCCTGACGCCAGAGGAAGTAAATACTGAAAAGGACGAATGAGCCACCGGCCATAACCCAGTAAGAAGGGTATTCGTTAAAGAAAACTATGGCGAGGAGCGAGGAACCGATAGGTTCGCCGAGGGCCGTTACTCCTATCATTGATGCCTTCACTTCGCTAAGCAGCCAGTTAAAAGACGTATGCCCAATTAGCGTCGGAATGAGGGCAAGCAAGAGAAACAGGCCGAAATTGTACGGTGAATAACTGATAAGTGGCAGATCGGCAACCAAACAGAAGATTAGTAGGAAAACGGAACTAAAACCGTAAACTACGAAAATATAGGGCAGAAGGCTAATTCTCCTCCGAACTTCCCCCCCAATAAGAAAATAACCAGCAGCCATAACGGCTCCCATCAGGGCGAATAAATCCCCTATGAGTCCGAATTGCGTTCCGTGAAAATCGCCGAAACCGATCAGAAAACTCCCCAATCCTGCGATAACCAGACCGATCAGAAACCCTTTACTGGGCTTTTTTTCAAGAAAGACGCTTTCTATAAGCACTATAAATAGTGGCTGCGTGGTAACAAGAACGACGGAACTTGCCACGCTGGTGTGATTCAGTGAAGTGACCCAGAAGGCAAAATGAATGCTGAGAAAAAGTCCTCCCAGGGCCAGGAGAAGCCAATCCTTTTGTCGAAGTTTTTCAAGTTCTGACCCTATATCTCCCCGGTAAATGAAATAAAGCATTATCAAAATCGAAGAGAAAAACATCCGATAGAACGAAATTATCAAGGGGGGCGCTGTACTTAACCTGATGAATATCGCGGCAAACGAGACGGCAGTTACTCCGGCGAGTAAAACTATCAAAGTCTTTGGTTTCATCTAAAGCCCTCCATGCTAAACGAATGACTTTTCCCGAGATACCCTAACTATAGCAAAAAACTCTTCCGACCTAAATAAAAAAGTTTTTAAATACGAAGAAAGCTGTGGTTTTCTGAATTTAAATTTTAGACGGAGTAAGCCGGTAAGGTTATTTTAACAGTTTCTCGATTAGCTCTCCGGCTAATTGCCGGGTCTCCTCAAGAGACCCTTCTGTTTCTAGCACGTGATCAGATTTTTTTCGAGCGTCTTCAGGTAATTTCTGCAGCTTTACCCTTTCTCTTGCAGTTTCTGCTGAAAGACAATCACGTTTCTTTAACCTATCAACCTGGGTGTCCTCACTTGCATCTACGAGGATAATTCGGTCGAATGAATCCAGATCCACGCTGGAAGATTGAAATAACAAAGGGATCTCGATTACAAGTAATTGTCTGTCGCGGTTTTTGTAGCGCTTTATCAATTCTTTTAATTTTGCTTCAACGTAAGGGTGAGCTATACTTTCGAGCTGTGAAAGGAGGTCTTTATCGGAAAAAACTTTCTTTGATACAGCTTCTAGGTCTATCTCGCCTTCTTCTGTCAGGACATCTGAACCAAGCAGATCGACGACTTCTCCGAAATGAGGATTGTCCTTACGATAGATTTCTTTTGCCAGGCTGTCAGCTTGAATAGTCTCTACACTGTTATATTTTTCCGCGACCCGAAGTACCTCCGTCTTCCCGGTTGCAATACCTCCGGTAAGGGCTGCGGTTATCATTAGACATGGCCTCCTTAGATTTTATCCCCGCTTCAGCAGGAGCCTGAGGGCTCAGGAGAAATCTTTATGTGCCGATTTTACAACCTGATTTAACTCTCCTTCTTTTATCCGTTCTCCGGAATCTGTGAAGAGAAGTAAGTATTCGATATTCTTCCCGGATTTGCCCTGGATTGGCGAATAAGTGCAGGCACTGGGAATAAGGCCGGACTCTTCGCCGTACTTCATCGTCTCTTTTAAGACATCCCGGTGTACTTCGGGATCGGTAACCACTCCGCCCTTTTCAACGAGTTCTGGCCCTGCCTCAAATTGTGGCTTTACAAGGGAAATAATCTTTCCCTCCGGGGTCAGAAGGTTGCTTGAATTGGGGAGGATAAGCTCAAGTGATATGAACGAGACGTCAATTGTAACTAGCTCTACAGGGGTCCCAATTTCCTCCGGCTGAAGGTAACGGGCATTCTTACCTTCTATAACCTCAACTCTTTCGTCCTTACGAAGATTCCAGTCAAGCTGCCCTTTACCGACATCCAGCGACCAGACCTTATCGGCACCGTTCCTCAAAAGGCAATCTGTAAATCCACCTGTAGAAGCTCCTATATCAACGGCTTTCCAGCCGGACACATCTAAATTAAATTCCTCGAGAGCACCTTCCAGCTTCTTGCCGCCGCGGCTTACAAACCTCTTTTCGTCCCTTTCTAGCGTGATCTCCGAGTCAGCAGGGTACTTCTTCCCTGGCTTATCTTTGAGCTGGCCGGAAACGAAAACGTTACCGGCCATTATTTCTCGCTTCGCTTTCTCCCGGCTTTTACACAGTCCTCTCTCCTTTACTAAAACGTCAAGACGTTCTTTATTTGCCATTTGATAATGTATGAAAGTGGGGGTTAGTTATCGTCCGTAAATTCTTTAAATTTTCTCAGTTCCATTTGCTGGTCGAGAAAATCCTCGAATTCTTCTCCTGCCTCTTCGTCCTGAATATCCTCGTCAAACGGTGATTCCATGGCAACATCGTCAAATATTTCATCTTCTACGAAAATAGGGCTGTCAGTGCGAAGGGCAAGTGCAATCGAGTCCGACGGCCGTGAATCTATTCTAATTTGTTCGCCATCAGGATCATTCAAAACCAGCGTTGCGTAGTAGGTTTTGTTGCTTAAATCATCGATAATTACCTTTTCCAGATCCTGATTCAACTTTTCCAGTACGGACTTAAGCAGGTCGTGAGTTAGTGGTCGCTCGAATTCTTTACCCTGAAGTTTGAGAGAGATGGCAAGGGCTTCGTTTTGACCGATCCAAATCGGCATTACCTCGTGATCGTCGTCTCCTTCTAACAAAACAACGGGTGCGTTATTCGATGTATCAACCAGTAACGCTTTTACCCTTACTCTCACCATATCTTCCACCTCTTCTGACCTATTCTAGTAGCTGAGGGACTAACTTTCAAACTAAGGAGGGGCGGACTGTGCAAGGGCTCCGACACAGGGATATTTCCCGGAAAAATCCATGTGGGAATTTTTACCAGAGGAAACAGACCGCAGGACCTTTTTCCCGTAGATATTTCCGATACAAACTCGTCGTCAATCCTGAAATCAGTTTGGATTATTTATCCAAACAGTTAGAAAGATCGATTTGACGACCAGCTTCAAGTTCGAAAAAATTACCCCCGAAACTTTTCTTGAACATCTCGGTCGCTTTTTCTCCGGTACAGTGGGTTGGGGCAATACTATCTACATTATTATCAATTAGACCGTTAACCACGGCTTCAATTTCTTTCTTCGTCTTTCCTGATAGATGAAAACCGCCGATTGCGAGGTATGGAAAATCCCCCGTTATTCCTTTCGTGCGCTTAACCATTTTAACGACTCCCGGGTGGGCACAACCACAAATGAGCAATGGTCCTCTTTTTGTTCTCAGGATTAAACCCTGTTCGGGAAGGTCCGTGCCATTGCAATCGGTAATCATCTCACCCGTTGTAATAACGCCCTCGGTCGGCTCGACCGGATCAAGTGTAGAGTCCAGTCTGGCGCCGTGATCTTCTACACTCGATTTCAATGATTCCGGGAAGGACTCGGTCATATAAACTCTCAAGTCCGAATTTTTTCGAAGCACTGTCGACAGACCACCGGTGTGGTCGCAGTGGGGGTGGGAGAGAACTACTGCATTAAAACTTTCAGGATCTATTCCAATCTCGTTTAGGTTGTTAGAGAGAATTTTTAGATCGGCTCCAGTGTCAAATAGTATCCGGGAGTTGGAATTTTCAATTACAAGAGATAATCCCCAGCCCGGAATGAGACTTTCGACTGCTCTATTGTCGTAAATTCCGGTTATTTTAAAGCTTATCATTGTACCCCCTTCTGGAATATAATCCAATTTATACGACTTAGTTTTAGTTCGACCTGTTTTACAAAAGTAAAAAAATTAGACTGCGTGCCCTCCCTGCGCTGGATAAGGCTAACCAAGCAGACTTGTAACCTCTCCCCAGATTTTTTTGATCTCCTGAGTAGCTCCGTTTTCAGAATATTTGACGACGCTCTTTCCCTGCATCATTGCTTCGGTCACTTTTGAATCATAAGGTATCTTTCCCAGGACCGGGATACCGTTTTCTCCCGCGAAAGACTCTATCTCTCGTACCATTTCCGCATTCAAATCGTACTTATTGATAACTACTGCCGGTTTGATATCGAAATTTTCTGAGAGCCCAATTACACGCTTCAAATCGCTCAACCCGGATTTTGTCGGTTCCGTAACGACCAGGGCGAGGTCCACATCCGCTAAAGAGGCAATTACGGGGCAGCCCGTGCCCGGAGAACCATCGACTATTATCAAATTTGCCTCTTCCTTTTTCGCAATACTTCTGGCTTTACCCTTTAGTTCCGTAACGAGCTTTCCCGATGTTTCTTCTCCGGGGTTCAGTTCACCGTGAACCATTTTACCGTAAGCAGTCGAGGATTTGAGAGAATAGCCGGAAAGAACGTCTTCCATTCTAATTGCGTCTTCCGGACAGACGTAAGCACAGACCCCGCAACCTTCGCAGAGGAAAGGGTCGATCTCGTAACCCTCGTTGATGGCATCAAATCTGCAGTTCTCATAGCAAGTTCCA
>JAIPHN010000042.1 GCA_021735185.1 Candidatus Bipolaricaulota bacterium
TCTCCCAGTACGAACCCAATTATGGTTTAACTGGTCCTCAAAGAGGTAAGACCACCAACCGGAGAGCCACATGCGGGAGACCCGCACGTGTGGTTCGGAGGGAGGGGAGGCCCTAAGGGGTCTTCCCTACCCCTATAATTAGCTGGTTGTTGGTCCAGCAGTCAATCGAGGATACTTCCCTTAAGAACTGCTGTTTATTATTTGAGTGCATCCCTCTTATTCTAAGGTGTAACCAGTTCTGGGCTCGATTGACTGCTGGGTCTCGTGTTGTAAAAGACCGAAAAGACTATTAAAAAGGGATTTTCTACAAGCCCCCTTGGGGCGGGGTTTTTGACTGTAAATTATTGTTCGAGTTTAAGAGCTCAAATTGAGAAATCTTCGAATCCTTTTGAAGCAATTACCGCCCTGGGACAATTTCGAATCAACTAACATTACCGAGAGAGGATCGGAGGCTTGCTGCTGAGTCGCGCGTTTTGAAGTACATAGCTGCTATTTAAAAAGAGTCTTTTCTCCAGATCCCGCCCGGAAGGACGGCGTAACTGAGTGGGATTTTTCCCCTGTTATTGAGAACTTCTCTTAATTTCCTGGCTGTCTTCAGCGGCTACAAGTGCCCGACGATAGATCTTTTTCAAAGGTTCCCCGCTCTTCTCGGCAAGATCGTGGCAGGATTCAAATTCCGGGGCAATATTCACGAGTTCCCCGTTTTCATAACCAAGCTTTACCTGAACCCGCCCGAATTCAGTCTTCACCGTTTTTATTTTTCTTTCTAACTTCTCGCGTTCAATTTCGTGCACTCTAACTCCAAGGGTGGAAGTTTCCCGGAACAGGATGCTGGATATTTTTTTCCGAAGTTCGGCAGGGCATATTACCGTTAATTTGACCCCGGGGCGGTTCTTCTTCATCTGAATCGGAGTCTTAAACACTTCACTGGCACCGGCTTCCATCAGCTTTTCCTCGACCACGGGGAAAATTTCGGGGTTCATGTCGTCGATATTTGTTTCCAGCAAAATTTCAGTTCCTTTACACTCCGGCGTGGGAGATGCTCTGGAGCTACTGGCCAGCGTTGTGCGGAGAAAGTTGGTCTTACCTTCCAGCTCTCTCGAACCAAGACCCCGGCCGATACTCTCCGGGATCATCTGCGGTCGGGTAAAATCGTCCACGAAAGTCGCCAGAATTAGCGCGCCCGTAGGGGTTGTAAGTTCGGCCCTCGCTTCTGTAGAGTAGTTCGGAACCCCGCCCTGTCTGAGCAGCTCGGCCGTTGCGGGTGCGGGTACCGGTAAATCTCCGTGGGCAGTACTTACCGTGCCCGACCCCACGTTTACCGGATCCGAGAATATCCTTTCCGGACTGATTTTCGACACGGCGGCGGCCGCACCGACTATGTCTGCGATCGAGTCGATTGCGCCTACCTCGTGGAAATGTACCTCTTCTTTCGTGACCCCGTGAATTTTCCCTTCCGTTTTTGCTAGTCTTTCAAACATCTCTTTGCTTTTATCAATAATATCCCCTTCCAGCCCCGATTCGTCGAGCAGAATAAGGATATCATCCAAATCTCTGTGTTTCGGTTTTTCCGCGGTTTCTACCGCAAATCTGGTTCCGGAAACTTCTCCTCGTTTGTCTTTCCAGACTTTTACCTGAGTTTTTTCCGGAATAATTTCAGTTAACACTTCGCGCAGCCATGATTCTTCCAGCCCCAGATCCAGCAGGGAGCCGAGAAAAATATCTCCGGAGATACCGGAAAAAGGTTCCAGAAACAAAATATTTTTCTTCCCCTCATTCATTTTTATCACCAAAACTTGCCGAGGAAGCCCCAGGTATTGCCCTGGGGAGGAATCGGCTGGTTTTTGTCCAGCAGTCAATCGAGGAGACGATCCTTGATAGTGTTCGGTAGTAATTTGTGAGTTTATCTCTTATATCGGGTATAAAACAAGAGACGGGCTCGATTGACTGCTGGGTCTTTTGTCGGTAAAGAAAAAACATTTCTAACCTTAGGAGTTTTGTCATTACAAGCCCCGCACCTTTGTTCGGGGTTATTGACAATTACAGCCAGTCTCGGCCCTCGATCTTATCTTCTTGACGGTGGCGGCGGCGAAATAACCGGCTCCGTAACCATCCCCGATATTTACGACCGTGATACCCGGAGCACAGGAATTTAGCATCGTCAGCAGGGGAGCTATTCCATCCAGGTTTGTTCCGTACCCGACGTCCGTGGGGACTGCTACCACGGGGGTGTTTACCAGGCCGGCTACCACGCTGGGAAGAGCACCCTCCATCCCGGCCACGACGACGGCAATATCGGCCTCAGTCAGCCTGTCTCGAATACTGATGACCCGGTGAAGCCCGGAGACCCCCACGTCAAATGCAGTGTCCACTTCGGTTCCCATCGAACGAGCGGTAACCTCGCTGATTCTGGCCACCGGTATGTCCGAAGTTCCGGCAGTTATCACCGCTACCTGTCCCACGGTTTTCTCCGGAAATTCTCCGATGAAAGCCAGGGATGACTCTTCGTATATCTGCGCTTTCGGGTATTTGTTTTCGATGGCATTTAACACTTCACCTTCGGCTCTCGTGGCCAGTACGTCGTCTTTCGGGATCATTTCATCGAGAATCTCCATAACCTGTGATTTGGTTTTATCCTCACAGTAGACGGCTTCGGGGGCGCCGCGCCGGAGGTCGCGATGGCTGTCTATTTTCGTGTGGCCAATGTTCTTAAAGGGGAGTTCTTCCAGCTGTTTAAGTGCTTCTTCGATCGACGTATTTCCTTCCTTTACTTTACTAAGAAGGGCTCGTATTTTTTTGGTTTTCATGTAAACCTCTTTGTTTAAGAAGAATTATCTACATCTGTCGTTTCGGTAAGACTTCCGCTGCGATATCCTTCCAGGTCAAGGGTGACGTAGCTAAAATCTTGTGGCTTTAACCGTTCCACGATGGAAGTCCTCTTTTTTACTGCAGAGGCGATTTCTTCGGGATTAAGCTCGATTCTTGCCAGGTCACCGTGATGCCGGACTCTAAACCCTGAAAAACCCAGATCAAGTAAGACGGATTCAGCTTCTGCAACCTGGCTGAGCTTTTTTTTCGTGATTTTTTCTCCAAAAGGTATCCGGGTTGCGAGACAGGCATTCGAGGGCTTGTCCCAGGTGGGGAGCCCGGTTCTACGGCTTAATTCTCTTATATCTTCTTTTCTCAGTTCTGCTTCTTCCAGCGGTCGCTTTACACATAATTCTTTCCCCGCAGCTCTGCCTGGTCGATGGCCGGATATATCATCACTAATACTTCCGTCCGCTACTTCTTCGTAGCCTCGTTTTTCTGCCAGCTCTTTCAGAATTTCGAACAAACCCCTCTTGCAGTGATAACAGCGGTTAGTTGGATTCGAGCGGAATTCCCCCTCGTCGAGGTAATCTCTTTGGATAAGGTGCCATCTGGCATCCAGTTCGCGAGCAATTTTACGGGCGGCCTTGACTTCTCTTTCCGGGAATATTTCCCCGGAAGCCGTTACTGCCAGTACGTTCTCACGACCGAGGAAGTCGACAGCGGCCTTTAGCAAAAAGCTGCTATCTACTCCCCCGGAAAACCCTACAATGAGAGAATCGTAACCGGTCAGTATATCCCTCAAAGAGCTTACTCTTTGGTCTTCCAGAAGTTCCGTTAAAGGGGTCATGGATCATTCGAAGCTATTGTAATTAATTATCTCTTCGAGCGCCTTTCTTCTTTTATTTTCCTTTGTCAGGTCGTAAGTGGGGTACCCGAGCGGCATAAGAGTTATAACCTTCGAATCTTCTGGAACCGAGAGAATCTCTTTTGTTTTCTCCTGGTCGAAAGCTCCGATCCAGCAGGTTCCCAGCCCTTCTTCCGCCGCTCGCAGGGTAAGATGATCCATCGCGATAGCGAGATCCACCGTTCCTGCTTTTACACCACACGACATCATCTTCATTTCAGTATTAATTCCGGCTACAACTACCGGTGCCTCCTTGACGAAGTTCTGATTGCTTGCGGCACGGGCTAATTTTTCCCTGGTAGCGGAGTCATCAACAAGCACGAACTGCCAGTCCTGTCTGTTGCTGGCCGACGGGGCCATCCGAACTGATTCCATTATATCTTCCAGCAGTTCCCGCGGAACATCTTTTTCTTTAAACGACCTAACGGATCGACGGCGAAGAATCGCTTCTTTTACTTCCATTTGTTATACCTCCATTTAACCTGTATTTTTCCTGCTACCCGATTCCGAAAAAATCGAGTGTCATAATTGCCCGTTTGTTTTATTCCGGCCAGAGGGCTTTCATCCCTTTCTCGGAGACCATTTCCTCCATTTCTTCCTCGGAAGGCCTGGCCGAGAACCGATCCGCCGCATCAAGAACTTTCGGAAGTAGCTCTATATCCCCGACAGTATTTAAAAAGAACTCGGAACGACCGGTTACCCAGCTGACTGCACGGTCTATGTATTCCTGGTCTTCCAGGGGTTTATACCAGGTTGCTCTGTCCTGCTCGCCTTCGCGCCAGCGTCTTCTTGACAGTGATTTTATAGTCTGAATAGCTACTCCCCTGGCTTCGCAAAGTTCGACCAGCTCCTCGAAATCCTCGGCGTACTGACCGTTTTGCATCATGGTAAAGTTGAACGGCAGGAGTACGGAATCGAAGTCGTATTCCTCGAGACTTTTTCTGTGCATTTTCGGGGCCCGGAGCGAGTGTCCGGTTACACCGAGGAAGCGAACAAGTCCTTCTTCTTTAGCCTCCACGGCAGCTTCGAGAGCCCCGTTTCCGCCGAAAACCGTTTCCCACTCGTCCGGCTGAATCAGGTTGTGAAGCTGCAGGAGGTCTACCTGATCGACACGGAGCCTCTCAAGCGAGCTCCTGATCTCCTTTTTCGCTTCCTCGTAAGTCCTGCCTTCGGTCTTGGTTGCCAGGAAAAATTGATCCCGATATTCTTCCATCCAGGGGCCTATTCTGAGTTCGGAGTCACCGTAGCTAGCCGCTGTATCGATATGATTTACCCCATAGTCCAGCAAAACTTCCAGAGTTTCATTAGCTTCTTCCTGGGTAACCTCGGAAAGTGAAGCACCACCAAATAGTGTGACAGTACTCTGGTGCCCTGTCGAACCGAACTCTCGTTTTTCTATCATGAAAAACCTCCCGTATAGTCTGCAAAACCCGTTTAGTTAAGCCTGACCCTTTCCGGATCGACTCGAATCGTTCCACCGAAAACCTCTTTGATCCGAGTTACAAAATAAGTTCTGATTTATCAAAAAATTATATCTTATTCCGGGGCTTAATTAAAAAGAATTTTGACCTAAGTTGTGCAATTCTCTCATTTAAGACCAACTTCTAAATCAGTATACAAGATATACTAACTACTGTTTGAGAAATTTAATTGCTTCACCCAGTTGGTGACCTCTAAAAAGTTCAAGCCAACTTGCTCTCTCGAAACTTTCAACCAGCACCCAGATGAGAAAAGTATCCTGGAAATATAATCTACCACTAAAAGAGCCTGGCAGCCTATACCTTAGTGAAGTAATAAATCTTGAGCTATGTTCCGGAGCTCATCTGGGTGCTGGACCAATCCTTGTTTGTAAAATACGCCTTGCGGATAACTCTAGTCTTTCAGCTAACGTGTCGAAACCGCTCAGATTAGGTTTGACTTAATCAGCCAAGAACCTCCAGGTTGGGGGATCGTAGAAACTGTTGTGTATAACGTACCCCCTTTGAATAAGTTGATACAGTTGATTAATATCAGGCAATATGTCAATGGAAAAAGTCAGCAGCTCAACGGCCTACGGACTTTTGGTAGTGGCGATCCTGATCTGGGGTTTTAACTTCAGCCTGGTAAAGTGGGTCATTACCCGTATTTCCCCACTTGCCTTTAACGTGTTGAGGTTCAGCATTGCTTCCGGAATCATTCTCTCTATCCTGTTTATAAAAGAAGGCTGGAAGCCCATGCCTCTTTCGGATTTCCTGAAAATGGTCTTCCTCGGAGTGGTCGGACATGCAGTTTACCAGGTATTTTTTATAAAAGGGTTGTCTCTCACCACGGCCGGAAATTCATCACTTTTGATAGCGACTGCCCCGATATGGACAGCTTTACTGTCTGCGAGCCTGAAAAAAGAAGAGGTTAATTTGAAGGCCTGGACGGGGATCGTGCTGGCGTTCCTGGGAGTCTTTCTCGTTACTCTGGGCAGCGGAGACAGGTTGGCTTTCGGCGGGATGAAGACAATCGGAGATGCACTTACGCTGGCCGCGGCTATCGCCCTTTCCGCTTATACGGTTCTTTCCAGAGACCTGCTTGATCGCTATTCGCCCCTGAGGTTGACAGCTATTACAATGGCTATTGGCTCTGCGCTCCTCTGGTTGTACGGATACGACAAAGTATTTGCTCAGGACTGGGGACTGTTACCGGTTACCGGGTGGGCTGTTCTTGGTTATTCCGCGTTTTTTGCGGTAGTTACGGGTTACCTTCTATGGTTTACCGCTGTCAAGTCAGTTGGTCCGACCAGAGCAGCTATCTTTAACAACATGACGCCGATAGTTGCTTTCACGGTGGCCTTTCTCCTTCTGGGAGAGCCCGTTAGCTGGTTGCAGATCGGCGGCGGGGTAACCGTAATTGCCGGAATTAGCCTCACCGTCCGGAGCTAACCTTCCACATATGACTGACCGCGCATTAAGAGTGGGACCCCTGTATCCCGATTAGTTTCAGGAGTCCAGGGACCCCGACGGATAACTTTAGGTTACTTGTTATTTTCGGTATCCAGCCCGAATTTGCTGGCTAACCTATTCCGTGCTTTCGGTGACAGTCCGAGGTTACCTATATTCTCTTCTACCCTGTCCGGAGTCCCGTAACCGGCTATGTAGCCATTTAGCCTGGCTGCGGCCGTCGAGTTCATGAGCTCGTCGGGCTCCCGATAATACTCCGAGAGGCTCTCCATAAAAGTTCTATTCTGTTTTAGTCTGTACTTCTGGTGATAATCTTCGGCAACATAGAAGTTATTAAGTTTCTCCACTCTCGTAGCTACCGTCCCGTCGCCCTGTTCCGCTATTTCTTGCCTGCCTTCTTCCGCAATTTCCCTCTGGGTACTATCATGGTAAAAAAGAATTTTCGCGTATTGGTTGCTATAACTTCCTGCGAATGGATCGTGATAGGCCCAGAATATTTCCGCAAGCTCTTTGAAGGAAACCTCTTCCGGGTTGTATTCCACCTGAATTGATTCGGTATGATCCCCGATATTTTGATAGTTAGGGTTTTTAGTAGTTCCGCCAGCGTATCCGACTCGCGTTCTTATCACACCCGGCTCGGCGCCAAAACGAGCATCTCCACCCCAGAAGCAGCCAAGGGCAAAGGTTGCTTTCTCAATATTATCGTACTCTCGTTTATCTATCTCCGGTAAATTTTGCTTATGGTTAGTTGAGTCTTTATCCCCGGCAAACCCGGTTAAGACTATCAAGCTCAAGCCTAGAATTACTGCTATGGTGAGGTAAGAAGCGAATCCAGGTTGATCTGTCATTTTTTCCTCCCTTGAAACGCTAATTATATATGCTTCCAACTAATAATAGTTCTTGATTAATTGCATTTCCAGTTTATCTCGTTATTTGTTAGGCCTGTCGGGAGGGTTTTCATCTCAACATGAGGGGTTTTGCTTGCTTTACGCCGTTCACGGGCGCCAGATTTAACTGATAAAGAACTATTATAGATCGGATCGTCAGTTTCAGGAAAGGGTCGTGAGGTGGCTCTAAATAACGGAATTCCCAAGCCGGGAGATGGGAAAGATAGGGGCTATAATTACCTGGGTTGATCGGCCAGGAATAACAGGGATCTGTTTGAGAGAGAAAGGACCAGGCTCACGGCCCGGCCCTCTTATTGTTAAAGCGATTAATCGGATTGACCGTATTTGAAAGTTGATATGACGTCGCCGTGTGGGTTTATTAAAGTAGCTTTATCTGTTTCCGCCCAGACGTCCGATTGAGTCCACGGTAGATCCTGCCAGCTGGCGTAATAAGTGCTTGAACCGCTGCCGCTGTGCAAACGCATCACGCTCAGGGGAGGAATAATGGACTTACAATCGGCCTGTTTCCCAAAGTCATATACTTTTCCGTTCGCTTCCTCCTTGAGAACGTAACCACAGAGATCAATCTTTTCCCGGGTCATATTAACAATTAATACCGTTTCGTGCTTCCCCTCGTGGATTATCTGGACAATTTTGAGTTCAGGGTCTTCTGAATCCGCTGCGCTCGCGGTTAATAGGCTTGAAGCTATGAAGATAATTGTAAGAGCGAGGATCGTCGTTTGAAGTAAACTTTTACTGAAACCGTTACCATTACTGTAATTGTAGCTATTCATGGTAATCACCCCCTCGATTGTTGTTTGTATTCATAATCACTTATCTATATTCTAAAATAGAATAGTTGCCCCGTCAACTAACTCGGTTAAAAACTGGGTGTACTATCCTTGTTCCCAGGGGTCGGATTATTGACAGGTTAAAAATAAAAAGCGGCGGAACAAAGGTCCCGCCGCCCGGGGCTATATTTAGTTATCGTTTAATTGTCACGACCATTACGATTGTCTTTTTCGGGTTTACCGTTACCCGGTCCGTTGCCGGTTCCGTCCCGAGGACCATAGCAACTACCATCGCCGCGTCCGCTCCTGCTTCCGCCGGGACCTCGGCCGCCCTGACCTCTACCCATGCTCCGGGATTCGTCGTCGTTTGGGCCGCCGTAACCGAAGGGAAATTCCCCTGCTCTTTCCTTCAATTCCTCGGCGAGTTCAGAGCTGATTTCGCCCTGTTCTTCCAGTTTTTCTATAGCTTCCAACCTGGTGCTGGTCATAATGCTTTCCAGTTCGTCCGGATTCATATCTAATCTTGAAGCCAGACTTTCGAGATATTCTTTTCGATATGGCCTGTCACCGTCCTGAGTCACTGATTCCCGAACCTGATCCATGAGCTCTTCCAGCTGACTGGCTTCCATCTCTATTTTTTTAGCCAGGGTCTCGTGCATCGTATCCTCCAGTACACCTTCTTTGACATCGTTTTCGTTTCCGTAACCTGATGCTAGACCGGCTACACCAACTGTTAGAAGACCTAAAATCATCGTCGCTACTATGAGGTTTTTGCTTCGTGTTTTCATTTAATCCACCTCCGAGTGGATATGTTTTCTTTAATTCGCTACAACCATAACGGCGAGATGTGGAGGAGGTCTGGAGTAAATGTGTGGATTTTGTGTGGGTTCTTAATTAAGTTTAATTAGTCGGAAAAAAGCACATACTTAAAACCAACTTGAAAGTACGGAGCTTCCTCCCCGGAGGTGGGACCCTATTGAACTCAGATCAGACCGTAATCGAGACACAGGACCTGACCAAAAAATACGGTGATTTTACGGCAGTCGATGGCCTGAACCTGCAGATCAGGGAAGGAGAGATATTTGGGTTTCTGGGACCAAATGGCGCAGGAAAAACGACGTCGATCAGGATGATGGTCGGCTTATTGAACCCGACCAGTGGTGAGGTCAGGATTGAGGGCATGAAAAATTCTAGCGTGGAAGAAAAGGTTGGGATCTGCCCGCAGGATCTGGTAATATGGGATGAATTGACCGCTTACGAGAACATTCGCTTTATGGGAAACATGTACGACGTGCCAAAAAAAGAACTGAAGAAAAGAACCGATAAACTTCTGGAAGATCTCCAGCTGACTGATAAAAGAGATAACCTCGCTTCGGAGCTATCCGGTGGAATGAAGCGACGCTTAAATCTCGGCATGAGTCTCGTTCACGACCCTGAAATAGTCGTACTTGACGAACCTTCGGCCGGGTTGGACCCTCAAACCAGGTACTCAGTCTGGGAATACATCAAAGAGCTGCGGGGCGGTGAAGACAGGTGCATAATACTTACAACTCACCTGATGGAAGAAGCGGACAGGGTTAGTGACAGAGTCGGGATAATCGACCGGGGTGAACTCCTCGTCGTAGATACTCCGGAAAACCTGAAAAAAAGCGTCGGAGAGGGTGATTCCATCAAAATTGAACTTAACGATAAAAGGAAAAACGACCAGGCAGTTGAAACGTTAAAAGCGAATGAAGAAGTATTGCAGGCGAGCGAGGTAAATAATATGGTTCTCGTTCGGGCGCTGGACGCAGTTGGAAAAATGGATGTTTTCACGGAAGCACTTGAAGAGTCCGGGCTGACCGTTTCGGATATTTCGATTAGCCAGACCAATACCCTGGAGGACGTTTTCATTCATCTGACTGGCAGGGGGCTAAATTAATGAAATTCATTTACATCGCGATAAAAGGGCTTAAGGAGATATTTCGGGACAGAAAAGGTTTGGCTTTTTTGGTGGCTTTTCCGGCTATCTTCATGCTCGTCTTTGGTCTGGCGTTTAGCGGGGGTCAGGGAGAAAACAGGCCTTATTCAATTGGTGTAATAAACCGGGACGAGGGGACCGTAATAACCGGTCCCGAAGACAAGGACCAGCGGCAGGATTTTGGAAACGAGCTCGTCACTGCGATAGAAGGCCTGACTTTTGAAGGTAGCGACGTTTCCATGTTCGAGATCAGGCAAGTAGACGCGAAAGAAGGTGATAATCTCTTAAAGGACAGAGATATCGCAGCGACCCTGAAAATTCCGGCCGATTTTTCCGAATCGGTCGGTCAGCTAATCAACAGGACAGTCAGGCGGGAGGTTACCGGTCAGGTAGGAGAGATGATAATAACGGAATTCAACAAAATGACTTCCTCCGGAACAGGGGGTTTCAAGCTGGAGGATTTCTCTCCGGAAAATTTCTCTGAGCAAAACTCGGATGATTTACCGGAAGACAGGTCTTTACCGGAAGTTAAAGAGAAGACGACTGAGGTAATCATCAAAGGGGACCCCGGATACGTCGCTTACAACAAGTCTCGAGGAATACTGGTTGGGATCATCAGTCAGTTCAAGGAAGAAGTGGTCGAAAGAGCCCGGAAAGAGACTTCTAGTAAGTTCGGGGAGGGTTCCTCTTCATCGTCCCAGTTCCTTACTGTAAAATCCGAAAGCATTTCGGGAACCCAGAGCTTAACGACCTTTGACTACTACGCGCCAGGTATCTTTATCTTTGCCCTGTTGAT
>JAIPHN010000002.1 GCA_021735185.1 Candidatus Bipolaricaulota bacterium
TCTGTCGGCATCGGTCCTTTGCCTACACGAGTCGTATACGCTTTCACTACACCGATGCGACGATCAACTCTAGTGGGGGATACACCGGCGCCTGTACCAATTCCTCCGATAGTCGGGTTGGAAGAAGTCACGTATGGATAAGTTCCAAAGTCTATATCCAGAAGAGTGCCCTGAGCCCCTTCAAAGATAACGGATTCGTCCCCGTCAATGGCTTGATTGAGAACGGGGGAAGAATTCACAACCCTATCTTCAGTAACTAGACCCTTCAAATGGTCGACTATATCCAGAAATTTATCCTCTTCTATCCTATCCAGTTCGCTTGGATCGTTCCATATTTCCTTCAAGCGTTCCAATCTATCCCGGAAGCGGTCTTCAAAATCGGAACGAAGTAAATCAATTATCCGAAACCCGCTCCGTTCAGCTTTGTCTTCGTAAGTCGGACCTATACCTCTACCGGTAGTTCCAACTTCTTCTTTGGCCTTTTCCAGGACTTCCACCACGGGATGATAAGGGGTAATTACGTGAGCGCGAGCACCAAGATATATATCGGGGTGAAAACCGCGCTCTTCCTTCAATGCGTCCAGTTCTTCAACGAGACCTTCCGGATTTATGACCATTCCCGGTCCAAGTAAAACCTTGCAGGATTCGTGAAGACTTGCCGAAGGAAGATGGTGAAACTTAAAGACCCCTTCATCATCAACCACCGTATGACCAGCATTGGGCCCCCCGTTAAATCGAACTACCCAATCCGCATCCTCGCTCAATAAATCGGCGATTTTTCCCTTTCCTTCGTCTCCCCACTGCGATCCGATAATTGTAAGAGCACTCATTGCTCCTCCCTTTAAATTTGATTTATTAGATCTTTCTCTATAATGCCAGGTTCATAAATAGTAATCCTTAATTAACCTGTATCTTATGCAAGTTCATTTAATATCCCATTTTTTACAGAAGGGATAGTTGCTGGTTATCCTTTTCCAAAGACCATTACCTTTTAACTCTGCCACGTCCTTACTGCCTGAGTATTCAACCAACTTTAATGCTCCTCGTAGTACTCCGCAAAACGAACCATAAAATCTCGCAAGAGCTCAGCGAGCTTCACCCTCTTTCCAGTTAATTCCTTCATCGTCGCAGAATTCCCTTCTATCGATTCCGGCAAACTGGAAACGGTATTATTCACGTTAATTCCAACCCCGATTATGTAATTGTCGTCGCTTTCCTGGATCAACATTCCGGCAATTTTCCCCTCACCCGCTATCAGATCATTTGGGCGAGAGATTCTTGTCTCGATACCATAATCAGCCAGTAGGTCCTTAATCAGTTTTAAAACCACAACGTAAAACTCGGCGGAAGTCGAAGTGGGCAAACAACCGACCAAAAATGAAAACCATAAACCGCCCCTGGGGGAATACCATTTTCGCTTGCCTTTTCCATGACCGTGTTTTTGCCTGGAGGCAAGCACGATAGTTCCCGGCTTTAAGTCCGAGCGATTTCTAATAAAGCTATTGGTGGAATCCAGTTCGTCTCGCCGAATAAACTCTTCCCAGAAGGACGATCGGTTGGTTAGATCTCTAATTAAATCCCAATCAGGCAAGATCAACCAACCCGGTTCAAAGCTATCCTTGCTTCCTTGCCGTTTAACCCCTCCTCCGAAAAGGCGTCCGGCTTTTTCGGAAGGCTCCCGGACGTTAACTCCTGCGTCAGAGTTTCCTTCCGAAGATAATCAGCATGGCTTTTTACCGCGGAATCTATCTCTTCATCCGCGGTGTAATATAGCTCGATTCTGTCAGTGACTTCGAAACCGGCTTCTTTTCGCAGCTGCTGAACTCTCCTTATCAGTTCTCTGACATAGCCTTCCTGTTTTAGGTCTTCATCCAGACTTGTATTGAGGAGCAAGGCGTAATCATTGTCCTCTACCCGAACAAAAGATTCTCCCGGTTTGTAACTGACTTCTACGTCCGCCGAGTCGACTGAAAACATTTCTCCTTCCAGATTTACCTCGAACTCGCCATTTTCATCCAGGGCTTCGACAATTATTTCGTCCTCGATTTCTTCGATCCTGTCACCAATTTTTTGAGCGTTTTCCTCGAACCTGGGACCAAGTTTACTGAAATCAGGTTCAACAACTGGAACGTAATAATCCTGAAGTTTCTCTTTAAACTCGACCTCTTTTATATTTAGTTCTTCTTTCAACAGTTCGAGGGATTCGCCTGAGAGACCGTCAAAATCTTTTTTCGGCTGGACTATTAACTGGCTGAGCGGTTGTCTTACCTTGATTTCTGCTTGATTCCGAGCCTTTCTTCCCATTGCAGTCAACTTCCGTACCTCGCTCATGTGGCTTTCGAGGTCTTCATCCAGTGCGTCGGGGTCAGCTTCTGGCCAGTCCGCCAGGTGAACACTTTCCGGACCACCGGATCGGAGATTTTCGTAAAGCTCTTCGGCGAGAAACGGGGTAAACGGAGAAAATAGTTTGCTCAATTCCATCAAAGAGTTATAAAGTGTCGCATGAGCGGCCAACTTATCGTCGCCGGATTCATCGCTCCAGAACCGATCACGAGAGCAGCGAACATACCAGTTGCTCAAATCGTCAACAAAATTCTCAATTGCAGCTGTGGCAGAAGGTACGTCGTAATCATCTAGCGATTCTGTTACCCGCTCAATGGTTTTGTTTAATCTTGAGTTTATCCATTTATCCAGCAGAGAAAGCTCGAGGTCTTCAGAATCGATCTCTTCGGGGTTAAAGTCATCGATCTCCGCATAGAGGGAGAAGAAATTATATGTATTCCTTACCGTATCGAGAAACTTGTAGAGAACCTCTCCCGGACCATCTTCTTCCAGACGCCTGGTTTTCCAGGGAGCAGTGGAAGAGTAAAGGTACCATCTGACGGCATCTGCCCCGTACTCCTCGATCATATCCCAGGGGTCGATAACATTTCCTTTGCTTTTACTCATAGCGTTTCCCTCGGAATCCAGTCCGTACCCGGTCACCAGAACGTTCTCGAAAGAGGACTGGCCATGCAATAAAGTACTCGTTACCAGCAAAGTATAAAACCACCCTCGGGTCTGGTCCTGACCCTCGCAGATGAAGTCAGCCGGAAAGAGTCTCTGGAATTCATCATGGTTCTCGAAAGGATAGTGAAGCTGAGCCGTATGCATCGAACCGGAATCAAACCAGGTGTCGAGAACGTGTTCGACTCGCTCCATCTTTCCCTGACAGTTTGGACAATTTAATTTTACCTCGTCTATATATGGTCGATGCATCTCCACGTTCTCCGCTAGCTCTTTATCCCGGGCGTGCTCGACGAGTTCCTTGCGGCTGCCAATCGCCAGTTCGTGGCCACAGTCCTCACAGGTCCAGATATTCAAAGGCGTTCCCCAGTACCGATCCCGACTCAAAGCCCAATCCTTCAAATTGTCAAGAAAATCACCAAATCGACCGTCTTTCATGTGTTCCGGGTGCCAGTTTATAGCTTGATTATTCTCGATTATTTCATCTTTTTTGTCGGTCGTCTCGATATACCAGGAATCCAGGGCAAAATACAGTAACGGAGTATCACAGCGCCAGCAGAAAGGATATTCGTGCTCGTAACTTTCGTGGCGAAGGAGACAATCGCGTTTTTCCAGGTCCTGAACGATCTCATCATCCGCGTCTTTGACGAACTCGCCTTCGGCGAAAGGGAATTTATCTGTGAATTTTCCATTGAGGTTAAGCGGCTGGACGAACGGTATCCCTTTCTTTTCCCCAAGCTCCGCGTCCTCTTCCCCAAAGGAAGGAGCGACGTGTACTATTCCCGTACCTTCATCCAGAGTTACAAAGTCGGCATTATGAACCACGTAAGCATCTTCGTCTTCGGAAAGACGGTAAGGTGGATCGTAGCTCAAGCCGACTAATTCCTCACCACTAAACTCATCAATCGTTTCGTAATCCGGACCAAGAACTTTGTCCAGAAGGGCTTTTGCCATTACCAACTTTTCCCCGTGAACCTCCACCTTCGCGTACCAGAGTTCGTCGCTGACGGCAAGAGCAGTATTGGAAGGAATCGTCCATGGCGTCGTAGTCCAGGCCAGAAGGCTTAAGCCATCTTCCCCCTCGATAGGAAATTTGACAAAGATCGACGGATCCTCAGTCATCTCGTAGCCCTGAGCGACTTCGTGGGAAGAGAGTCCGGTACCACAGCGCGGGCAATAGGGAAGCACTTTGTGACCCTTATAGAGCAAGCCCTGTTCCCAGATATTCTTGAGCTCCCACCAAAGTGTTTCTATGTAATCATCTTCGTAAGTAATATATGGGTCGTCCAGATCAATCCAGAACCCCATTCGTTCGATCATCCTTTCCCATTCCTGTTTGTACTCCCAGACACTCTCCTTGCACTTTTCAACGAAGTTCTCTATCCCGTACTCCTCGATCTCTTCCTTGTTTTCCAGCCCCAGGTCTTTCTCAACCTCCAGCTCAACCGGAAGCCCGTGAGTATCCCAGCCACCTTTTCTCTCCACATGATACCCCTGCATAGCTTTATATCGAGGGAATAGGTCCTTATAAACTCGGGCCATCAGATGCCCAAAATGGGGTTTTCCATTTGCAGTCGGCGGTCCCTCGTAGAAAACCCATTCCTCGTTGCCTTCAGCCTGTTCTACGCTACGCTGGAAAACTTCCTCTTCTTCCCAGAAACCCATAACCTCTTTTTCGCGCTCAAGAGGATCTTCCGTCAAATCACCGTAAGTCGGCATAACTACCTCCGTTAATTTTCGCCTCCGTGGGTCGATACTTAAAACATATTAAAATATATCCAAGACAAATGATTATCTTACAAATTCAGCCCAGTGATAATCAATCTTTTTCAGAAACCTTTGAATTTTTAATTCAAAAAGTTCACAGTCAAACTTGCTAATTTTCTTAGAACTATAGCCAGTTAGTGGGTTGGATCATCAAATTCGTGGCCAGGCACCCAATCCGTGAATTATTTTCAAGCAAAACAAAACCCTCTAATCCCAGGGTGATCAATAAAATCCAGAAAATAATATTAGATCGAAAAAAACATATCAATACAACAAAACATCAGAGGGTATCCAATCCCGAGTTTCAGACGGAAAACATCTTATTAACAACACTTAAGCCCGACAGGGAAATCACGAGTACGAAAATGTAACACTGTTTTAAGTGCCAGGAAATCGCTCAACTTCGTACTCAAAGTCATATTACTGCATCCAGGCACCGGAGTGTAAAAAGAGGTTAAATTGTGTAAAAACGCTGAATGGATAAATAAAGTAATGGACGATGTATTACCCCTTAAAAATCAAACCCAAACAGTTATTTGTCATCCCAATCAAAATATTCTTCCACGTAATTCCCCAAAAAACATGCTCAACTAATCCCCGCTAAAGCGCGAACTTGCTTTATTGAAGTTGACTATTTTTTGCTAGGCCAGGTATCCGAGACCTTCCAGTCTTTCTCGAATCTCTTCGTCGTTATCTTCTTCGCTTTTTTTCTCTGATTTTCCTGGTAATGTCATATCAGCATAGTTCGGACTATTACTTTTCCAGAATTCGTCGGAGAATACCTCTTGTCTCGGAGAACCGTCCATATAGGTTGGAATATCAAGTCCCAGAGTGTGTAGAGCTATCGGTGCCGGATCGGTAATATTCAGACCATCTACTTCCTTACCCCTTCCGTAGCTTGGTCCGTACCCGGCAAATATTCCGTTCATTCTATGAGTACCAGTAATTGCAAAGGCTGGGATTATCGGGTCCATCGTCTTAAATACGGTTAGACCACCCGTGTCGGTTTTGAGATCCTTTGTCAAAAAAAGTATATCCGGTCCCCGGGGGGATTTTGGGCCTTGATAAACTTCCTCGTTCTTCATTGTCTTTTCTATAACTCGCTCTCCGGTATAAGGGTTTTTTATACTTCGAAGGTCCTGCATGATTTCTTCCCGAACCATTTTTGCCTCCTCCGGGAGCAAGCAACCCTGCTTTTCTCTGCCCTTAATGTTCAACCGCAACGCTCCAGTCACTCCGCCCCGAGAATAAGCTTTTGTGTTTTTCCAATCCACGTCATTTAACGAAAGGAACATCTTTCCCAGAATATCGCTAAAACCCTCCATTTCCCATTCGTTCCCGCGAGCCAGTGGTCCAAGCAAATCACCTATTTTGTATAAGTTTTTCTGGTTTAATCCAAGCTCCGAAGCTGCTCGTTTTATCCTTATCCCGGCCGATTCTTTGAGCTCGAGATAACCCTCCTGAAGCAGCCAGCTATTTACGTTAAATATCCATTTAAGAGGACCAAACCCGTGGTCGGATACCAGCATTACGTCCGTATTTTCCCTCGCCGTCGAGTTGTAAATCTTTTTGATAGCTTGCTCCACTCTCTGGTAAACTTCCAGTACCGGATTCGACCCATCATTAGCATCAGAGTCGCTCTTATGAAATAAGTGATGATTGACTGTATCGGTTTCCATAAAATAAACCATCGAAACATCCCATCCTCTCGAAGAAAGGAGGTGAAGGGCAACCTCTTCTTTGTTCTGGATCGATCCCTTGAGTTCTTCGATCCACTGCTTGTTATTAATTGCCATTTCCGCGTGGGTCGGGGCAAATCTATAATGACCAACTTTCTCTTCAATCGATTCCCCCAATCCGGGCGGATAAGCGTAATCATCGGCCTCTTTTGGAGTTAAAACTCCAGTGGTCATGAAACCATTGATTTCTCTAGGAGGATAAGTAACTGGTACTCCGATAACACCTGATTGTTTCCCGGATTCACTTATAAGTTCCCAGAGCGTCTTGGTCTTTATGGATGAAGCATCAACCATCCCTTCGCCGTAATTTTCTCCCCCCGAACCGCCCCAGTCAAAAACGCCGTGTTTCCCGGGGTTTACTCCTGTTTGAAAGGTAGACCAGGCTGGACCCGTGAGCGGGGGTATAGTGCTTGTCATCTCCCCCCTAACACCCTGATTGATCAGTTTATTCAGGAACGGAAGTTTTCCCTGTTCGAACCATTGATCCAGAAGATCAAAAGTAGCACCGTCCAAACCAAATATCAATAACTCTTTTTTTGCTGACATTTTTCCCCTCTTCCAATGTTCAAGTAAAACTATTAAAGACCGAGAAAGGTTAACTGTTTGAGGGTCAACTATCAAAGTAACTTCTCCCCCGAAAAAGTTTTAGTTCGTTGTCTACCAAATATATATCCTGAAATCTTTGCCTGACTTCGACACCTCATCAAATTCTTGCGTGGACCCGACCGGATTGGATAAAGAAAAATCGGTATTCATAGTTACTTTTGTTTTCGCTTTGTTGAGACCTTTAGTTGCCACATTATTGCTCACCCCTTAACCTCGATATCGCTTCTTACCATGAAAAAAGAAAAAATCATATTTGACCTGGACGGTGTACTTCTCGACTCCGAAGGCGACTTAGAATGGCTGGATCGGGCAATAAGGAAGGCTCTGAAAGAAATTGGGGTACCAACCACCAGGAAAAATATCGAAAAACTATATCCGGGAGGGCTAAGTAATTTTCGCGAATTAGTAGCGCACTTTCCCGTTCCCCCTGAAGAAGCCTGGCAAATCAGAGACAAATATTACGTCAGGGAAAAGCTAAAAATGATTGAGGAAGGAAAGCTCAAGCCATTTTCGGACGTAGAACAGCTCTACAAATTGAAAAAGAGTTACTCGCTCGGCGTTATCAGCAATTCCCCCGCTGTTATAGTTGATCATTTCGTAAAATATTACGAGTTCGAGGACCTGTTTCAGGACTGGGTCGGTAGAGGTTCTGAACTTGCCGACCTGGAAAAGATCAAGCCCTCCACACATTTCTTCCGGGAGATTCGCGCAGAGATGGGTCAGGGGAAATACACCTACATTGGTGATAGAAAAAGCGATAAGGAGTTTGCGAAAAATTCAGGGATGGAATTCATTTACCTTGCGAGGGGCGGGAAGGGCTTCGACAATCTGATTGATCTAGTCTCTCATCTACTCTGATTTTCTTATATTTAATCCCACAGATCGTATAGTTCGTCTCTTACGGGCTCCTCGTAAACCTGGTTATCAATTTCCAGTCTGGCTTCTTTCGCCTTTCGAGCTTCACCGATTACGGTCGCCGGTATACTTTCTTGCCGGAGGAGGTCGAGAACTTCTTCGACTTCAGCAGCCATAACGCTCGCTATGAGTGCTCCCGAGCCAAATATCCTAAGTGGGTCCACGCCCATAGCACTGCAAATCTTTTTCGTATCGGAATTTACTATAATTTTATCGGAGTCAACTTCCAGAGCCATCCCCGAAGCAACAGCCAGCTCCAGGAGGCCATCTATAATACCCCCTTCCGTCGGATCATGCATTGCGTTGGCGTAATCCCGGAAAAGCAATCCTTCCGGCAACACGCTCAATTGCTCCATCCGTTTTTCTCCACTTTCGATAATTTCGGCCGGAAGCTTTTCTTTCAGTTCGTCCGTAAAGTCAGTCGCAATAATTCCAGTTCCCTCTATTGCAGCTCCCTTAGTCAGTATCAACTGATCCCCGGGTTTTACTCCACCAGTAGATATATAGTTTTCTGTCAGACCAAAACAGGTAAGGGCCAGAAAAGGGCGGGATATCTCGGGAACGTACTCGGAATGACCACCGACTACAGCTATTCCCAGGTCTTTTGCAGTCCGGTCAACTTGCCGAGAAATAGTTTCCAGATCATTATCATCTCTATTCGGTAATAAATACGTGACCGTCATCCAGTCCGGTTCTGCTCCGGAAGCGGCGATATCGTTACTGGCAATATTGACCCCCAGAGTACCTATACGATCGGCCGCATAAATAATCGGATCAGAATTTATCACCAGTACCTGCTCGCCGATATCAATTGCAGCAGTATCCTCTCCATAGGCCGGTCCTACCTGAACATCGCTGTTCACCGCACCTATCCTGTTAAAAACGTATTTTTTTAGTTCTTCTGGATTTACCTTTCCCAGCATCAAATATCACCCCGGTTGCTCTGCTATCTTAGGAGAAATCCTGGAACTTTAAAAGATTGGAGCCGCTTATATTAGCCTCTGATTATTATCTCTTTAGCCCAGATTTTAAAATTGCTATGTAATTGAGTATGTAATTGAGATAGATTGGCCTGATACAAGAGGAGAACAGGGCTTTACGTCTTTTTTTTCGATGCTTTTATTGAACTACCGATTCAAGCATTATAAAAGTTTGCCAGTTGGATCAGCTGTCCAGCAAACATCAGGGGCCCCTGTCGTTAACTTATTTCTAGAACTAGTGAGTTTTTTGGAGGAACTATATAGAGGATCAAATAAGTGATGAAAGAAAACCGGCTAAAAAAGCTCTCAATTTTTCCGTTTGAAAATAACTACCTACAACTTAAAACAGCTATTCAACCTATCTCCGGCGTGAAAATCGCGAAACAGTCAAATGACCCCGTAAGCCAACCGTTAAATCTCCGGTGCCTGTTTATTAGAGAAATATAATCTCCGGATTATTAATTAAGCCCGGTAATTCTCCGCATCTGCAAATATGTCCCTTATGTCAATGTTTCCCCCGGCAGTGGATATGCAAAGACCACAGCCAGAGCAACCATAATATCCGTGTTTTTCGTAAAATCTGTCGAATTTGTCGTAAAACATCTCTTTAACCCGACTATCAGAGGGATCGTCGGAGTGCATTTCCTGGTGTATGTCTTTCATTGTGGCACTGTCCCATACCTTGTCTTGAATGTAAGAACCCTCTTCCGATTCCTTAAAATTTTGTAGAGTTCGGGAGGTAGGACACGCCAGTGTATAAGCAGTACAGTAACAATTCTTAGTAGCGTATTTTTTCCAGAATGGGGCGTCCCGGGGAACTTTTCCGTTTTCTGGTTTTATCTCAAAGTAAGAATTCTTTTCTTCAATTTCCCCCATCATTTTCTCTCGATGAGCCTCTCTCAGTTCTATCTGCTTGTCCGTGGCTTCGGTTAGAAGATGATCGTACCTATCCGCTATTTCGTGACCCTTAACCGAGTTTTTGCCCACCTCGATCAGCATATCACCATAATGAGGCAGAGTGGAGATATTAAGGTCAAAGCCGTCTTCAGGATAGGGCTGTCCCCCGACCTTGTTACAGAAACAGGGCTCGGCTATCTCCAGACAGTCAACGGAAATAATAGTTGTTTCTTCTCTCCGCTTCTTATACAGAGGATAAGAAAAATCCCCTTCTTCAAAAGCCTTGTCGAGAACTTTTAGAGCGTTAATGTCACAGGATTTATAACCAAGCAATGCCAGGCTCTTGCCTTCGCCGCCCGGCTGACCTTCCGGGAAGGTATGCATTATATTATTGGGAGGAAAGAAAAAGTCAAAACAAAGTGCGTCAGTTCTCCGACAATTTAGTTGGAAACGCGTCTCCTGGGGGTCCCATTTGACGAATTCCCATCTACTCCTATTTCCTTCGGACTGTTGACACTGAACGGGCAAAAAGATGTAATTGTCTTCAGCCAAATTATTGACAAGTTTCCTCAGGTCCCACTCGGAAAGACTATAAATTTCCATGATACCCCCCTCATTCTTTGGGTTAAGTTACTCTTTCAAATCACAACTTTACTATTAAGAGATATAACACTACTAAACCCTGGTAAATTCTTGTGGAAATATTCACGTTCTCAATCTCATTATAGCATAGTTACTACCATTTGCAAAATGATCGTGGGGTGTTTTTTTGCCATATAGCGCTCGAAATTGCGGTAAATTGACGGCAATTAATAAAAAAAGACTCCTTTAAAATTTCATCAAAATTGTTGATGCAGTCAAGAATTCCGGCCAAGGGACGGGGCTTGTAGAAAGTCCCTTTTTAATAGTTTTTTCGGTCTTTTACAACACGAGACCCAGCATCCCCAGGGCAAGCCCTGGGGGGTTCTCAGTTAGTGTTGGTAAAAGTGTACTAAGATTTCATTTGTGGCCTTGATTCTGGCTATTTAAATTTCAAAATGTTCTAAAGAATACAATGTATGTGAACTTTAAATATTAAAAAGCGAACAAACAATTCAATCATTTAAGAGTCTTTGAGTTCTACAACCTGCTTCACTTTAATAAAAAGGAACTGAAAAGAAGTACTAGTTTAAATACTCCGATACTAGCCAGACACTGTCGGAACTTTGTTCTTGACAGTTGGTCAAAAAAGGAGTTAGTCAAGACAGTCCTAAGGCAAAAATCCAACCAAATAGGGCCCCAACAACTCTTCTGTTTTTTTAGTGACCTCACGTAATCCCCTATTTCAGGATTACAACATTTGACCTGTTAATAAGGATGATCTCGAGAAAAGTCACGATCCCAGATATTGCCTAGCTTCCGGTATGGCCGACTGTTTAAAGAGTAAGTTAAACCTTGAACTAAGTGGCTTAATTGACCATTAAAAGGTAATGGTTTTTTCGATCTTCCGAAAATTACTCAGGTAATTACGAAAAGATAAAGGGACTGGTGTTTTCCATTAATGACTTCCTGATGATTTTGGGCTTTGGCGTTCTTCTGAAACTTCTCGACGAAACCCTTACGGAACTGAACTATTTCACGAGCCGGTTAACCGAAATAACAGATCTTTAAAAGCTCAGACCCGAGAAGCCCTGGTCCGAGGCAGGTTCACCTTCGGGGGACTATATTGAATCATATTAACCAATTGCAAAAAGAGTTAGAGTTCCAATCAGAGGAAAAACATGCTACCGTTTTGCTGAAAAACCCTGTGTTTCCTCGAGGTGAGATCAGGTAAAATAGTAGTAGGTAATAGTTAAAGAATTGAGCCCGTAAAATATAAAAAGTCAGAACTACAGGGGTTGTTGACCGGGAATTTAATAGAATTTATCCTAATTTGTTGTTATTATTGAAATCATACTTTCATCAAGTTAGCAGATCTATTAAATAACATTAGGAGGTGGGTTTTTTAACAATGAACCACGAAAATAAAGCCAAATGGGGAATCCTTGGCACGGCAAATATAGCAAAAAAGGCGCTCGTGCCAGGAATAAAGGATGCGGATAATTCAGAGTTATTTGCTGTGGCTTCAAGGAGTGAAGGAAAAGCACGGCAATTTGCGGAGGAGTTCGAATTACCGAGTTATTACAGTTCTTACGAGAACCTGCTCGGGGATACGGAAATAGATTTTGTCTACATCCCGCTGCCAAATCACCTTCACCACGAATGGACAATCAATGCTTTTAAGAAGGGGAAAAACGTACTCTGTGAAAAACCCCTGGGAACCAACTCCGGAGAAGTAGAGGAAATGTTCGAAATAGCCGGGAAGGAAAACCTGACGCTCATGGAAGGATTTATGTATCGGTTTCACCCACAGACCAGAAAGGTAAAAGAGCTTATTGAAAAAGGAGAAATAGGTGAACCCAGCTTCTTCCGCGGGGCCTTCTCGTTTCCGTTAATAACTGAAGACCGGGACGACGACATCCGGTGGAAGGAGGAAATGGGCGGAGGATCATTGATGGACCTTGGAACCTATTCCGTCAATACCGTTCGCTACCTATTCGGAGAGGAACCCAACAGGGTCTTCGGTAGAAACTTTACCCATCCGGATCACACTGCCGAGGCAGAAACGCAGGCAATTCTGGAATTTCCTTCAGGCAAAACGGCAACCATAGACAGTAGTTTTCTTCTCACCGATCGTGCAAATTACGAGGTAACAAGCAAGAACGGCAGGATCCAGGCTTTTGATACTTACGGTCCGAGAAGAGGTAAGCGCCTTAAAATAGATATCGATAAGGGCAACACGAGAGAAACCGAAGTCTTAGAAGGCGTCAACGAATACTCGCTGGAAGTCGAACACCTGGTGGACTCCGTGCGAGAGGAAAAAACTCCATTTGTTTCGCCGGAGGACAGTATTAACAACGCCAAAGTTCTTGATGGGATAAGGGCTTCTGCAGAAGAGGAGAAGTGGGTACAGGTTTAAGGCTATACTAAAATCCGCTGAAAACTGAAGGGCTTATATAGAAAGCCAGATAGGCCAAAAGTTAAGAGCTCGAAAACGAAGATTATGACCAACGAATTTCTACGAAGTTTTACTTCGTCGGTGATTTTTGGTATTCTAAGCTAATTTGTATAATAATTAATTTCGCTGCGATTCCCCTTTCTCAATTATATTCGATCGATTTTGGCAATGCTTTCTAAGTACCGCCGTTTGACATACTCTCATCTTACACCATGCACACTTAAACTCAAAAGAAAGGCATCAGGATAAGTACTCGAACATTCTGCTACCAGGAGATTCGCGATAAGTTCTGCTTGATACAATTTCAAAGATTTTGGGTGGCGTGCTGCGATATATTTTGGGGAAAGATCCTTTTTTCAATATCTCCATAATCTTACGAGCAGGTTAGCACAAACACTATCGGCCGTGTTTTTATATACTTGACATAATATCTCATTTTTGTTATTTTGATTGCGTACGTTACCGGTAATGTTTACGGTAACGTTATCAAAAGGAGGTATTGATATTGGATCGTGTTACTATGGAGGATATAGCGGAAAAAGCGGGAGTTTCAATTAACACGGTCTCCAGAGCACTTAACGATAAGCCCGATATTAACGATCAAACCAAAAAAGAAGTCCTTCAAATTGCCGAACAGCTTAACTATCAACCAAATCGTTTTGCGAAAGGGTTACGTTCGAGCAAGACTTCAACTCTCGGAGTCATAGTAGCCGATATAATGAACCCTTTCTTCTCCGCCCTCCTAAAAGGTGTGGAGAAGGCGGCGCGAGAAAAAGGTTACAGTATAATAGTCCAGGATACGGACGAAAAATTTGAAAACGAACAATCCGCGATTCAAACCATCCTGGCCGAACAGGTGGATGGTTTGCTGATCACTCCTGTTCAGACGAACCAACAGACTATAAATGAACTAAAACACTCGGAGTTGCCTTTTGTTCTACTCGGACGCCATTTTGACGATCTGGATTCACATTACGTAGTAACCGACGATATCCAGGGTGCTAGCGAGGCTACGGAACACTTAATCGCACGAGGTCACGAAAGAATTGCAATCATTAACGGCCCAACTCACATTTCCAGCTCAAAAGAACGCCTGGAAGGTTATCGTCAGACCATAATGGCACATGATCTTTCCTTACGTGATTCATTTATTCTAAAGGACAATGTGACGATGGAAGACGGTTACAGGTCTGGAAAGGAACTCATTTCAGCTTCTTCCAGACCGACTGCAGTACTTTGTTATAGCGACTTCGTTGCCATGGGTGTGATAAAAGCTGCCAGGGATGAAGGGCTGAATATACCGGAGGAGCTGGCGGTGGTTGGATACGACGACGTATTGTTTTCAACTTACCTAGAAGTCCCATTAACGACAGTTAGGATCCCCAAGAAAGAACTGGGGGAAAAGGCACTTCACGCTTTAGAAACGTTAATCGATGGTGGCGAGACTGAAAATAACTTGCAGCAAATAAAACTGGATACGGAACTGGTAATTCGCCAGAGTACGTAAAAAGTTAAGTGGGGGGTGGTAACTGGCATAATTCTCGCAATCTTTTTTCACGGCGAGGTATAATACCTGAATATAATAGGAGGTATAAAAATGAAAAAACTTTCTAGCTCTCTAATAGTGTCCGTTCTGGTCATTTCATTTGTTATTGGAATTAGTCTGGCCGGTCTGGCTGCGGATAAAAAGAAGGTAGTTATAAATTCTTACATGGCCGACCCCGCACCCAAGGAAACCTTGAAACAACTGGTAAATCGTTTCGAAGAAGAACATCCGGATTTTGACGTAACTATTAATACTTACCCGCACGAGGACTATAAAACGTTAATTAGAACTTGGCTTCCGTCAAAGAAGGCAAGCCCGGATATCGTAACCTGGTTTGCCGGTGAAAGAGCGAATACTTTTGTCGACAAGGGCTTAATGATGCCTCTCGATGATATCTGGGGTGAAGGGAAAAGTTTTGAGGACTACTTTCCCAAAGCATTTAAGTCCATCTCTCAGTTTGAAGGAGAGACTTACTTCCTGCCTCAATCCTGGTACTGGTACGGCTTCTGGTACAGGGAGTCCGTATTCGATAAGCTAAACCTTGAAGAGCCGGTTACCTGGAAACAGTTCCTGGACGTCTGCGAAAAACTCAAGGAAAACGGGTATACGCCAATAAGTATCGGTTCCAAGTTTCGCTGGACCGCGGCTGCCTGGTTTGACTACTTTGATCTCAGGCTCAACGGTGCCGATTTTCACATGAAATTGATGAAGGGTGAGGTCAAATATACTAACCCGAAGGTCAAGGACGTCTTCGAGAAATGGAAGGTTCTTCTCGACAGAGGGTACTTCCTCGACGACCATACTTCTTATTCCTGGCAGGAAGGGGCAAAGTTCCTGTTTAACAAGGAAGCCGGAATGTACCTGATGGGACAGTTCATCCAGGACGTCGTTTCCGACGAAAAAGTCAAAAAGGATTTGAATTTCTTCCGATTCCCAATTATTGACGCCAGCGTACCGATAGCTGAAGAGACTCCAACTGACGGCTACATGATTCCAAAGAACGCTCCTCATCCGGAAGCCGCAAAGGAGTTCATGCACTATCTCGCGACGCAGCAGTCTCAATGGTTCTTTGCCGATAATTTAAACAGAATTGCTGCCAATAGAAACATAGAGGAAACAAACTACGGACCGCTCGTTCAAAAGGGTCTCAGGATGATTAACCGTTCGGACAAAGTAACCCAGTTCTACGACAGGGATACCAAGCCGGCGATGGCGGACAAAGCGATGGATCAAATAGTCAAGTTCATGGTCAATCCGGGCCAGATAGATCAGATCCTCCAGGCCATGGAAGCACAGAGAAAGAAAGTCTTTGAATAAACCACGGAGGAAAATTAGATAGCCGGGAGGGGAGGTCCGCCCTCCCCTCCTTCTGTCTAACAAACAATGAACAAGAGACGATGGGCTCCGTTCAAGTTCCTGCTGATTCCGGTTATCCTGTATGCAATCTGGGTAATAGCTCCGATCTTTTACACGATATTCCTCAGTTTTACCCAGTGGGATGGACTTACTGCTCCGACGTTTATAGGGATTGGTAACTTCGTTGATCTTTTCAACGATCCCATATTTTACACTGCTCTCTTTAATAACATAAAATGGCTACTGGTTTACGTCCTGGTTCCTCTGCCGCTTGGTCTAGCTTTCGCGATGTTCTTCAACAGGTCTCTGCCTGGTGTTAAAATTTTTAAGACGGCGATATACCTGCCTTTGACGCTTTCCTTCGTCGTTCTTTCTCAAATATGGACCTGGATTTACCAGCCGAAGTACGGGGCGATCAACGTTACGCTCGAAGCCATTGGACTGGGGAATCTGACTGTTGCCTGGCTGAGTAACTCCGATATAGTAACTTACTCCCTGATTGTGGTCGGGTGCTGGCCCCAGACGGCCTATACGATGGTCCTTTTTCTCGCCGGATTACAGAACGTCCCTACTGAAGTTATGGAGGCTGCCAAGGTCGATGGGGCCAACAGGTGGCAGAGATTTTGGAAAGTGATTTTACCCCTGCTCAAGCCGGCAACAATAATAGCTGTTGCCGTAACGATTATCCAATCATTACGAATGTTTGCAATAGTAAACGTGATGACTCGAGGGGGCCCCTTTCGTTCTTCGGAAGTGTTGGCCAATTATATGTACGTAGAAGGCTTTAAGAACTACAGTATGGGGTACGCCTCGGCACTGGCAGTTATACTGTTTTTAATCATTCTCCTGTTTGTCTCGGTTTATCTCTATCAGATATTTAAAACAGAGGTCGAGTACTGATGTCCAAGAGAAGAGTATTGTGGATCGGCTCTTTCTACCTCATAGCCATCGTCATTTCTCTATTATGGCTTTTCCCACTCTTTATTGCCGGGACTACGGCATTCAAGTCCATGAACGAGATAGTTCAGAACATCTACTGGTGGAACTTGCCCGACGAATTTACCTTCCAGTACTTTGCCGAAGCCTGGAACCAGGGTGGAATGTCGCGCTACTTCCTCAACAGTTTTATAATCACGGTTCCTTCCGTAGTTGGGGCTCTATTCCTCTCCGCCCTTGGGGGCTTTGCTCTGGCTAAATATAGGTTTAAGTACAACAAGCTGATTTTAGGTATATTTATCGCAGGCAACATGATTCCATTTCAGATGATGATGTTTCCGGTGTTTGAAATATCCAACGTTCTGGGGCTGTACGATACTTACCTGGCAGTAATTCTGTTTCACGTATCCTTTCAGATGGGGTTCTGTATTTTCTTTTTGAGGAATTTTATTCGGACGATCCCGACCGATTTGCTTGATGCCGCTCGCGTTGATGGTAGTAGCGAGTTCAGAATTTTCCTCCAGATAGTCCTGCCGCTGACCAAACCGGCCCTGGCCGCTCTGGGTATTCTGGAGTTTACCTGGATCTGGAACGATTACCTCTGGGGCCTGGTTCTGCTTGCCAGCGACAACCTGCGCCCCGTTACCGTAGGTCTGGTTTCGCTTCAGGGAGAATATCTGTCGAAGTGGAACATAATTTCAGCCGGCTCACTGATCGCTGCTGCTGTACCTTTAATAGTCTTTCTTGTCTTTCAGAGGTACTTCATCCAGGGGCTTATGATGGGAGCCAGCAAATAGAGTTAAATTTACTCATTACGGGAGGTACTATGAATTTCGGAGTGGATTATTATCCGGAACACTGGCCGGAAGATAGGTGGAGCAAGGACGCAAAGCTTATGGAGGAGGCCAAGTTTGATACCGTTCGTCTGGCCGAGTTTGCCTGGTCAAAGATCGAAGGTACCGAGGGCGAGATTGATTTCACCTGGCTGGATAGAGCCATAGAAACTCTGGCGAATAGGAACCTGGATATAGTGCTCGGTACGCCGACGGCGGCGCCACCACCCTGGTTGACGGAAAAGCATCCCGAGGTTCTGGCAGTAAATGAGGACAAGGAGGTAGTGAAGCCGGGTCACCGCCGGCACTACTGCGTAAATAGCAAAGTTTACCGGGACTATACGAAAGCAATCGTGTCGGAAATGGCGGAAAAATACGGGGAAGATGAAAGAGTTATCGGATGGCAGACGGATAACGAGCTGGGTCACCCGGTCTGTTATTGCGATGACTGCCGGACGAAGTTTCATGCCTGGCTCCGCGATAAATATGAGGACATCGACGAATTAAACAACCGCTGGGGCACAACCTTCTGGAGCCACGAATACACTGAGTGGAGCCAGATTCCTTTACCAAATGACAACCCAAGAAAGGGACCTAATCCTTCTTTACACCTTGATTACAAGAGGTTCTTCTCTCAATCTACGGTGGGATATAACAAATTTCAGGTCGATATCCTGCAAGATGAGACGGAAAACCAATGGGTCTGTCATAACTTCATGCCACATTTCCCGAATTTCGATCACTTCGAGATGGCGCAGGACCTCGATCTTGCGACCTGGGACCACTACCCAACGGAAATACGGGAATCCTATAAAGAGGTTAGTGCAGGGCATGACCTCACTTATGGGGTTAAGGACAAACCTTTCTGGGTAATGGAAGAACAGTGCAGTTATCTCACCCGTGACGATCTTACACCGGCACCCAGGCCGGGCGAGACGAGGATGTGGACATATCAGTCGATAGCTCACGGGGCAGACGGGATAATCTATTTCCGCTGGCGCCCCTGCAGGTTTGGAGATGAGCAGTTCCATGGTGGCGTACTTCAGCACGACGGTTCCAGGGAAAGTCCCGGCTACCAGGAAGTAAAGTCGGTGGGAAACGAGCTGGCTGAAGTAGGAACCGAGATAGATGGTACAGTTGTTGAAGCCGACGTCGGGATTTACTATTCCTTCGAGCAAAACTGGAGCATGGATACCTACCGGTTCCACTCTCCGATTGATTACGAGGATGAAATTGCCAGCTACTACAATGCTCTCTTTGCTGCCAACGTAAACGTAAAGTTCGTCTCCAGAAATAGCGACCTAAATGGACTTGACCTACTTATAGTTCCCGTCTTGCCCATGGTGGACGAGTTCCTCCAGGATAAGTTTGAGAGCTTTGTCAAAGAGGGCGGAAAACTTGTTGGAACCTTTCGAACTGGGATAAAGGATTTCGATAATCACGTTACGGATAAAACGTTTCCGGGGCGTCTATCCGAACTTTTCGGCATCAGTATCCGCGAATTTACTCCTGTTAAAGACAAACCGGAAGTAACCCTCTCCGGTTTACAGGATGAGGGGAAATCTTATACCGCGAAAGACTGGGTCGACTGCATTGACCCCGGAGAAGCCGAACCGCTGGCCAAATACGATCAGGGCTGGCCTGGGGATAGAGGCTACGCGGGCGTAACAAGGAATAACCACGACGATGGCGCGGCCTATTACGTCGGGCTTTCTGGAGAGGCTGACCTTTACCGGGACCTCGTTTCCTACCTCCTCAAGGAAGCTGGAATAGAACCAATTTTAACCGGGGATGAAAACCTGGAAGTCAGAAAACGTACTGAACCAGAAACGGGCAAAGAACTTGTTTTCGTAGTCAATCATTCCTCAAGTCAAAAGTCCGTTCAATTGCCCGGGAAGTTAACGGATGTACTGACGGAAAAAGAAAAGTCAGGAACGACAACCCTTGAACCTTTTGGCGTATTGATATTGCGACAAAAATGAAATGGCTGGTAACCCCCCCTCCGGTGATCTGGAATTTTCAATTGTCTTAGCAATCTAGCAAGCCACTGTCTTTATAGCTCGGCCAGAAATGAAGAGCGAAGGGTGATGAATTAAATGAGAGGGCCAAAAGTTACTATAATTGGTGCCGGCAGTTTCTTTACCAACGCCTGGATAAGTGACATAGCTCTGGCGGATAATATGGAAGCCGGTACTTTTGCCTTAATAGATATAGATGAGGAGAGACTGGAACTTTCCAAAAAGATGGCAGAAAAATTAGTTTCGAAGATAGGAACCGACTGGGAGGTCGTAACCTCTTCTGACAGGGAGAAACTCCTGCCGGAGAGCGATTACCTGATAAACACCATCGAGGTCTCCGGGGTCGAAAACGTGGAGAAAGATTACGAGATACCAAAAAAGTACGGTATCGATCAGTGCATTGGCGATACTATAGGCCCCGGCGGAATAATGAAGGCCTTTAGAACTATACCGACCTGGCTTGAAATACTGGAGGATGCCGAGAGGCTCTGCCCGGAGGCCCTGGTCATGAATTATACAAACCCGATGCATATGATGACTCTTGCCGCAAACAAGGGAACGGATATGGAAATAGCCGGGTTATGCCACTCCGTACAGGGAACCTCCCGGCAGCTTGCTAACTATCTGGATCTTCCTTACGAAGAGCTTAACTGGGAATGTGCCGGAATAAACCACATGAGCTGGTTCACAAAACTCGAGCATCAAGACAGGAACCTTTACCCTGAGCTTCTGAAAAAGGCCGAAAACTCGGAGATTTACGATCAGGACCCTATACGCTTTGAAATGGCAAAAGAGTTCGGTTACTTCGTTACGGAGTCCAGTGGCCACTTTTCCGAATACCTGCCCTATTTCCGTAAAAATCAGGACCTGATCGACAGTTACTGTGGCGAGGGTTATAAGGGGGAAAGTGGTTTTTATTCGAAAAACTGGCCGGAATGGAGACGAACACTGGACGAGTTTCGGCGCAAATGGATAAAAGGTGAGAAGGTACCGAAAGAGTTAAAAGAAGACACGCCAGGACTGGAAAATTTTGACCCAGAAAAAAGAAGTCTTGAGTACGGTTCTTACATCATAGAAGCCGTCGAGACGGGAGAGGAGGTCGTTGTATATGGAAATTTCCCGAACGAAGGTTTGATAGATAATCTACCGCGGGATGGAATCGTGGAAGTGAAGACCCTCGTTGATGGAACCGGATTTCATCCCTGTAAGTTTGGGTCACTTCCGGAACAACTGGCCGGTTTAAATCGCTCTAATATGACCGTCCATAAACTGGTGGTCGATTCGATCTTAAACGAGGACAGGGAATCCGCTGTCCGTGCATTCATGCTGGACCCACTGACGGCGGCAGTCTCTACTCCATCCAAAATAAGGGATATGGCAAAAGAGCTTTTTGCGGCCGAAAGGAATTATATTCCGGATTATTTAACGAAATAATGGAGGAATTCCGATTTTTTCGGTTTCTTTAGAGACACATTTAGTTCGATTGGTTAAAGCCATTAAGGCAAATCAGGAGAACTTACAAACTCCTCTGGCGGGCCACGTTAACGAGGGGTGCAAATACAGTGATTCAATTCAAAGCAGAATAGGTCAAGAACCCCGCCCAAAGTGACGGGGCTGTTGAAAAATAAATTTAACTACGAACTTAGGCCTTTTACAAAAGATGACCCAGCAGTCAATCGAGGAAGTTTTCGAATTTATATACGGTATAAGAAATGAACGCATAGCTAATCACTAGGCGCTTTTAAGGATAATGTACTCGATTGACTGCTGGACAAGAACCGGCCGATTCATCCCCGCAGCAAGCTACGGGGTTTTCTCGGCGATTTTGGTAAAAAGCCTGTTTAGTTTGCAAACACTAAAGAGCGACAAAACTAGACGATAAATTTAAAAACTTAATTGCATATCAGGTAGAGGTACAAAATATGAACAAGATCATTGAAGAGAAGACAGTCGGCGGCCTAAGGAAGAAGATAGCCGAAAAGGACGACGGAAGGATAATTGTTTACTACGATCGAACACCCAATAAGGAGGAATAATGCCCGAACTTCGCTGGAACCCGATTCTCAAGCGGTGGAATATAATATCTGACAAAAGACAGGATAGGCCGGTGCTTCCAGAAGATAGTTGTCCTCTGTGCCCGGGCGTTCTCGAAGTTCCCCAGGATGATTACTACATAGTGACGTTCGAAAACAGGTTCCCCTCCCTCGAGCGTAACCCAGAAAACCCAAACCTAAAAGGGGATTCATTTTACAGGGTACGAGAAAACAGGGGAGTATGTGAGGTGGTCCTTTATTCTTCCGATCACGACGTGCCTCCTGCCGATCTCGGCTTCAGGAGACTGGAAGATTTGATCACTGTCTGGAAGAACAGGTTCGCGGAACTCGGGAGCGAGGAATTCATCGATTACGTATACATCTTCGAAAACCGTGGGAGGGAGATCGGAGTCACGCTGGATCACCCTCATGGCCAGCTTTACGCTTTCCCCTTCGTTCCGCCACTCGCTCGTCGGTCAATTGAGAGCGCCAGATCTCACTCCGAGCAACACGGTGAGTGCATTTTCTGTCGCGTCCTGGAAAAAGAACAAAACTTTGGTAAAAGAATCATCTGGCAGGACGACAATTTCGTGGCTTTTGTCCCGTTTTACGCCAGGTTACCGTACGAGATCCATCTTTACCCAAGGCGGCATTTCCCGACTATCACTTCTCTAAATGAGGACGAAAGGAGCTCTCTTGCGAGGGGAATCAAGACGATATTAATGAAGTACAGGAAACTGTTTCCGATAGACGACTTTCCCTATATTTCGAGTTTCCACCAGGCTCCTGTCGATGAAAAAGACCATTCCTATTATCATTTTCACCTGGAATTCTATTCTCTACAGCGAGCAGAAGATAAAATCAAGTACAGAGCCGGCGTTGAGACGGGGACCTCGACCTTTATCTCCTCTCTTTCCCCGGAGAAGATGGCAGAGGACCTGCAGGACGTTCAGGTGAATACACGTTCAGAACAAAAAGATGAAAATCGATAACTTAAAGGGAAAATTCGACAAAGTTTTTAACAATGGGGACCAAGCGTCTCTTTTCCGGGCACCCGGAAGGGTAAATTTGATCGGCGAACATACTGATTATAACGATGGTCTGGTCCTACCAATAGCGATCAACCTCTCAACCTACGCTTTAATCGCGACAAACGAAGAGGAAAAAGTAAGGCTATTTTCGGAAAACCTGGGTGAGAAGAAAGAATTCTTTCTGACAGACACCGGAATTAAACGAAATGACTGGACGGACTACATTAGAGGTATCGTATCGGGCCTGCAAAATCGGACTGATCCAGTGCGAGGGTTCGATCTCTACATTAATTCCGAAGTCCCTGTGGGAAGCGGCTTGTCCAGTTCCGCGGCTCTAGAAATTGCGACCGCCGTTGGGGTAAAGAAAGAGCTACAATTAGAGGACCTGGGTGATCTGGAGTTAATCAAATTGTGCCAGAGCGCGGAAAACGATTTTGTCGGGGCAAACACTGGTATCATGGATCAGTACGTATCTTATTTCGGTAAGTCAGGCGCCGCGCTGCTCATAGATACATCTCGTCCCTCCCACGATCCCTTCGAACTTGATCTAAGCGGCCACGAACTTCTGGTAATTGATACAACCGTTTCCCATACCCATGGAGGCAATGAGTACAACAAACGAAGGAAGGAGTGCGAATCCGCACTTAAAACTATTAACGAAAATAACGCACAGGACAATCGCTTTTCATCGCTCAGCCAGATATCTGCCGCCGATCTTAAAAAGTTCAAATCTTATTTACCCGGAATTCAATACAAAAGAACGAAGCACGTTGTCGAGGAAAACGAGCGAGTAGTTCAAACAGCAAAACTTTTACAGGAAGGCAAAATAGAACGGGCTGGAGAGCTATTTTACGCATCTCACGAGAGTCTGAGAGATCTTTATGAGGTAAGTTCGTCCGAACTGGACTTCCTGGTGGAGTTTGCGGAGGAAGAAGGGATTCCGGGCGCCAGGATGACGGGGGGTGGCTTTGGCGGAGCGACAATTCATCTAGTACCGAAAGGTCGTTTAGAAGAATACCGGACAAAAGCAAAGAGTGAATTCGAAAGGGAATTTGACATTGTCCCCAAGTGCTTCGTTGTCCTTCCAAGTGACGGTGCGAAATTTCAGCCGACTCCGAATAATTATCAGCAATCGTAACACGTGATTCTAGCTATATAGTCTTGTACCAAAATTACGCGGTTTTGAGACCTCGTAAAGTTAACACTAGATTAATCGAGAGATTGATTTTGCAACCAGGAGTTGGTCCAGCACCCAGATGAGCTCCGGAACATGGATCAAGATTTTTACTTCACTATTGTATGGGCTGCCACGCTCGTTCAGTGGTAGATTATACTTCCAGGTTACTTTTCTCATCTGGGTGCTGGTTGAAAGTCTCGAGAGAGCAAGTTGGTCTTAACCTTTTAGAGGTCACCAACTGGGTAAAGCAATTAGATTTCTCAAAAGGTAGCTAGTTCATCTTGTATACTCATTTAGAAGTTAGTCACGAGTGAGAAAATGGCACAACTTAGTTAAACTTGGTTGGGCGAGAGGAGAGCGCACATTTTAGGTTGTAATAAACCGTAACATCTATTAACCTCATTTTGGAAACTTGAGTATTTATATCCACTTTTATTCCAAAAAACACAGAAGGTGAGATACGATGGTTAGTGAAGAAGAAGTCGAAAACGCATTAGACGAGGTCAGACCCTCGATTCAGGCAGATGGTGGGGATGTAATTCTGGACGAGATTACCGAAGACAACGTCGTAAAAGTTAAACTTGTAGGTGCCTGTGTCGGCTGCCCTATGTCGACCATGACCCTGAAGCAGGGAGTGGAAAAGGTACTAGAAGCCAATGTTCCCGACATTAAAGAGGTAAAAGCCGTCTCCTGAAGTCTTGAGTAAGTCAACTCAAGTTAGTACCATATTTTACGCTAAAAAAAATAGAGGTGGGATAAAATGTCAGCTAGTCTGAATCAGGTTATATTAATTGGAAACCTAACCGAGGATCCGGAGCTTCAGTATACTCAGTCGGGTGTCGCCCGAACTACTTTTACCATTGCGATAAATCGTCAATACCGTGACAGCAACGACGAATTGCAGGAAGATACCACTTTTGTACCGATCACCACCTGGAGAAACCAGGCAGAGAATTGCGCCACTTATTTAAGCAAGGGCAGGCCCGTAGCAGTTACAGGTAGACTGAGAATTTCCAGCTACGAGGACGACGATGGCAACAACCGTAAATGGACCAGTGTAGTAGCGCAAAACGTCCAGTTTCTCGGCTCAGGACAGGGTCAAGCGCCGGATGATGAAGAAGTTCAAAGTCCAAGTACAGACAGACCTGACAAGGCTAGCTCGGGTGATGACGAAGAAATTCCTTTTTAAGAGCTTCACCCTCAAATAATCTTTCTCCGCGGTGGCCATTCCTCCGGATTACTTTTTTCCTGGAACATTTTAGCTATCCGGTGGAATATATTGTAGTCGGGGCTAATGCTTTTCCCGACTTTTGATTTAAGTCTGTTGAGATGTAATCTAGCGAGCCAATTCCCTTTTCAATTTGGAAGCCAGCTCGCCCGGGAGCGCTTTTAAAATGGTCGTAAGAACGAGGGGATTTTTCGCCATCTTTTTTGCCAGCGGATAGAGATGATCTATATCACCGTTCTCGGACACCCAGTCGGCGATTTTGGGCCTGTTTAGTAAATTCAGCAATCTGCCCAGACGATCATCCGAAACACTTTCCAGCACCCTGTGCAACAACATCTCCCTTTTCAGGTCATGTCCGAATCTATCCATCCATCGTTCGTAGTAGCGTCGAGAAGGATTTTCCAGCCCAGAAAGACTCTTTACCGTTACTTCACCCGCGATTTTAGAAGCGATAGAAATAGGGTAAAGCCCGCCACCAGTGGTCGGCTTCACCTGACCTGCGGCATCACCAACCGTAAGGACCTTTCCCCCGCAGGAATGGTCCGGAACACCTATTGGAATCACGCCGGTTCTGAAGTCAGCCGGCTTCCTTCCTCCTGCTCTATCAAGCAACGTTTGGAAATAGTCTTTAAGCCCATCACCCTTTTTTGTAGCAAGCCCGACGCGAGCTTTGTTGGACGAAACAGGAATGATCCAGCCGAAAAAGCCGGGAGCTATTTTTCGTCCAAAAAAAACCTCAACGCGACCTGGAGATATATCCGGTAGTTCAATTTCCCCCTGAATTGCGTAAAGCAACTCTGAGGGGCTCTCCAGCCCGAACAATCGGCGAACATCGCTACGAGGGCCATCAGCGCCAATCACGATTTCCGGGCATAACTCACGCTCCTCCGAATCGTTAATTGCCCTGATTGTGACCCTGGCACCGTCTCTTTCAAAAATTCCGGTTTCAGGGTTAACCCTGACCCCTTTTTCTTCGGCCCTGGCGAGGAGATCGGCATTGAGTTCGTCTCTATCTATCACGTAAGCCTTGACCTGAGGTGAAGAAAGAACAAAGCTTTCCCCTTCCGGAGGATGGATTTCAACTCCTTTTATTTCATTTACGATCGCTCCATCAGCAGCACCAAGCTCATCCCAGGTATTCTTGCTGACAAGACCTCCACAGGCACTCGATTGAGACGGATCGGACTTCTTGTCGACCAAAGTCGTGACCGCACCACCCTCGGCAGCAACTCCCGCAGCTATCGAGCCCGCCGGACCTCCCCCTACAACCAGTACATCTGGGTCGTTACTGGACATCTCTACCACCAAATCTTCAGCTTAACCGTCGTCGCCGGATCATTTTGCGCACCAAGAATCTCAATATCAAACCTCTTATCTCTCCGATAACTTAGTGAAAGGCCGTAACCGTCTCTTCTTCCGGGGGATTTTATAAAACCTATACTCATATCCTCCCCCGTCAGATTCAGCTTCCATCGGGTAAGAGTAAGTTCTTCGATTAAAAGAGAGAAGGTACTTTCGCGGTATGTCACCTTCCCCAGCAGGCCAAGGATAACCTCACCTCTAAAAGAATCCAAGTGAAAACCCTGACTCCAGCGAAAATCTTTACCCGTCAGAGTAAATTTCCTCTCTCCCGTTAAGACAGCGTAATTACCGTCCAAGTTGCCAATATACGAGGGGATGCCTGTTAGCAAAGACTTCCAGTAATTCGCTTCGCCAGGGGGATACCAGCGATCTATTTTTCCGGTTCCCGTTTCGAACTGGGCTTCGTAACCCAGGTTCAAATTCCCAAGGCTGTAGGAGCCCCTGCTCGCTAACCTGAAACC
The DNA here is from genome assembly GCA_021735185.1 of Candidatus Bipolaricaulota bacterium. GTDB lineage: Bacteria > Bipolaricaulota > Bipolaricaulia > M55B111 > M55B111 > JAGXLP01. Next base: position 26,929 of record JAIPHN010000002.1, read on the forward strand.
GGCAGAGTCCAGCCAGATTCTCGAATCGACTGAAAGGGCCCAGCCCCCTATCCTATAGTCAAAATAATTTGCTTCAACGCCCCCCGTAATACCGGACAAATCGAAACCATCGAGTACTGAGGCATTACCGGCAACAAAAGGTTTAAAGTCAATGTTAGCCCAGGAAAGATCCCACTCCTCTCCGGAGGCCAGACCGATGCCAAAGTTTCCCCCAGAACCTCGGGCAAGACCTACATCGACAGTTTCTAATTCGAAACTGTAAATCAAAGTGGAATCGGGGTAACTGACTGATAATTTCGCACCCGCCGACTTGGCTCCTCCGGAAATGAGGATAACCAAGAAACCAGTTAACACTACCAGGGTGCTTGGAATGACTTTACTTGAACGTAAGCCAGAGTCCCACATTGATAAACCACTTTCCCGGGTGTTTGATTATCCGCAAAGTAGGCAAAAAGAAGATCCCCGTTCGAGAGAGTTGTTTAACTTTCCCAGTCGGTTGTCGTTATCTAGCTTTCCTTTCTACTCTCGAACAGCAAATTCATTATGCCGTAATGTGCCAGAAGCGCCAGACCAAGTCCAACGAAGAACAGCTGAATAACTTTTACGGAGAACGAATAGGCAACCGCTTCGCTTCCGCTGATTCCAAAAAGTGCGAAAATTCCTATAAAACCACCTTCAGAGACCCCTATACCTCCCGGTGTAATCCAGAAGAAAGACGAGAGGACGGATATCATCGCGAACAGCATCGTAAGTTCTATAATAGAAAATACTCTGCCCTGAGTGTAATAAAAGTATATCTGGGGTCGAATGAACATAAATACCGTTGCAACCAGATCCAGGACGAAGGCACCAAGTGTATGCTTTATATGCTGCCCGAAAGCCATGCTTATCTCTTTCTCCAAATGTCTTGCCGTGTCTTCCACCTTTTTCAGTAGTTCTGTCCAGGGCAACTTCCTCTTTAAGAAAGCGGCAAATCTGGTGAAAAGAAAAAGTTTTCCGTAAAAATTATAAATTAAAACCGATACCAGGCTGACAAATAACAACGAAATCAAAATTAGATAAACCAGTGTGTCCGAAGGTAACGTGCCATAAACACCCAGTAGCGCCCCCAGGAGAATCACCGCGACCAGAGCAGTCATCATGGTTATCCGTTCGGCAACTATGGTGGCAAAAACCCTGCTGTAAGATGAATCGCTTTCCCTTTCAATTACCAGTGCCCTAACCGGCTCTCCCCCAAAATGCAGTGACGGAGTGAGGAAGCTAACGGCAAAACTGCCTATTCTTGCCCAGAAGCTCAAACTAAATGGAGCAATAACCCCATACCCCTTCATCACAATTACCCAGGCAACCGTCCAGAAGAAGAAAGTCAGGACAATAGCGGCAATCATCAGGGCGAATCCGTCCCAGCCGAGAGCAGAAATCTGTTGAGCCACTTTGGCGGGACCGATAAAGGCCAGTATTGCGCCCAATACCCCAAGCCCAAGAACAATGGACAGAAAAGTCGTCGTCTTACGACCTAATTGCAATGTGACCTCCTAATTCCTCATACTAATTCAGTTGTACAAGGCTAACGGATGCTTTATACTTTAGCAATATTTGCCTGAAAGAGGGGTGAAGTATGCCCGAGAATTATGATTTTGATACAGGAGAAGGCCGCGGCGGAACTGACTGGGATAGGTTTAAAAGAACTTTGAGAAAGTTCGGCGATAAGGCGGGCTGGATTATCATTGGCCTCGTCGTCGTTATTTACTTGCTCCAGGGAATCTATCAGGTGGGCCCGTCCGAGGTCGGTTTGGTAAAAAGGTTTGGAAAACACGTAAGGACGGTAAATTCTGGATTAAATTATCACCTTCCACCGCCAATAGAAACCGTAAAGAAGGTCGACATTAGATCCGTAAGGAAGGTGGAAATTGGATACGAAACTATATCGCCGCCCCCGAACCCGCGATACCGGGTAGATGATGAAGAAGCGCTCATGCTGACCGGGGACGACAACATTGTTCACATGGAACTCGCTATTCAGTTCACCGTGAGGGACGCCGAGAAGCTGGCTTTTAACATCATAGACCCCAATGCCCTCGTAAAGGAAGCCGGAGAGGCGGTTATTAGGGAAGAAGCGGTCAGGCACACCGTAGAGGAGGTTCTTACGGTCCAGAGGGCAGAAATCGCGAATCAAGCTGAGATGGAATTACAGGATCTGCTCGAGGAGTACGAAGCGGGAATTAACATCGAAACGGTCAAGATACAGGACGCGAGGCCCCCGGAGCCGGTTGAACCTGCGTTTGACGACGTCACGAGTGCCAAGGAGGACAAAAACACGAAGGTCAATCAAGCGGAGGCCTATGCAAACGACGTCATACCAAATGCAAGAGGTCAGGCGGAGGAGATCCTTAACCAGGCGAAGGCCACCAAGGCAGAACGGGTGAACGAAGCCGAGGGTGACGTCAGTAAATTCCTCCAGGTGCTTAAGGAATACAGGCTGGGGGATCAGGAAGTAACCCGGCGTCGGCTATACATGGAGACGATGGAGGAAATACTACCGGAGATGAAGAAGGTCCTGCTGTCAGAGTCGACCGACGGTTCATCCGTACTGAAGTTTTTGAACCTATCCGAACTGGATGGTGAGACCCAATGAGAAAACTAGCTTGGTTCGTTGGGATAGTCGTCGCGTTAATACTTGTCTTTAACCTGGTTACCTTTATCGTTCCCGAAACGGAACAGGCCATAGTAGTTCAATATGGTAACATAACACAGGTGGCAACCGAGCCCGGACTTTACTTCAAGATACCTTTCATTCAATCGGTGGAGCACATGGAGGCTCGACTGCTTTCCTATGACATAGAGCCTAGGGAGTTAATTACGGCTGATCAGCGGCGATTGTCCGTAAACAACTACGCCGTCTGGAAGATAGAGAACCCACAGCAGTTCAAGGAATCCTTTAACGCTCGTCTGGGCACGGCTCAAACCAGAATAGATGACATACTTTACTCCGACCTACGGAACGTCTTGGCCAGCCGAGAATTCAACGAGATCGCCTCCGGAGAGAGAGAAACCATGCTGAACGACATTACGGAAACCAGCGCGGGGAAGCTGAAAGAGTACGGAATTAACCTAATAGATGCGAAGATCAAGCGGGCCGACCTGCCTGAGGCCAACGAACAGGCGGTATTTGACCGGATGATATCGGAGAGGGAGAGACGTGCTTCCCAGCTCCGGGCCGAAGGTGACGAACAATCCAAGGAAATCAAATCGGAGGCGGACAGAAAGAGTAGCGTAATAGTTGCCGAGGCCAGGAACAAGGCCGAGTCAATTCGAGGAGAAGGTGAGGCAGAGGCGCTACAGATTTACTCCGATGCCTACAGCCAGAACGTCGAGTTCTACGAATTCTGGCGGAAGTTATCCTCCTACAGGGATTCCTTCCCGGGAGATAAGTCAACGATATTAATGACCCCCAATTCTCAGTACTTGAGACTGCTTTCGGAAGGCGTTACGGAAAAACTAAAGCTCAAGGAGGAAGCACAGGGGGAAGAGCCCACTGAGGAACAGGACGAATAGTTCCTGGTATTTTCTAAAACCTTTGATTGCGATAACCCTCCCGGTTTCGCCGGGAGGGTTATTATTTTCCGATCATCTCATGCCACAGCCTTAACCCTTCCAGAACGAGGTCCTTTTCGTAATGTCGTATCACTTCAATTTCTCTGGAAAAAAGTCTTCCTTTTCCGCCCGTAGCGATTATCTCGAGTTCGCCCCCTTCGTAACTTGCTTTAAACCGCTCTATCATTCCTTCGATCATGCTGATAAAACCAAGGACGAATCCTGAGTTAATGTTTCCAGCTGACGTTTTTCCGATCGGGCTTTCCGGCAATTCTAACTCAATTTCCGGCAGAAGGGCGGCTCTTTCGACCAGAGCTTCGAGCGCGGTCTCCATTTCCGGGGCAATAGCACCACCGAGAAAATTACCCTCTTCCGAGTAGAGCTCAAAACTCGTCGCCGTACCAAAGTCAATTATCAATCCGGGACCCCCGTATAGTTCCTTGCTCGCAATTATTGTTGCCACTCTATCCGGCCCGACTTTCTGTGGCTCATCGACCTCCAGTTCCACCAGACCGTTATTCATGGGACGTAAGAACGTCGGAGAGACGTCCAGGTAACGTTCAAGGCCAACCGATAGGCTCCTGTTGAGGTAGGGAACAACGGAAGAAATTACTGCGTCTCTTATCTCTTCCGGTGTGATATCTGAAGCAGAGAGCAAGGAAATAATTTTAATCCCTATTTCGTCCGGCGTAAGGCCCTGAGTCGTTGAAATACGCCAGGTACGGTGTATCTCGTTATCCCGGAAACAGCCGATAGTGATATTCGTATTGCCGACGTCAAGTGCTAAAAACATAAGCAACACCAGCTCCTCTAATTACTCAAACCAGCTATCATTACTGTCCAATCTCAAATCCGATTTTCAGGTTTGAGCTTGAAAATACGGTTAGTCCGAGGAAAACTCTTCTTTAACTGACTTTAAATTCTCCTTTTTCCCGAGGACGTCTATACCGGTCATCGCCAGTGCTTTTGCCGCCGTAATCATTGCCGAGTAACCTTTGTCAGAGTTGGAGGCTTCGGCGAAAGCGTTTGAATGACCGGGGGTATTTTCCTCAGCTATTTTGATATAAGAATGTATCGCTGGAACTACCTGGCTGACATTTCCCATATCCGTAGAACCCATCCCGCCGACATGTTCATCGATTTCCTCGTTCAAGCAATCCAGGTTATCCTGAAAAAGCTCAACCAGCACTGGATTGGGCTTCATCGGTTCGTACCGCCTACCTTCTTTGGTTATCTCCAGTTCAGCACCCGCGGCAAGCGCTCCGGCTTCAGCACAGTCCTTCACTTTTTTCAGCAATTCCTCCAGGTCCGACATTTCTTTTGCACGGACGTAGAACTTTGCTCCGGCGTGTTCGGGAACAATATTCGGCTTTTCCCCGCCATCCGTGATTATACCGTGAATCCGCGAACTTTCTTTTATATGTTCTCGCAACGCGTTTACATTGTTAAAAGTAGCAATTGCAGCATCCAGAGCATTTATTCCTTCTTCGGGCTGAGACGAAGCATGGGCTGCTTCGCCGTAGTAGTCAAATTTGAGCTCCTGAACTCCCAGGCTACCCCGCCCAACTAGAGTTTTATCCGACGGATGAACCATCATGGCCACATCGACGTCGTCAAAGACACCGGCTTCAATCAGTTCGACCTTCCCACCGCCACCCTCCTCGGCGGGTGTCCCTATTACCAGCAACTGTCCTCCCAGTTCTTCCATAACCGAACACAACCCAATACCGGCACCTAAACCTATATTTGCAATTAAGTTGTGACCGCAGGCGTGACCCAGGCCGGGAAGAGCATCGTATTCACTGAGATAAGCTATAGTCGGCCCCTGACTTTCATGAGGACAACGAGCTAGAAAAGCAGTCTCCAGCCCTCCGACCCCGCGTTCAACTTCGAAACCCTTTTCTTCAAGTTCTTCGGTCAACCACTGGGCCGCTCTGTGTTCTTCGAACTTCAACTCAGGGTTCTCAAATATTCGTTCGCCCAGCTCTCTTAGCTCTCTCGAAAGGCCATCTAGCTCCTTTCCGACCTGATCCTTCAGAGATTCCAGCTCCACTGACATGATATCACCTTATTTCAAGTTATTTGTGACCAGTTAACGATAAATTAAGATATTGTGATATTGTCCTCACCAGAACGCCAATTTGCAAGCACACAATTATTAAAAAAACAAAAGACTTCAGTTATCTTATCGTGTTAAAACCAAAACCAGCTCAATTATTGCCCTTAGTTGAAAAACATAGCCCCAGCATCAGACGGGATAAGGCCAAACTCCCTATTCCGCCAGGTAATGGACTTTTCCATCGAATAGGCACAGTACGAGATAATTGCCCTAAGTATCAAAATACGGAAAAAATTGACCTCGGCTCGAGCGAGCGCGAAGCTAAAACCTGGGATACGCTTTAGGTAATAACGCTGTCGTGCCGGTTAAGGTTTTATCGTGAGACGAAATGTATCGTTCAGAGCGGGTCCGGGCCCTATTTCTGGAGGTAATAGACCAGCTGCTCTAGCTCCTTGGTTATATCTACCTGAGCCAGCTGTACGTCGTCCGGAATATCAAGCAGAGTAGGGGCAAAGTTTAATATCCCCGTTACTCCACCCTCGACAAGCTTTTCGGAAATCTCCTGAGCAGCCTGGGCAGGGACAGCAACTATTCCAATTCTGATATTTTTCTCGGAAACTCTATCAACAAGATTGTTGACGTCCTCTATCTCAACCCCGTTTAATTCTTCCCCGATCAAGTCAGGATTTCTGTCAAATGCCATTTCTACTTCAAATACCCTCTGGTCAAATCCCCGGTAAGTAAGCAAAGCAGAGCCGATATTTCCAACCCCAACAAGAGCCATGCTCCAGCTCTTATCCAGATTAAGAATATCACGGATCTCCGAAGCAAGCTTTTCCGTTTTGTAACCAACACCTCGAGTGCCAAAGTCACCAAAATAGGAAAGATCCTTCCTGACCTGGGCCGAGTTCAAATTGAGCCTGCTGGAAAAATTTTCGGAGGAGATATTTTCCTCCCCCCGGTCAATCAGCTTGTTAAGGCACCGCAAATAAAGAGGCAAGCGATCAATCGTTTCTTTCGGTATCCTTCTCTCTTTCATATCTATATCCTCTGCAACACCCTTTTTTTGGTTTTCTCCTTTTTGTAAGATAAATTATAAGGATAATTCTATGAATGACAAATATATTGCCATAATTGCCAACTTGTTAACTCAGTAACTTTATCCCGCGACTCTTTGCAAAGAATTGGCCGTTCTAATATCCTTAATTGAAAATTATAGGAGGTGCTGACCTAATGCACGAAAAATTATTTACACCAGGCCCAACTGAAGTTAGAACGGAATTACTACAGGAACTTTCCACTGCACAAATTCACCATAGAACTGAAGAATTTAGCGACGTTTACGACGATATTCAGCCCAGGTTAAAAAAGTTGCTTTTTACCGATAACCCCGTTTTTCTTTTTACCTCTTCTTCGACCGGAGCCATGGAATCAGCCGTGACAAACGGTGTTAAGAAAAAAAGTTTAACCGTTTCCAATGGTGCATTTTCGGAGCGCTGGCACAAGATAACTCGAAAAAACGGCGTACCGGCAGATATCTTAAACCAGGATTGGGGGAAACCAGTTACGCCGGAGATGGTGGATGAAAAACTCGCCACTGGCGAATACGATGCCGTTACCATGGTATTTAACGAAACTTCAACCGGAATGATGAATCCGGTAAAAGAGGTAGGAAAAGTCGTAAACAGCTACGACGACACGATGTTCCTCGTAGATGCCGTATCCGGAATGGCAGGAGCAAAAATCAAGGTCGACGACTGGGGTATTGATATGTGTCTCGCGGGCGTCCAGAAGGCATTCGGTCTTCCTTCCGGCCTGGCGGTAGCTTCCGTCAGCGAGAGGTTACTAGAACGTGCCGAGGACGTGGAGCCAAGAAGCTATTACTTCAACCTACCGCTTTTACACAAATACCACAAGCGGAGTCAGACCCGTACCACGCCGGCCATACCACAGATTTTAGCTCTTAGAAAACAACTGAAGTATATTGTTGACGAAGAGGGAATAGAAAACAGGTTTGCTCGCCACGACCGGCTTTCCGGGATCGTCCAGAACTGGGCCAAACAGTACTTCGATATTTTCCCCGAAGAAGGTTACTGGTCAAAAACATTGACCTGTGTCGAAAATACGAGGGGAATATCCGTTGCGGATCTAAACCAGGAACTGATCGAAAAACACAATATGAGAATCGCAAACGGATACGGGGATATGTCCGAAGAAACGTTCAGGATTTCCAACATGGCGGATTTGAGTGAACCGGACGTTCGGGGATTACTCGCCACGATAAACGATATTCTCGGACTTTAAAAAAGAAAAAAGGAGGAACCATGGTTAAAATATTGATATCCGATCCTATCGCCGAGGAAGGTGTCGAAAAATTAGAAGATGCGGGATTCGAGCTTGACCACAAATACGATCTTTCCCCTGAAGAACTCAAGCAAGAAATCGGACAATACGAAGGTATAGTCGTACGTTCGGCCACCAAACTGAGGGCTCCGATACTGGACGAGGCAGATAACCTGGAAATAGTCGTCCGAGCCGGAGTCGGGCTGGACAATATTGATCTCGATCATGCCGACGAATTGGGTATTGAGGTCCGGAACACCCCGGAAGCTAGCTCCAATTCCGTGGCCGAACTCGCCCTGGGCCACATGTTCTCGCTGGCCCGTGATATACCCCGGGGTACCGCTTCCCTGAAGGAACAAAAATGGATCAAAAGCGATCTCAAAGGTACCGAGCTGGCGGGAAAAACACTGGGAATTATCGGAGCCGGCAGGATTGGGAGCTTGGTCGCTCAGAAGGCGACAGCATTAGGTATGGAGGCGCTGGCTTACGATAAGTATATTGACGAGGCACCCGTCGAAGAAATAGAGATGGTCGAGATGGATGAGTTGCTGGAAAAGTCCGATTACGTTACCCTGCACATACCCTTCGTGGCTTCGGAAGGAGCCACTATAGCCGAAGCGGAATTGAAAAAGATGAAGGATTCCGCCTGTATCGTAAACTGTGCTCGGGGTGGCGTAGTGGATGAAGACGCTATTGCAAAAGCGCTGAAGAACGACTGGATCGGAGCGGCAGCACTGGACGTATTCACAGAAGAGCCTCCGTCCAAGGAAGAGTTGCTAAAATTCGACAATCTCTCTCTAACACCCCACCTGGGCGCGTCAACGGTTGAAGCCCAGAGAAGGGTCGGAACCCAAACAGCGGACGAATTAATGAATTTCTTTGGCAAGGAGGAATAATCATGGCTGAAGTTTACCCCTTTGAAGGTTTCAGGTACAATCCGGAAAAAGTCGGCGATATTAATCGTGTAGTTAGCCCCCCTTACGACAAAATCGATGAAGAGGAAAGAGAGGACCTCGCCAATAACAGCATTTACAACATAGTAAGAATAATTTTGAGTAAAGCGAGAGACGAAGGAGAAGATAAATACGAAGTAGCGGCAAAAAACCTCCAGGATTGGATGGACGAAGGTGTGCTGGAAAGGGATAACGAACCGGCTTTTTACGCCTACTACCAGGAGTACGAAGCCGAAGGCGAAAAGAAAGTCCGAAAAGGTTTTATCGGCCTCGGCAAGATAGAGGAAGGAGAAGGCGTCAAGGCACATGAAGAAACGATGTCGGGACCGAAGGCCGACAGACTGCGATTGCTTCGTGCAACTGAAGCGAACTTTGGCCAAATATTTATGCTCTATTCGGATCCGGAGAACCAGGTTACTCAGGTGATGGACGAGTCGAGAGATGACAACCCGTTAGTCAAAGTAAAAGACAAGCACCGGAACACGCACAAAATATGGAAATTAACTGACGAGGAAGTCATTGCAAGTATAAAAGAGGCAATGGCCGACAAAAGCCTCTACATCGCGGACGGACATCACAGATACGAGACTGCACTGAATTATTGCAATGAGTGCCGCGAGAAAGGCTGGGAATCGCCGGATACCGGTGGTTTTGACAATAGGATGATGTCCTTCGTCAACGTGGACGATCCCGGTTTGAGCATTCTCGCAACTCACAGGCTACTGCACGACGTGAAAAACTTTAAGCCCCATGGCGTACTCGACAGTGCGAGGGAGCACTTCAGGATCTCTCGTTACAATGAAAGAGACGACCTCCTCGAAAAACTGGATGAAGATAGAGGAGAAAAGCACACCTTCGGCTACAGAGCAAAGGATGACAAGGCTTACTGGTCCATGACACTTCAGGACGAATCAGTCATGGAAGAGCTGCTTCCGAATAAATCCTCGGCCTGGCAAAAGCTCGACGTAGCTATTCTGCACAAGTTAGTCCTGGAAAACTATCTTGGCATAGACGAGGAAGCACTCGAGGAGAAACGAAACCTCGATTACATAAGGGGACGAGAAAAAGCCCTCGACATGCTCAAAGAAGGTGGATATCAGGGAGCCTTTATCATGAATCCAACCAGGATAGATCAGGTCAAGGAAATTGCCGATAAAGGAGAAAAGATGCCCCAAAAGTCCACCGATTTCTATCCCAAGTTACTGACGGGTCCGGTCCTGCACAAATTAAAGATCGATAAAGGTTAGGCTATGGAGTGGACAACTGATAAACTAAGAGAAGAATATCTAAGGTATTTTGAAGAGAAAGATCATCTGAGGCTGGAGGGGTCAGGGTTGATTCCCGACGACCCCTCCATGTTATTTACTTCCGCGGGGATGGTACAATTTAAGGACGTCTTCTGGGGGCACCGTGAACCGGAGGTTGAGAGAGCCACAACCTGCCAGAAGTGTTTTCGAGCAAACGATATCGAACGCGTCGGAGAAACCTGGTACCATCATACTTTCTTCGAGATGCTCGGTAATTTTTCTTTTGGTTCTTACTTTAAAAGAGGCGCGATAAAGCTCGCCTGGGAATTTGTTACCGATGTACTCGGTTTTGAGGAGGAAAACCTCTGGGTCTCTGTCTACGAGACGGATTCCGAAGCTTACCAGATATGGAGCGACGAAATTGGAGTTCCGGAAAGCAAGATAGCCAGGCTCGGTAAGGACGAAAACTGGTGGGGTCCGGTGGGAGATTCCGGCCCCTGTGGCCCGGATTCCGAGATATTTTACGACGCCGGGGAGGAGTATAGCTGTGGTCCCGACTGTGACGGGGTAGCCTGTGATTGTAATAGGTTCAATGAACTCTGGAATCTCGTATTTACCGGCTATCAGATGAACAGAGAAGGGGAAGTAAGGGAACTGGAAAGGCAGAACATCGATACTGGCATGGGCCTGGAACGAGTAGCATCCGTGCTTCAGGGTGTGGATTCCGACTTTGAAATAGACATCTTTCGCCCGATTATCGCTAGCGTCAAGGAGAAAATCGGCCTCAATTCTTACACGCCAGAACAAACCAGCTACGTCCATAGAATCGCGGATCATCTCCGGGGCGCGGCATTCCTCATATCAGAAGGAGTGATACCCGCCAACGAAGGAAGAGGATACGTTCTGAGGCGAATAATCCGGCGAGCCGTCCAGGCTGGCGACAGGCTAGGAATGAAAGAGACGTTTCTGACTTCCTCGCTGCCGCCGATTATGGATACTATGGGGGAAACTTACCCGGAACTGGTCGAACGAAGGGATTTAATCGAGAACGTCATAGAACACGAAGAGGGGAGTTACAGAAATACGCTGAACGAGGGAGAACAGCTTTTTTATCGCCTGGCCTCGGATTTACAGGAGAACAATCAGTCCGAAATTCCCGGCAAGGACGCCTTCAGGTTATACGATACTCACGGACTACCGTTGACTTTTCTGGAAGAGCTGGCAGAAGAAGAAGACCTGGCTATCGACATGGAAGGTTTCGAGCAAGAAATGGAACAGCAGAGGAAACGATCCAGAAGCGAACAGGAGGACAGAGGAGAACTTCACGAAGTAGTTGACGTTCCGGAAACGGAATTCCTCGGGTACGAAAAAGACAGAGCAGAAGCCCGCGTTATAGCCCTGATCAAGGACGGCGAGAAAATCAATCGACTTGAAGAAGGGGACGAGGGAATCTTAGTTCTAGACAGGACTCCGTTTTACGCGGAGGCCGGTGGTCAGGTAAGCGACGTTGGAAGGATCCTCGACGGAGAGAGCCGGACCCGAATCAAGCAAGTGGAAGAGAGGAACGGGATCTACTATCACGAAATAGACGTATCTACCGGGAACATCGTCGAAGGAGACAGAGTGACGGCGGAAATAAATACGGATAAAAGGAGGGGGACTGAGAGAAATCATACTGGAACTCACCTGCTCCACCAGGCGCTCCAGCAGGTACTGGGGTCCCACGTAGTCCAATCCGGTTCCAAAGTAGCTCCCGCGGAGTTGAGGTTTGACTTCAATCACTTCGAAATAACGACCGAAGAAGAACAGGAAAAAATCGAAGACATCGTCAATGAAATCATTTTATCCGACAGGAACGTCTCAGTGGACTGGGTGGAAAGCGTGGAAAAAGCAAAAGAACTCGGCGCTTCTGCTCACTTCGAGGAGGAATATCGGGGCAAGGAAGAACTGAGAACTATTACCGTTGAAGAATTCAGTAAAGAGCTCTGCGGGGGGACTCACGTAAACAGGACCGGCCAGATCGGAGGTTTTGCGATCAAATCAATAGAGACGATTGCCTCCGGCATCCGCAGGATAAGAGCCGTAACGGGTAAAAACTTCTTATCTGACTACCGCGATCAACGGGTCCTTTTGAAACAATTAGCGGATATGGCAGGCTCCGGTGAATCCGACCTCGTAGAAAGATTCAATTCGATTCTGACACAGGAGGAAAACCTGAGAGACGAACTGGAAAGAAAAACTGAAAGGTTACTTGCCACCTTAAAGGAAAAAATTCTCCAGGAAGTTGAGAGGGAGGAAGGAGTCGAGATAGTAGCTAACAGACCAAACGTCGATGCATCCGATTTGAAGCGACTGGCCGATCACGTTGAGGCCGAGATCGACGGCGTAGTGATTCTCGGCACAACCGAGGAGGATAGTGCTTCAGTAGTCTGCAAGGTTTCCGAATCACGTACCCAGTTATTAAATGCAGGAAAGATCGTCAGAGAGGCTTCTGCAGTACTGGGTGGCGGAGGAGGCGGTTCTGCTGGTTTCGCCCAGGGCGGTGGCCCGGAAAAGGAAAAACTCGGCCGGGCTCTGCGTTCGGGGGTAAATATCGTCAGGAGTAGCTTAGATTAACACGAATAGCTCAGTTACGAGATAAGTTTTCACTTTTTCAGGAACTATCTGAGAAGTCAATTACCCCGCCCTTCCGCGCGGGGCTTGTAGAAAAACCCCTTTACAACCAAAAAACTACATACTTCAAAAACGCGAGACCCAGCACCCAGCAGTCAATTCGGAACTGGCTTTGTACCTGTATTGAACTTTAATGAGCAGGGCGAATTGACTGCTGGGTGCTTTATATCAAGTTAAGTTAACCAGCGGCTCATCCCCAGGGCAAGCCCTGGGTGGTTCTCAGCTATTATTGGCAAAAGCTCGCCCCCGTTAGATGAGGAAGAAACGAGAAACCAACCATAACTGAAGGTTCATTTACACAAAAACGGGGCGGACTTGATCCTAACCTCGGAGTTATTGCTCCGCGGAGATCGGCATGCAAACGTAAAGAAAGTCCTCTTCCCCCTTTGCCGGTTCCAGTAAGCCGGCAGTATCCGAGTCCAGCAGCCAGAGCACTACCTCTTCAGTACTCATTCGCCTCAGTGCATCGATCAAAAACTCTGCTTTAAAGGATATTTCCACGGTTCCCTTGCTCGGCTCCAGCAGCTCAACTATCTCCTCCAGCTCTCCTTTTTCCGGGGAGGAAGAATAGATCGTCAATCCATCCGAACCTTCTTCCGCCTGTAACCTAACGGCACCGGACTCTTCCGAAGCGGTAATTTCCGCTCGATTCAGGGTTTCCATCGTCTTGTCCCTGTTCAGCTTCAACGGTAGCTCATTGTCTTCCGGTATAACTGCCTGGTACTCCGGAAACTGTTCCATTATCAGTTTATCCGAAAATACCACGTCATCGGATACGAAGAAGACCTCGGACTTTGAAGCGTAAACTTTTACCGTTTCCGAATCCGTGCTGGAGAGAATCCGATCGAGCTCCCCCAGAGCACTTGATTCGATAAGGAGCGTGGTCTGCTCTTCGACCTCGCTTAGCGGAATCGATTTGACGGACATCCTGTACCCGTTTGTCGCTACCATTTTTAATTGGTCCGCCTCGAAAATCGAGTTTACTCCAGTCAAAGACAATCTGGTCGTTTCTTTTGCCTTCAGAGCAGCAAAAGTAGTCTGTTTGATCGCTTCCTTGAACTCGTCAACTTTTATCTCAGCTATCGGTTCTTCCGGTAACTGATCAACGCCTGGGTAGTCCTCTGTAGATAGTTGAAAAAGATCGAAATTGATCGGCCCCGAGGATAGTTCTACTTTCTGATTCTCCTCGGGATCGGACTTAAGCCTTACCTCGCCCCCTTCCGGGATTCTCTGCATTATCTTGGCAAGAACGTCACCCTTAAGCACTACCGTTGACTCGCCCTCGAGATTAGTTATCGGAACTGTGCACCTGGTAGTCATTTCCAGGTCCGTTGAAGTAAGCTTCAGTTCTTCTGATTTGACCTCCAGCTTTACTCCTGAAAGTATCGGCATATCTCTACCGGTTCCGATACTTCTCTTCACGATATCCATTCCGTAAACCAGATCCTCAGTATCGCACCTAAAATCAACTTCGGCGGGGCTATCCGTTCCCACATCAAGTTCCTGGTCAGACACTATTTTACCTCCTAAATTATTTCACGAGTTTTTCCGACAATTT
>JAIPHN010000043.1 GCA_021735185.1 Candidatus Bipolaricaulota bacterium
AAGCGGGAATATGGGACTGGAACGTCCAGACCGGAGAAGTAGTCTTCGATGAAAGGTGGGCCGAAATAGCTGGCTACACCCTGGAAGAGCTTCGGCCCGTAACCATAGAGACGTGGGAGGAGTTAGCTCACCCGGAGGACCTAAAACGTTCGGAGGAACTTCTGGAGAAACACTTTAACGGGGAGACCGAGGTTTACGAGTGTGAAGCCCGGATGAAGCATAAGAGCGGGGACTGGGTCTGGGTGCTCGACCGGGGACGAGTGGTAGAGTGGGACGAAGAAGGGAAACCGGTGAGAATGGTAGGAACTCACCAGGATATAACCGATAGGAAAAGGGCGGAACAAGCTTTAGATGAGGAGCGTAACAAACTAAAAGAACTACACGACGCGGTCGACCGGTTCCAACAGTGTGAAACGGAGGACGATCTATGTAACGTGGCGGTTCAGGTAACCCAGCGTGTACTTGATTTCGACCTCTGCACTTTCTACTGCGTGAAAGTGGACAAGCTGGTACCCGTGGCCGCTACCGCGAACACAGAATTGGACGAATTACCTCCCCATAACCTGGACGAAGGTCTGGCCGGAGAATCATTTCAGAAAAAACGGTCCATCCTGGGAGATGACTTACGTAAGGAAGAAAGGGCTGCCACGGATAGGTCCGAGCTTAGAGGATACATGAGCGTACCGATTGGCGATGTCGGGGTATTTCAAGTGGCATCCAATGAAGTAGGAGCTTTTGGCAAATACGACCTCGGGCTTGCCGAAATACTGGCCGGCCACCTGCACGAGGAAGTAAAGCGAATCAGACTCGAGGAGGAATTAAGACAGCAGGCAATTCGTGACCCCTTGACCGAGTTATACAACCGCCGCTACTTCAACGAGACCCTAAAAAAAGAAGTCCAAAAAGCGGAACGCTACGATAACCCTCTTGCTTTCCTAATGCTCGACGTAAACAGGTTCAAGGAGATAAACGACCGTTATTCGCACCGGACAGGAGACGAAGTCCTACGAGAAGTAGCTGACCTACTGGAAAAGAACGTAAGGGACGCCGACACGGTGGTAAGGTACGGCGGGGACGAGTTCCTGGTCATGATGCCGGAAACGAACGGCGGGTCGAAAAATACCGTAAAGAGGCTACAGAATAAGTTATCTCAATGGAACCAGGAGTCCGACCTGCTTGATTTCCCCCTGACTCTGGCAATGGGCGTCTCTCACTGGAACCCCGACCAGGACAGGGACGTGGAAGAGGCACTCAACGAAGCGGATAAGAAGATGTACGAGGATAAAAGAAAGAATGGCTGATTGGTCCGCAACTATACGCAACACTATTAACTAAAATATTGGGTGAACCCCGGCTACTTAAAATAGGCAATGGATACAACCAACCGCGAATATCCCACCCGGAGACTTTTGACCTAGCCGAACCGGCACCCCTAAAAGTCGGTATTTTCATCATTTTATTTCTCGCTTAAAACCCGTGAATGAGTTTAATAAATACTTGCTAATCCCTCCCGTCCAACCATTATCCGTTATTATTTTTCTCTACTTCTTTCAGACTGGTTAAACCTCCATGTACTTCTTACTTTGGCCCGGTTGTTAAGCTTCTCACAGGGGAAGGTTGCACTTTCATAAGGAAATTCCAGCCGGTTTCTGACCACTTCAGGACACCCTGTATGAAAGTTTTGCCCTGCAATACCCCTTTTCCTCCCCCGCCATCGGGCGAGGATTCAGCAAGCATCGGACCCCCTCCTTCCCATACTTGCCAAGTAAAAATTGAATCCGTTATAATGAGTTTATCTCTTTTCTGTAGGTGGTGAGGAAAATGATACTTCGGCTAACTACGAAGCGCTTTTCTCTGTTTAAGTACCTTCTCTGCACTCTCCTACTTTCAAGTCTGTTGGTCTCGACCGTCTGGGCCGAGGATGGGTTGCCTTCGGGCCAGGCAAAACTTCTGGACTGGGATGAGTCCCAAAAGGGATTCAGTTTTGAACATCGGGGTCCGGCTGAAAGCAAAATGGACTTTTTCATCGCTGATCGTGGAGAAGAGTCCGTTATTCACGCTTTTGATGCCCCCGGAGTAATAGACATGGGGACTAAGCCACTGGATCAAATCGATAAAGCACCGAAAGAGGGATACAAAGACACGGTCCGACCGCGTCAGGCCCACAGTTACGTAATCCGTTCCAAAGGGAAATACGCCAAGATCTATCTCCAGGAAATATTCTCCGCCAGCGATTACAAAAACCGAGAAGTTACCGAATACGAGTTCGACTGGGTCATACAGCCTGACGGCACCAGGACGTTCGGTAAGGATGGTAGTTCAGCACAATCCTCAGTGGAGTTAAAAAAATCCCTCGGAAAAGTCCTCGAAGCGACGGCCGCTCAGTTCGACTGGCAAGGATCGATAGCTACTATGCCGTGGAATGAGTTTGAACAAGTATTCTGGACCGGTATGGTGGAAGATAATTACATCGCCCTGGGGATTATCATCCATGACGACGAAGAGGAAGCGGCAGAAGATCTAGATGGCATTACCGGATCACCTGGGCCCAGTTCCACGAAATTCCAAGGTTTGCCCGCTGCCGT
The DNA here is from genome assembly GCA_021735185.1 of Candidatus Bipolaricaulota bacterium. Taxonomy (GTDB): domain Bacteria; phylum Bipolaricaulota; class Bipolaricaulia; order M55B111; family M55B111; genus JAGXLP01. Next base: position 2,586 of record JAIPHN010000043.1, read on the forward strand.
CACCAAAACTGGGAGAGAAGCAAGTAGGCTTTACTGGAGAATGGGTCGGTTCGTCATCTACGTAACGGATTCGGTATCGGAAAAGCACTTATACAAGACGGCCAATACGCTGTATTCTAACGCCAAATCCTCCCTCATATCTTCCGGAAGCGATGGAACAAAGACCCCACCGGAGGGCAAAGCGGACCAAGTGATTCTAAAGGATCGCTTTGAAGGAGATGGCCTTTCCGGCTGGAAGACGGTCAACGGAAACTGGCGGGTTCAAAACGGGCGCCTGGTCCAGCTTTCCAATTATTCCGAGGGATGGCCAACAGGTGGTACCTACGCCTATACCGGTTCCTCGAACTGGAGAAACTACTCTCTATCCGCCCGGGTCATGTCCGAGGACGATGACAAAATCGGTTTCGTCTTCAGGTATTTGAATCCCGACAACTACTATATCTTCAGCTGGCAAAAGGATTGGGGAAGCCGGATGAGGTTCACCAAAATCGTGGACGGAGAGGGAACTGAACTTGCTCGAAATGATCTAGGCTACCAGCAGGGAAAGTGGTACGACCTAAAAGTCAAAGTGGCCGGGGACAAGATGATAGCATACCTGGACGGAAAAGAAGTCCTCTCCGCGACCGACGATAGCTTAACCCGAGGCCAAGCCGGACTTTATTGCCACGGTAACCAGGGTAGTTATTTCGATGACTTCCTGGTCAAAAGTATTGAAGTTTCCGAAAGCAAGAAAAGGGGGCTACTCCCATCCGCGGACGGGATGGTGTATGCCTACAGCTATCGTAATTGGAACCGGGCGAACCGGGGAAACTGGGAACTCATGAGAGCTAGCTGGAATCCCGTCGGTGGGGAATCGAGGGTTTACCTGAAGTTCAACACAAGCGAGCTGCCTGCCAGCGGTCGTGTGATACTGAAACTCTACCAGAACAACGTACGGCACGAGGCCCGAGCCCCGCTTGGGGTCTACAGAGTAACTAGTACGTGGAAGGAAGGAGATGGCACCTACGTTTCGGGCGAGAGGTTGCCCCCCGCCGATCGCGGCGAGCTAAGCTGGGAGCAGCAACCTACCTTTACCGATGAGCCGGTTACCACTTTCAGAGCACCGGAAGAGGGCTGGGTAGAAGTTGATATTACACCGCTGGTACGGCAGTGGCAGTCGGGAGCCCCCAATCATGGACTGATGATCCGTCCGGCGGGCCCGAACCCTTCACGGAAAAACGCACACGTCTTCAGGACGAAGGAAACCCAGAAAACCGAGGAAAGACCTCGGCTGAGTCCAATATCAACAGGCCCCGGTAAAGATAAAGTTCAGATAAAAGAGGGCAAGTTTCAACTCGAATCCGGTAAGATATCCCTGAACCACGAGTGGAAACAGGTGAACTTTGACCAACCCTTTAACTATCCTGTAGTAGTAGCCAAACCCATCTCCTATACCGGAAGAGATCCCGCTACAGTCGCCATTAAAGACGTGACATCCACCGGATTTAAGGTTAGAATTCAGGAATGGCCCTACCTAAATGACGAGCATACCACGGAAACCCTAAGCTACCTTGCCGTCGAGCGGGGACACTTTACCTTAGCTGGTGGGCTGGAAGTCGAGGCTGACGTTATAGCTACCGATATTACCGGGGTGAAAACGGCAATCATTCAAGATAGAGCCCAAAGGGTGAACTTCTTCTCTCCTTTTCCCACTAAACCCATAGTACTTGCAGCCAGAAATAGCTTCCATGGTGCAGACACAGTAGCTACCAGGGTATCTAAGGTCACCCCTCAAGGGTTCGTTCCATTCATGCAAGAGCAAGAAGTCAATCAACAAGAGCACTCTTACGAGACCATCGCCTATGTCGCCTTAAAAGCCGATTCTGCTAAGCTGGGCGGAGAAATCCTCATTACTGGCCGGACAGAAGCTAGCCATGAATCCACAACCGTGACTTTGCCTTCCGGGGAGAAGATAAAGATTCACCTGAATGAAGAAAAATCGGCCAATGAGGAAACGGACCATAACGTAGAGTCAGTAGGTTATTTGACCTTCTCAGAAAGCCCAAGTTTGTTCATTGCCGATATCCAATCCACGGAGGGCCTCGACCCGGTGAACCTGCGGTATGAGAAAGTTTCAAGAGACAAAAGGGAGACTCACACCGTAATTATCGACGGGAGTGCCAATCCGGACAGGAGAACGTACTATCGAATCGAAGTCACCGGGAGTATCGAGCCCGTCGACGGTAACCTGGAGGGTTACGAGGTAGGCTTCAACCCAGAGACCGATAGCATCAGCGGCAACGTCGCAACTGGTCGGGTGGGCTGTTGCCAAGACGGCTTTCGAGTAACCGGGGAGATACGTTCCATCACGTTAGATGAGCCCGAAGCTGCCGTGGTGCTCATAAACGGTCAGAAAACAGGTACCAAAAACAGGGTTTAAACATCCAAAGCCAGACTCCAAGAAACGTTCGTGGACCACTATAGTCCAGAAAAAGAAGGGCAAAACCAGAAACAGACTGAAGCTGCAGAGGATATCCTTACTACTTCCCCTAGGTAAGGGGGTGAACACAATTTCGTCGCATAACCTCAAATTGCTTTACGGATAAAAGCTTAAAATTCTGCTAGCAAAGTTCATTTTTAACCCAAAGTAGCCCCTCGATATCCCGGCCGAGAGGTTAATCTTTTTATATGCTACTATATCCTATCATTGGACGAAAATCCGTACTCTGATTGCTGTTTTTTGCAAGAGTGTCTCTTCCGGCGGAGGGTAAGGCAGGGCATACTTTGGCTATCTTACCGTAGTTCATATAATCCTGTTAAATAGGAGAAGGTTCTATGTTACATAGAGAAAAAGCAATCACTTTCAGGCTTATCCTTTCCTTGCTGGTTATTACCCTTGCCTTGTCTACGTTAACTGACCCCCAGGCTGCTGCCTCGGAAGAAGTCACGGATGACTGCACCGTCACGCTCACTACAGATCAATCAATTCAGGCGGCGGTCGATAAGGTTCAACGGGATTCGGTCGTTTGTTTGGAGGAAGGCAGGTGGGAAGAATCGATATTAATATCCAAACCTCTAACCCTCAGGGGGCTGGGAGATAAGCCGGAAATATACAGCACCACCCCAAATACCGCGACCGTCTTAGCCACAGGGGGAGCGGATTTGATTAAATTACAGAATTTGACTATATCTTCTTACGCCAAAGCTTACCGCCCACCTATTATCCATGGCGAGTCCGCACTGGAAATCGTCGATTGTATAATCTCCCAGGAGGAGGAATCTAGAGAGTCCGGGTTGCTGTTATTTACGGACCGGACGAGCGAGCAAAAAGTAAATCTGGATCTAAAAATTACCGATACCGTATTCAAGAACGGTCGCGTCGGAATTTATCCAACCGAGGATTCAATTGAGGCACTGGTTCAGGGGTCGACGATCAACAGTGATTCTACAGGCCTTATGGCGGGTAAGCTCCGCTCCGATAGTGACGAGGAGTACGAAGGACCACGGGTCGAAGTAACCGTCGAGCGTAGCCTATTTAAAGGAACCAGCGGTAAGGCCGATGAAGGAAAGTCCGGAACCGGAATTTCCTTATCGGATGGGGCACGGGCGGAAATAGTCAATACGTCGATCTCTAACTTCCCGGGCGACGGTATTCAGGTTATTGGCGCCGGCAAAGCTACAGTTAATAAATCCATCATCACGGATAATGGGGGAAACGGAATAGCCCTTAAAGACCTCAGCGAGGCCACGGTTGCCGATTCCAAAATCACTCAAAACGGGGGATCCGGTATCTCCATCTCGAGCTGGAGCCGTTATGCCGGCAGGGACTTAAGCGGAAAAGTACTTTATCAATCCGATCTTCTGCCGAGTAATATCGAGGCCACGATCGAGGGTAACAAAATAGCCAACAACAGCGGCCACGGAGTAATGATCTCAACAGATAAATGCGCCCTCAAAGAAGAGACAAAGAAGGCAGTAGGTTTTTGGGGTAGCGTAACCGGTGCCCTAAACGAGATAACCGACAATAAGAAAAAGAACGTATGCCCTTCCGAGTTATCATTTTTGTGTTCAAAAGAAGGGGGAAGGTATCCACGATTTTGAGTTCTTTCAATACCCGTGCCCGGTAATTCCCAGTTCCGGAACCTACGGTTTTTACAAAAGTCCCAGTAAGTAAGATCTTATTCTCTATAACCAACTACCACAAGGTAGTCCAGGGGATACTATTTTAACAGTTTGTCCGTCTATAACGCCCCATTATCAACGAATTACATATAACTCATCTGTGTGGCCAATAAATCGATTTTGACTGAGCCAGCGGGGTTAGGTAGGGGCATTCGGTTATTTTCCCACCTTCGCCACCGACCTGTACCGGGAGACGGGGAAGGTGGGATTAGTTCAGAAGGTGTTGGGGCATTAATTGAAGAGTATCGTCACTATTTTTATCATCTTGGAAAGAGGGCTCCTAAAATGAGTAAATATCTCAAATCCCTGACTGTGTTGGGATTGATAACACTAATACTAGTCGGAGGTATCGGATCAACCCCAATCACGGCAGACGACGGTAAAATTCCTGGAGATATTCCCGAAGTTTTCACTTCGGTTTTGATTACTTACAAGCTGATAAACGAAGAGTACCGGGAACCTGAAGAAATCGACAATAAGAAACTAGTTAGGGGCGCAATTAAGGGAATGTTGGAAAGCTTACCGGACGAAGTTGCCGGGGCTTTTACCAAAAATAAACTACAAGAACTCACCAGCCAGGAAATTTCTCAAGAGAAATTTCAACCCGTTGAGGACCTCAAACCGGCAGTGGAGATTTACCAGGATGTACTTGACGAAACCAGACAGAAAGAAACCCTTGAGAAAAAACAACTCATCAAAGAGGCAATATCAGGGATGCTGGACGCATTAGGGGACAATCATTCTGCGGTTTACACGAGAGAAGAATACAAAGAGTACACTAGAGGACAGTATATCGGACTCGGCATGGAGTTGGAAAGAGCAAAAGGCCAGGCAAGAATTCTTGCCACTTATCCTGATACTCCGGCATCGCGGAGCTCAATCCGTCCGGGAGATCTTCTCCTCAAAATCGATGGAAAATCGATAAATGGTATGAGTTCCAAAAACATTAACTCAGCCCTGACCGGGGAAAAGGGAACTAAGTTAGAGCTAACAATTAAGCACCAGAACGGTGAACAAGAAGTTATTACACTGATCAGGCGGAAGTTAAATATCCTTCCTGTTGAATACGAACTCCTCCCGGAAAGAAAAATTGCCCTGTTTGACATCAATCAATTTCTTTCAGCGACGCCCAGAAAGCTGAAAGGCTATCTAAAAAAGATGGAAAGGAAGTTTCTAAAACCAAATCAAGAAGAGCAACAAAACGATCTAAAGGAAATGGGTAAAATCTACGGTCTTCTGGGTAACGCCTACTCAGATGAGGGGAAATACGAAAAAGCAATGAAGTATTATGGCTATGCAAGGGAGTTTTTTGAGAAGAACGAAGTAAAGGCCCCGGTTTTCCTCGCTCAAACTTATGACAACCTCGGCTCTGCCTATCAGAAGGAAGAAGAGTTGGGCAAAGCCATTAAATATCACGAAAAAGCCCTGGAAGCTTACCGAGAATTTAATGCTGGGAAAAACCATCAAATCGCGAAAACCCACGGTAATATCGGCAATGCCTATTTTCGTAAAGGCAACTTTGGAAAGGCAATAGAATCCTCCATGCAGTCCGTAAAAATACTGGAAGAGGGTCCCGAATCCGAGCAAGTATTTCTGGCACAGGCCTACTCAGACCTCGGAGTGGCCCTCAAAAACGCGGGGAAAATCGATAAGGCGATAAAGCGCCAGAAGCAAGCCATGGAGATATTCGAAGAGGTTTCAGGAAGATATCCAGACGCTCTAGTCCGGGTTTACGGCGCTCTGGCTTCTGCCTACAGGGAGAAAGGAAAGGTCGACAAAACCATGAATTACTATAAAAAACAAAGTAAAGCCAAGCGCGAGACTCCGGACAAGAAATCACAGGTTAACCTCCATCCGTACGGAAACCTGGCGGGTGGATACGATACCAAAGGATCTACGAAGAAAGCCTTAGAAGATTACAAGAAGCAAATTATGTCTCTGCAGGGCTTTCAGGGCATTATAATTGACCTCAGAAATAATCCCGGTGGAATGACATCGACAGCGATTTCGGCGTTGAGCGAGTTCGTCGACAGGGGACTCGTAACGCAATTTAGTAGAGGGAGCAGCAAAAAGATGGAATACGAGTCACTGGGTAATTCAGTTCCAGATTTTCCCCTCGCAGTACTAATCAACGGCGGAACTGCCAGCGCGGCAGAGTTATTCGCAGCATCCATCAAGGACCGGGAGAAGGGGGTACTCGTCGGGAGGAGCTCCTCCGGCAAATCCTCCGTACAAACGATTTATAAAATAAGTAATGGCTTTTTTTGGGTTAAACTAACTACCGGAGAATACTACACGCCGTCAGGAGATAAGGTATTAAGTAATGGATTGAAACCGGATCTGAGCTCTCCGGAGCACCAGGAGGATATACCGCTCGCGATAGAATGGATCTCGGAGCAGAAAGTTGAGATTTGATTAAAGGGAGGATAAAGAATGACTACCTCGACTTACATCCTGGACGCCTCCGCCATTCTGGGTTATATACGGCAAAGCTGGATACAAACAGGTCGGGGAGTTTCTGCGTTCCGAGTCCCTCATAACCACGATTCAGTTAGGGGAAGTACATTACATACTGCTCCAGGAAGAGGGCAGAGAAGAGGCACAATCCGCATTGGTAACGCTTAAGAACACGGACATCGATATCGTTCCGGTGGACGAAGAACTAGTACTGGAGGCAAGCGAGATCAAGGTCAGCACGGGGATTCCGTACGTAGACAGCGTAGCTGCCGGGCTGGCACAAATAAAGTCAGGGGCTTTGGTTACTAGCGACAGCGACTTCGAACACCTGGAAGGCCATTATGATCTTAAGTTGAAATGGATCGACTGCTAGGTTAGTTGTACCGTTTCAGCATAAATATCAGGCTTTTTCCGATTCCAAAGACACCACTTTTGACCCTTCACGGTTGAACGACCTCCAGCACCTACCCGTCTCCTGGTTTGGGGTTGTGGATATTGCTTCAAGTCCATAGTCACAGTAAATGCTGGTGAGCTTCCGGCAAGTTTTGGTAAAATAATGTTGAAAGACGAGGTGAGCTAAAACGTGTCACTAATAACTGAAGTAGCTTCAACTCAATACTGGCCAGCTGTGAAAGCGGGAATAATCCTTATGGCTACCTTCCTCATTGCTCGAATCGCTAATTATCTGCTCGCTCGCTGGTCGCGTAGATACGTGAAGAGTCTCAAAAGCAGGGAAAAGTTTACCGCCGTGACGACACGGATGGAGGTCTTCCGTCGCGTGGCCGGAGTGTTCGTCTGGTTCATTGGGATTATCGTTCTCGTTTTCCAGTTTCCCGCTGCTCGGAGCCTCGGAGTAGGGCTTTTTGCCTCGGCCGGAGCCGTCGGGCTGGTACTTGGTCTGGCGGCGCAGAACACGCTGTCGAATATAATTGCCGGAATAGTTCTTTCTTTTTCTTAGCCTCTCAGATTGGGAGACGCTGTTATCATGGAGGACGACTTTGGCTACGTCGAGGAGATAACTTTAATGCAGACCTTCATAAAAACCTGGGATAACAGACGGATCATCGTTCCAAACGACGTCCTGAGTAACAGGATAGTTCAGAACTGGTCGATCAAGGACCCGAAATTAATGGCAGCGACGATCATCTATCTCGACTACGGGGCCGATATCGATAGGGTAAGAAGCTGGATAGTAGAAGCAGTAAAGGGAAGCGAGTACTGGAACGGCGAAGGGGAGCCAGGAGTTCAGGTGATGGACTTTACCGAGAAGACGATTAAGCTAAGGGCAGTAGCCTGGGCTAATGATCCGCCGTCAGCCTGGAACCTTCGATGTGAAATCAGAGAAAAGTTGCTGGAGCATTTCGAGGAGGAAGGGCTAGAATTTCCCCGCTTCAGGGTGGAGATGGAGGGGGTGGATATGGCCGAGGGGGACGACCTCAGAACCAATCCTTCCGCTTGAAATAGTAAAGCATGGCCGCAGCTGAAAGTCCCATTACTCCCAGGGTTCCGTAATAACCCCAGTCCCAGCCGAGCTCCGGCATGACCTCGAAATTCATCCCATAAACCCCTGCGATAAATGTTAATGGAATGAAAATGGTGGCAACTATTGTCAGTGTCTGCATTATTTCGTTCA
>JAIPHN010000044.1 GCA_021735185.1 Candidatus Bipolaricaulota bacterium
ACTCCGATAAGCAAAACCTTCTTTTTGGACAATTAGAGATCACCTATTTAGCAGCTCTTTTGCTTCTTGAAACTGGTTAGCAAACTCCGCATCCCATGAAAGAAAGGAAAGCGGTTGCCCAGAGAGACCAAAAGAATCCGAGCACCATTGCTGTTGTAACTGTCATGAAAAACACCTCCTATTAGTTTCATGAGTTATAATTATTATAACACCAGGTAGAAATAATTCAATCAAAATAACCCTTCCGAGTTTAATCTTCGGCGCCACAGCAGTATTTGTACTTCTTTCCACTACCGCAGGGACAGGGGTCGTTTCTTCCGGGTTCGTCTTCGACTATCCTCTGTTTCTGTTTGGGTGATTTTTTTTCACGTTTTTCGGGTTCCCTTCCTTTTTCGGCGTCTTTTGCCGGTATCCCATTGGAACCGTCACTTTGCTGAAAAGTGAGTTCTGAGGGGTCTACGTTTGATTCTACCGGTTTTTCGGCACCTCCCATTTCTATCCGGGCTTTTACCAGCAATTCCACTATCTCCCTTCTTAGTTCAGTCCTCATGTCCTGGAAGAGGCGGAAGGACTCACGTTTGAACTCGACCAGGGGATCTTTTCCTCCGTAAGAAGACCAGCCAACGCCCGCCTTTAAATCGTCTATCACGTACAGATGCTCTCTCCACTTTCGGTCTATGACCTTTATGATAACTGACTTTATCAGCTCGGGAGTGACCTGGCTGGTTTCTTGAAAAGTTTTAAGTTGTTTTTCCCAGTTATCCAGAACGTACTCTTCTACGGCCCAGCTCAGGTCTTCATTTCCTCCGTCATAAAGTTCTTCGAAAGAGAAGCTTTGAAATTCAGCTAATTCGTCCTGTATATCTTCCAGCGCTTCTTCTTGATCCCCGTCTTTAAACCCGTATTGTTCCAGTAAATCTTCGGAAAAGTCGGATAAAACCGGACGGAGGTATCCGTCAATTTCTTCCCAGCTACTGCCCTCTTCAGTTAGAATAAAGTGGTCACGCAAACTATAGATAGCCTCTCTTTGCTGGGCCAGAACTTTATCGTACTTTAGCACGTTTTTTCGTCTTTCGTAGTTTATTCCCTCTACCTTTTTTTGCGCCCTCCTGATTGCCTTTGTCAGCAGGGAGTGTTCTATAGCTTCACCCTCATCCAGCCCGGCCTTTTCCATAAGAGAATCTATTTTGTCGCCGCCGAAAATCCGTAATAGGTCGTCCTCCAGGGAAAGGTAAAATTGAGTAGAGCCAGGGTCTCCCTGACGGCCAGCACGTCCCCGCAGCTGGTTGTCAATTCTACGACTTTCGTGTCTTTGTGTTCCCAGTACGTGAAGACCCCCGAGTTCGGCTACGCCCTCACCAAGTTTTATGTCCGTGCCTCTCCCCGCCATGTTTGTAGCTATCGTAATTGCTCCCGGCTGTCCGGCGTCCTTTATAATTTCCGCCTCGCGGGCGTGATTCTTCGCGTTCAATACTTCGTGGGGAAGACCACGCTTGTCCAGAAGAGAACTTAACCGTTCGGATTTTTCAATGGCGTTCGTTCCAACCAGTATAGGACGACCTTCTTCGTGTAATTTCTCTACCTCCTCCGCGACGGCTTCGTATTTTGCCTTTTTCGTTTTAAAAATGACGTCGGGCCTGTGGTCTCGCTGTAGTGGTTCGTTCGTTGGTACCACAACGACGTCAAGGTCGTATATGTCTTCGAATTCCTCTTCTTCAGTTTTTGCCGTGCCGGTCATTCCGCTTAAACCGTCATAGAGGAGGAAAAAGTTCTGGAGGGTGACCTGGGCAAACGTCTGGTTCTCCTTTTGAATCATCATTCCCTCTTTGGCCTCGATTGCCTGGTGGAGTCCCTGAGACAACCTTCTGTCAGGCATTAACCTGCCCGTAAATTCGTCCACTAGAACTACTCCTCCGTCCTGAATGATGTAATCCTCGTCCTTCTTGAAGAATTCTTTGGCTTTTAGGGATGTCTTTAAATGGTGAAGCATCGAAATGTTTTCAGCCGAGTAAAGATCGTCCAGGTGGAGAAAGCTTTCTGCTTTGTTTGCACCTTCGTCGGTCAGTGAAACCGACTGGTTTTTCTCATCTATTTCGTAGTCACTTCCGGGGTTAAATCTCGGGGCAAGGCTCGCAAAGCGCTTGTAAAGTTTCGTCGATTCTTCGGTAGAACCAGAAATAATTAACGGGGTTCGGGCTTCATCGATTAAGATGCTATCGATTTCGTCAATTATGGCAAAATCCCTATCGGCTCCGACTCGCTGTTCTGCCGAAGTAACCATGTTATCGCGAAGATAGTCGAAACCGAACTGTGAAGCCGTGCCATAGATTATATCAGCTTCGTAAGCTTCCTGCCGTGCCTCTATCTCCATATCCTCCTGGATCACGGAGACTTCAAGTCCAAGGGTTTCGTATATCGGCCCCATCCAGTTCCTGTCCCTCTGGGCAAGGTAGTCATTAACAGTAGCAATGTGAACCTGGCCTTCCAGCGCATTGAGATAAGCAGGCATAGTTGCTACCAGGGTTTTTCCCTCCCCGGTTGCCATTTCGGCGATTCTTCTCTGGTGTAAAGCCGCAGCACCGATTATCTGAACATCGTAAGGCCTCATTCCCGTCTCCCGTTCGGCGACTTCCCTGACCAGGGCAAAGGCCTCGGGGAGTAAATCGTCAAGCTCCGCTCCGGAATCCATGTCCTTTTTGAACTCTTCCGTTTTCTTGCGCATTTCCTTTGGCGACAGTTCGGCTACTTCATCTCCGAGTTCGTTAACTCTGTCGACGTAGTTACGGAGCTTGGAGAGTTTCTGGTCGTTCGTCTGCCCAAAAACCCAATCAACTGCTTTTTTTACCTTATTAAACATATGAGATCATCTTTTTTTAATAATTATAATCAACAAACTAACTGATGGAAACGGACGGGAATCAAATCTTATCGAACTATCAGATGAACCGTACAATTATGGTCCACCAGAAACGGAAAAGTCAAGAAAAAACGACCACAGGCCTTTTATTTGACCTGTGGTCGCTGTGACTTCGTCAATTATGTTAGTTATATATCGAGTTTGTCTGCTCTATCGCTCACCCAGAGGTAATACCGTTCGCCCAAACATGGAATTAATTAGAACACCAGCGGACGAATACCAGGCTATGAGGGCACATAACAGTCCTTCGTAACCCGCTATCGTAGCTACGGTCGAATTAAATTCGCCCCAGGCAAGCAAGAAGAAGAGTATTGTAAGTGTGATAAAAATCCACGTAATTGCCTTTGGTTCCCTCAATGACGCGATAGTAGCGTACAGGGTAAAGATACCCCAGGCAATTAACATTATAGCTAAACCTTCCCTGGGCACGTTAGTTATTATTCCCGCCCAGGATAGTATCTCGAACGAAGCCAGGCCAATCCAGAAAGCTCCAAACGAGGAAAAAGCCGTGGCTCCGAAAATGTTATTACGCCTAAACTCCCACATCCCGGCCAGTAACTGAGCCAGTCCCCCGTATGCAAGTGCCATTGGCATGACTATACCAAGAGAACCGCTCTCGACCAGGCCTGAATTTACGAGATTCAGGATAAATGTCGATAGCGCGAATCCTCCCAGTCCGAGAGGTGCTGGGTTGGCTACGTCTTCATTGATCTCCAAGTTCGATCACTCCGTTTTATATTTTGGTCGCGAATGAGAGTTATTCGCTAAGCTTTTCCTGAAGCTCTTCGACTGTTTCGGGGTTTCTCAACGTAGTTAGATCTCCGACGTCCTCGCCCCTGACCAGGCTCTTTAGGATTCTCCTCATTATCTTACCGGATCTGGTCTTCGGAACCTCGTCTGCAATGATAATGTCAGCGGGACGTGCTGTCGGCCCAATAGTATCGTCTACCAGTTGAATCAGTTCGTCCTGGAGGGTCTCCTGGTCCACATCGGCACCTTTCTCCAGCATGACGAACGCTACGGGTACTTCCCCTTTTACCTCGTCCGGACGGGACACGACCGCTGGTTCCGCTACGGCTTCGTGTTTACCCAGAGCGTTCTCGACTTCACCCGTTGCCAGTCGATGACCGGCTACGTTCATCACGTCGTCCAGGCGCCCGGTAATCCGGATATTTCCGTCTTCGTCTTTTCGAGCTCCGTCGCTTGTAAAGTAAGCTTCCGGGCCATACTCGCTCCAGTATTCTTCCTTGAATTTCTCGGGTCGCTTGTAAACGCCTCTAATTAAACTTGGTGGGAACGGAGATTGTAGAGTAAGGTATCCGCCTTCGTCCGTTCCTACGGGGTTGCCTTCCGTGTCGAGCAGTTCCGCATCGATACCAGGGAACGGTTTCCCCGCGTAGGTCGGAATAAACGGTCCGACTCCCGGTAAAGCGTTAATGACGTTAGCGCCGGTTTCAGTTTGCCACCAGGTATCTACTACCGGACAGCGCCCGCCACCGATATTCTCGAAGTACCACATCCAGGCGTCTTTATTGATCGGTTCTCCGACGGTTCCGAGAACTCTCAGGCTAGAGAGATCATGTTTTTCGGGCCATTCGGTGCCCTGCTTTATAAACATCCTTATGGCAGTCGGTGCAGTGTAAAAGCCCGTAACCCCTTCGTCTTCTACTATTTCCCAGAGCCTGTCGTATTCCGGATAATCCGGAGCACCTTCGTAGACTACGGTCGTAACTCCATTAAGCAGAGGCCCGTAGTTGATGTACGTGTGACCGGTAATCCAGCCGACATCTGCCGTACACCAGAAAACATCGTCTTCGTGAAGGTTAAAGTTCCATTTTGCAGTCAGGTATGCCTGTACGGCGTAACCACCAACGTGATGCATAACACCTTTTGGCTTGCCAGTGGTTCCGCTAGTATAGAGGATAAAGGCGAGATCGCTGCTGTTCATCACAGCAGGCTCGTGTTCGGTATCGGCTCCTTCCATAACTTCGTGATACCAGTGGTCTCTACCTTCTTCCATCTCGACGTCCGCGCCGGTTCTCTGAACGGTGACAACGTTATCTACGGGAGTGTCCTGTAAGCCTTTGTTGGCGTTCTTCTTTAAATTGAGTGGTTTTCCTCGCCTGAAGTAGCCATCGGCAGTTACCAGAACCTTGGCATTGGCGTCCTTCAGCCTATCCTTGAGAGAATCCGGACTGAAAGCTGAGAAAACGACGCTGTGTGCAGCTCCTACCCTCGCAGTTGCCAGCATCGCTATCAGGGCTTCGGGGATCATCGGCATGTATATACCGACTCTGTCACCTTTTTCTACGCCAAATCCTTCAAGTACGTTGGCAAATTTTGAAACTTCCTCCAGTAGTTCGGAGTACGTCATCCGAACGGTTTCCTCATCGGTAGGCTCGGGCTCCCATATAATAGCGTTTTCGTCGCCTTTGCCGTTTTCTACGTGTCTATCGACAGCGTTGTAAGTGAGATTTAATTTGCCCCCTTCGAACCATTCGTAGTCATACGGTTCTTCAGTGTAAATTTCGTCCCACTTTTCATACCAGTCGATACCCTCTTCCGCGTGCTTTGCCCAGAATTCCTGCGGATTCTCGAGCGCCTCTTCGTAAATGGACTCGTCCGAAACCCACGCTTTATCCTTCATTTCCTGCGTAGGCCAAAATACGTCTTCTTTTTCAGGGTCTTCCTTGACCCATTGCTTTGGTTCAGTCAATTTATTACCCTCCTGTGGATTAGTTGGTAAAACAATGCTCTGGGTGGCTTTGTTATATCCTTACCACCCTTGTTACACTTAATCTAAAAAACCAACGTTTAAGACCAAAGCCGATGAGGAAATTCTTTATCTGAGTTCCAGTAACATTTTTACGGTATCGGAGTCCCTATCAACTTCGTGGAACCCCATCTTTCGGGATAGTTGCAGCATCGGCTTATTGTTTTTCAGGATCGTTGCGTAGATACTTTTCAGGTTCTTGTCCTCTGCTACGCCGATTATCGAATCGGTCAATTTTTCGCCGAGTCCCAATCTTTGCCAGGGGTCTCCAACTACTACGGCGTATTCTCCGGTATCCTGACTGGGTCCAATAATCAGGCGTCCGACTCCAATCATTCTTCTGGTATTGTTTTCTTCCAGGATGCCGATTATTGCCATTTCTCGCCTGTAGTCAATATTTGTATAGCGAGTCATTTCCTTGTGAGATATTTCCGTTCTTGGCCCAAAGAAGCGCTGGCGCCAGGTCTTTTCGGAGAAGGAATCGAAGAGTTCGAATTCAAGCGGTTCGTCCTCCGGCTTGATTGGCCGCAGGGTGATGTTCCTGCCGTCCTCCAGCCGCCAATCCTCGACGTACTTCCTTGGATAAGGTTCTATGGCGAGATGTTCGTGAGTTTTTTCCACATTTCTATCCTTGTAATCCTCATCGAGAATCATTCTCGCATCTAATGCTTTGAAAGACCCATCTATTACTGCCAGAGGGTTAATATCGATTTCTTTTATTTCAGGAAAATCTATAATCAACTGAGAGAACCTGATCAACTGTTTTTCCAGCTCCCGAATATTTGCTCCTTCTTTCCCACGGTATCCTTTCAGAAGCTGGTAGACTTTGGTATCTTCCATCAGCCGATGAGCAAGGACCTGGTTGAGCGGTGGGAAGCCGGCGGCAGTGTCTTTGTATAATTCTACTCCCGTACCCCCCCGGCCAAACAGTATGGAGGAACCGAAGAGAGGGTCCTTTTTTGAGCCGAGAATCAATTCGTAATCTATATTTGATACCATTTTTTGCACGGTTACTCCACGGATGTCGGCCGACGGACGGTGGTTCTTCGCGCTTGATACGATATTTCTGTAAGCTTCTTTTACTTCTTCCTTGTTCTGAAGGTTTAGTTCTACACCGCCAACGTCGGTCTTATGTGTTATATCATGGGAATAAATCTTGAGGACCACGGGATAACCTACTTCGTAAGCTAAATTTGCGGCTTGGTCGGCCGATTCAGCGACTTTGGTTGAAGAAGTAGGTATACCGTAGGTGTCGAGAAATTTCTTTGCTTCGACTTCCGTTAGAGTTGACCGATCCGATCTCAAAACTTTCCTCACCATCGCCTTGAGGTGGTGATGAGGGGGCTGGTTGTTAACCGGAAGTTCTTCCGGAGTTTCGTAAAGCAATTCCAGGTTTCGAGCATATGTATGCATGTACATGTAGGCGCTTATTGCCTGTTCCGGAGTCGGCCTGGTGGGGACATTCTGATTACGGAGGATTTCCCGGCCCTTATTGACTTCTCCCGCTCCCATAAACGAGGTGACGATTGGTTTTTCCGTATCCTTCGAAACGGCCGCTACCGCTTTTGCGGCATCCTGCGCCGAGGCTTCTCCCTGTGGGGCATAAATAACTATTACCCCGTCTACGTTTTCGTCTTCAAGGCAAATACTTATTGATTTCTTGTACCGTTCGGAATCCGCGTCTCCGAGAACATCCACAGGGTTCTTCTTGCTGGCGTGTTCGGGAAGAAGTTCGGTTAGATTTTCAGTTGTAGTCCGGGATAAATCCGCGAGTTCCCCCCCGGAGTCCAGTATAGCGTCGGTCGTCATTATGCCTGGTCCCCCTGCATTGGTCACTACTGCCATTCTGGAACCATCAGGGAGGTTCTGTTTGCTTAGAGTTTCCGAACTGCTAAAGAGATCGTCGACGTCGGAGACTCTGGTTATACCGACCCGTTTAAAAGCAGCGTCGTATATCTGATCTTCACCTGCGAGAGAACCGGTATGGGAAGCAACGGCTTCCGCACTTTTCGAGTGTTTCCCCGCCTTAATTACGAGTATAGGTTTGGTTCTGGCAAATCCCCGGGCGGCGCTCATAAATTTCTCCGCGTTCTTGACCGCTTCCATGTACATGATAATGCTATTCGTCTTCGGGTCCTGGCCGAAGTAGTCAATTAAGTCGCCGTAATCTATATCAAGCATATTGCCGACGGAAACGAAGGAACTAAACCCGACTTTTGCCTTGGTGGACCAGTCCAGGATTGCCGATCCCATCGCTCCGCTCTGTGAGAGAAAAGCAACCTTGCCAGCTGCCGGGTCCTTGCGGAGGAAAGTTAAATTCAGATTCGCGCCCGGTCTTATGGTACCGAGGCAGTTAGGACCGAGAATTCGCATCCCGTGTTTTTCGCGTTTCGCTTCCAGTTTTTCTTCTAGCTTTTTTCCTTCCTTCCCGGTTTCACTGAACCCGGCAGAAATTACTATTGCTGCGTCAATTCCGGCCTTGCCGGATTCGTCGATGATATCCGGAACGGTCTTTGCCGGAGTGGCTATCACAGCTAGGTCGACTTCGTTGTCGATTTCTTTCACGCTGGAAAATGCTTCGATATCCATTACCGTATCTCTGTTTATATTTACGGGATAGATCTCACCCTCGAATCCTTCGACTATATTCTTCATTAAAGTAGCACCGACGGAGCCTTCTTTTTCACTTGCCCCGACTACTGCCAGGGACTCCGGCTTGAATATGTTATCCAGTTTCTCAGCTGGCATTTATACCCCTCCTGAACATATTACGAATTGGAATACTATTGCGGTCGAACCTAAAAAATCTAGTTTTTTTATAAGAGATGACAAATTTATCATGGATAGAGATTATTAAAACCCAATAACCTCCTTTTATTTTACTCAAACTACATCATGTTTCGCAAATAGATTATTTTGGGCGACTTTTGAAAAACTAAATAAATCAAGGAATTATATAATGTTAAGACATATTATAAAGGTATCATCGTTTATTTGAAATGGTCATTTTTTTCAACAGAAATTAGGAGACCCTGGATACTTTTCCCTCCTCAGGCTTTGCTTGATTTAACGTGTAAAGTTAGCCATGCTTCACTAAAGTTCTTTTGTGTGTACCAGGTTTCTGGTGGGGCTTTTAAAATTTTACCAGTTTCGGGTGTAAAAATGAATTTTGATCTCTACCTGATAGGCTTACCTGTAGTTGCCAGCATGATCGGCTATTCCACAAATTGGATAGCTATAAGGATGCTTTTTCGCCCCCTCGAGAAAAAAAGACTATTCGGTTACCGTATACCATTTACTCCGGGTCTCATCCCAAAGCGAAAATCCGAGATAGCGGAAAACATCGGACAGGCAGTGGGTGAGCATCTGTTAACACCTGAGGCCCTGAAGACGAGGCTGGAGGCTCCAGGAGTAAAGGATAGACTTGAAGGGGCTCTGGAGGAATGGATAGTTTCCTTTCTTGAAAGTGATTATGGGTCCCTGCGAGAGGTCCTGCCTGATCGCGCTGAGTCCAATTTTGAGGAATTATCCCGCGGGTTAATCAAAAAGATCAAAGCCTGGTTTCAGGGTTTTATCGCCGGAGATGGTCTGGAATCCCTGTTACGAGAGCTGATCGATACGGGTCTGGAGGAACTATCTGAGAAAAAACTTGGTGAACTGGCCGAAAGATGGTCTTACGAGGAAATATACCTGAAGCTTGAAGAGATCCTCTCCGGCGTAGCAGAGAGCGAGGAGATAAGGACAAGGGTTGAGGAATACTGGCTCGGCCAGCTGGAGGGTTTAAGGGAAACGGAAGGAAAGATCGGAGATTACCTCGGGGAGGACCTGAAAGAGTTAGTTCTGAGTCAGGTGGAGAAAATCTTACCTGTACTATTGAGAAAAGGGGCTGAGTTTCTGAATAGACCAAAATTCCGCGACCGGTTAAAAAGGCTCCTCGTCGAACTGCTGGATGAAAAGCTGGAAGGCGAATTCAGGGACGATTCCGTCTGGGACCAGATCAAACTGGGCTTCCTGGAGACCGTCGTACTCTCACAGGAAGAGATGAAAGACAAAGTTGAGGAGATGATAGATGAAGGGGTCCCGAAGCTGATAGAGTTGCTGGAAGAAGAAGAATTCAGAAAGGAGTTGACGTCTTCCGCGGTGGAGTCCCTGAAAAAGTTGATGGAGAAGGAAGTTTCGGAACTCGGCTGGTCCGAGACGACAACGAAAAGGGCGGCGTCAACGCTTACCAAACTTTCGATTGGCGTAATCGAAAACGAGTATGTCCAGTCTTTCGTGCTGGAAAGCTTTATAACCATGCTGAAAAGCTCCGAGGAGCGGAAGCTGGGCGATATAGTAGAGCTGGATCGCGAAGAAGAGAAAGAAGCGCTTGCTCGGGCAATTACCGGTTATGCAATGGAATCACTTAGATCTGAACGAGTGAAAAAAAAGCTCGGTCGACTTCTCGAAGAGAAATTTCACGAGCTGAGCGAGAGGGAGATAGGTAAACCCTCTCGCTGGTTAGAACCCGAAATTATTAAGCCGTTTGCCGGGGTGATGGTAGAAGAGCTAACCGGGGTAGTCGCCCGGCAGGGTGCTGATATTCTCAGCGCTCTGGATGTGAAAGAGCTAGTAAAAGGCGAAGTAGAGGGGTTTTCTACCGTTCGAGTCGAGAGATTGGTGCTGGACGTAACCGGGGACCAATTCAGGGCAATTACATGGTTCGGGGCCGTAATCGGGTTTCTGGTCGGCGTGCTTCAGGTTGTTGTAGTTATTCTGGGGGGCTAACTGTGAATCCGATTGCTTTACGCGTTGGCTCTCTATCGATTCGCTGGTACGGTATTGCCTACGCCGTGGCGTTGCTTGCTGCTCTAGCTTTAGTGAAAGTCGAGGTTGCCAGAAAGGGTCTGGATCTCGATTTGAACGATCTGATTGATTTTGTTCTAATATCCTTT
>JAIPHN010000045.1 GCA_021735185.1 Candidatus Bipolaricaulota bacterium
GCTTATGGAGTCCCCTATGATATCGTTAATGCGGTAAATTCCGGTCAAAATCTTGAGCCTCTCGATACCTACCTGAAGGCCAGGGCCCTGGTGGAATACAAGGAAAGACCAGAAATGAATGAAATCGTGGACTCTTTTACCAGGTTGGTAAACATTACCGAAGGCACGGAAAAGGGAGAGTTTTCCCCCGATCTATTCCAGCTGGAGGAAGAACGGAAATTATGGCAGGCAGTCGAGTCCAGAAAGGAGAGGCTGGAGAGTCTCCTGGAGGAAGGATCTTACGAAGAAGTGATTGAAGAACTTTTGGACTTAAAGGACCCGATAGATGCTTACTTTGACAACGTTATGGTAATGGCCGATGAGGATGCTCAGCGCGAGAACAGGGTAAACTTTTTGCTTTACCTGAAGCAGCAGTTTATCAAGCTGGGTGACCTATCACAAGTGGTGACTGAATAGCAAAAACGGTAAAAACTACTGGTCTTGATCTACTCTTGACCATTCCTTTCCTTCGTCGTCCGTCCCGGGTACGGGATCAAACCCACCGGAATTTAATGGATGGCATCGCAGTATTCTCTTGATTCCAAGATAAATTCCTTTTATAGGGCCATGTCTTTGGACGGCCCGTTTGCTGTATTCGGAACAGGATGGGTAGAATCTGCAGGTATCGGGAAGGCCGGGCGATATCGCTTTCTGGTAGAACCTAATAATCCTTAATATAAGTTTTTTCAACGTTTTCACCAGAACTCACCGAGTTTATCCCACCCTGGTGAGGGTATTGTCATCAATCGTCTTATTATAAGTGTATTCCTTTTTATTCAGGTCTTTCTGGTTCTTTTCTTCGAGAGTGCCCGGTATATCCAGGACGTCCAGTTGTTCCACATCAACCGAAGTTCCGAGCAATTTTATCAAGGACGGGACGGTCCGGTGAGCGGAAAAGAGTTCTTTTATGTAAAGACCTCTTTCCGCCAATAGATCAACCTGATATTGACACTCGGATAACCGGGCAACAGTCGTGTCTTTTAATTTCCGAACCCTGACTTTTGCAGCACGCCTGTGAGAAACTCTTTCCGGGGTTCTTTGGAATATCCTCCCCTCCATTTGGCTTAAAGCTTCCTTAAAACGATCCTCCTTCACGGGATCACCCAGTTCGAGCTTGATCCGGTAAATTTTGTCCAGACCTGATTGCTTTACCGTTTTTATCGCGTCTTTTGTTACTTTTCTTAGTTCCCTGATCTCTACAACTCCGGATGATCTATCATTTATTTCTTCGACTACACTGCCGTAATTTAGCTTCCTTATTTTGGGCTCCTTGACCTCGACCACGAATGGTCTACCCCGGCCGAGGGTTAAAACATCCACGTCTTCCCTGCCCGCTCCGTGAAAGACAGTCGATTCTCCGTTCACTGCCTTTTTCAATGGCTCGGAAACTCTTTCTTCTACCGAATCATCGTACTCCCTTCCCGTATAAGAACACCTCTCACAGCCTACGCCCCGACAGTAGTTACAGTGCCATACCGTCTGGGGAATCCCCCTGGCAAGCTTCCTGTATCTCCCGTAGAAGCAAACTGGTCTTATATCGAGCTCAACTTCTACCGAGCTAAAATCGATTAGAACGGTCAAGTCCGGAGATTCGAAATCGGCTTCGACCTTTCTACTTTTTTCGTATAACTTATCGCGAAACTTCTTGCCCAATTTTCTGTTGATGGCATGGCTGAAATCCTCGGAATTGTTCAGTTCGAATTCTTTTTCCAGGACCTTCTGGTTATCGAGTAGATTTTCCTTCAACCGTGTCCCAAAGAGGAAAGTTTCAAATTCTATCCTTTTAACTCTTTCTATAGCTTTTTCGACCCACCCGTCGAGCTCGGCAGTGAGTCCCTGACAAATTTCACAGCTTTCCGACTCCTCAGGAGGGTTGTCCCTAATAATTGCCGAGCTGATTCTCAGTGATTTACCTCTTTCTTCATTGGTCAGGCCGTGACTCAATTGCCCAAAAAGCCTTCCCAGGCAGGAGTTGCATATCCGGTGCCGGGAGAGGATTTGATCTATCCTGTCGAGTAAATTTGAATTTTTAGTCATATTTGTTTGCAGTTTTTACCCACGATCCCTCTTTATTCTTCATTTACTAACCCAGTTAAATAACCTTAAAACCATAGTACGCTCCGGCGGTCGCTGGTTCAATGATTGCTATTCAATTTTTATGTATGTAGTGGATAAATCCCCCAATCCCTTAAACCGGTCTAAAATTGGTTCACTAGGATTGAGGTCATCCTGCAGGAATACCCTGTAGTGCCTGTCTGGCACTGGCGATTTGCTTTAATTTTGAATATTTAACGGTTGGGGCAGGCGCGGGACAAGCGTCAAAAGGTGGCAAATAAAGTATAACCAGGGAGTCAAAATGAAGCTACTATCAGTGGTTATAGTCTTATAAAAATGGAAAATCACAGGTGTGAAAGTGGCGGAGGGGGTGGGATTCGAACCCACGGCTGAGTCTCACCTCAGCAACGGCTTAGCAAGCCGTCGTCTTCGGCCACTCGACCACCCCTCCGGACAGTACATTTAATCTACCAAACTGGGGAGGTTTTTTCAACTGGTTTCTGACTAAACGAACCCTCTTTAGAACTTGTATACTAAACATAAGTTTAGTAAAATAATTTCGAACCATGTACAGGAAAAATTTGACGGAGAGACAGTACGAGATACTGGAATTTATCTGTAGAAGGATAGATAAGGATTCGCGACCTCCGACTATTCGGGAGATCGGACGAGAGTTTTCTATTAGTTCCACCAAAGGAGTCTTTGACCATCTGGACGCTCTGGAGAAGAAAGGCTGGATAACTAAATCCAGCGGAGAGGCCAGAGGAATACAGCCGATAAGGGAAAAGACGGAGGAATTATTTGGAAAGGAAGAGGGGCTGCCGATAGTTGGTTCTGTCGTGGCTGGAGGGCCCACGCTGGCGGTGGAGAACGTCGAGGGTTTACTGGAGCTTGACGAAATGTTTCCAAACCAGGAGGAGTTATTTGCACTCAGGGTGGACGGGGATTCGATGATCGAAGCCGGGATTCACAAGGGCGATATTCTGGTCGTTCGCCAGCAGCCGACGGCGGACGTGGGGGATATAGTGGTGGCCGTGATAAATGATGATAAAGGCACTGTTAAAAAACTATCCAGGGTGGATGAAGAGGTCCACCTGAAACCCGCAAACCCTTACTACGATACGATCGTCAGGGATCCGTCAGAGGTAGAGATCAGGGGCCGGGTGGTGGGTGTGGTCCGGAAGATGTAAATTGGGAATCTCATTCGAGAGATTGCCCAGAACCAGTTTTTGCGGTTATTAGAATAATAATGGTCGAACTTTGTCTTGACCGTTCAGCAAAATCCTGTCGGAGGCCGAGATCAGAGGTGGTGATTTCCGCGCCCGGGAAATCACCTGTAAAGCAAATAAAAGGACCGGAAAGCGCGATAACTAACTAATAGACGCTGTAATTGCTAACCATGTATAAAGAGATAAATAAGCCCATAAAAGTTGGCGTAAAGTTTTCCTCGGGTAAAGTCGAGCCAGTCTGGTTTTTCTGGCGAGAACGGAAACACGAAATAGACGAGGTAAACCTTTATCATCGGTCCTTTAGGGGAGAGGCCCCGCTGCACCATTTTTCCGTGACCGCGGGCAGTGACGTCTTCCAGCTCACCTTCGACGGAAAGAATCTCAAGTGGAAGCTCGACAAACTCTGGGTAAAGGGGCGCCAGCCAAGATGAGTCGGACGATTCTCCATGTAGACATGGATTCCTATTTTGCTTCCGTGGAGCAGCAGGCCAACCCGAAGCTCCGGGATAGACCAATAGTTGTTACGGGAAAACCAACCATTAAGTCCGTCGTCGCGGCTGCTTCGAAAGAAGCCAAGGAGTGTGGCGTCGAGTCGGCCATGGCTACCTGGAAAGCGAGGAACATCTGTCCAGGCTTGACTCTGGTGCCCGGGAACCCCGACAGGTACGAGTGGATAACCAATAATTTTTTCGATATCCTGAGAGCTTATAGTCCCAGGCTCGAACCGTTTGGCGTGGACGAAGCCTTTCTCGACGTTACCGCCAAAATGGAAGAGTTCCAATCCCCGCTGGAGCTGGTGGAGGGGATAAAGAAGAGGGTGGAAGAAGAGTTCGGGGGCTGGATTACGTGTTCTGTAGGAATCGCGCGAAACAAGCTGCTGGCCAAGCTTGCCTCCGACATGGAAAAGCCGGACGGAAGCACCCGGATCAGAGATGAAGAGATCTCGGAAGTTCTGGAGGAAATTTCCCTGACGGAACTCTGTGGCATCGGTTCCAGGACTGAACGAAGGTTAAATCGCATGGATATCAACTCGGTGCCGGAGCTGGGTAATTTTCCCGAAAAAGAACTGAGAAAGGAGTTTGGCGTGAACGGAGCCCGGCTTAAACTGATGGGACAGGGCAAGGATCCCTCGCCGGTCCTGCCTGCCAGCTACGAAGAAGAAGTAAAATCCGTGGGTAACTCCCTTACGCTTCCCGATTACAAGAGAACCCCGCGAAAAGCTCTTCCCGTATTGTTTAAGTTATCCCAGAAAGTTGGTTATAGACTACGAAAGAAAGGGTTAATAGCCGGTACAGTAAAGCTGGTTGTGAGGGATAAAGAGTTCAATATAAAAGGGAAACAGCTAACGCCGGGTCGCTTTGTAGATGACGGTAATTTAATTTATTCCATTGCCCTTAAGATCAAGGAAAAGCTGGGCTTCCCCCCTACACCGACCATGGTTGGCGTTCGGGCTTCGAAGTTACGTGCAAAGGATTCCCTTCCCCAACCGCTTTTGTCGGATCGGAGGAAACGGAAAAAGCTGCTCCGGGTTATGGATGAAGTAAACGAGGAATACGGAGATGGATCGCTTTACTTTGCCGCTCAAAGCGGGGCGGAGGACCTGTTACCCTCCGTGGGTGAGTTCAAGCGGCCCGGTGATCTCGAATGAGTGAGTCAGGTAACGTTTTCGGTTGAGTTTTATCAGGAAATTTTACGGTGAGCTGGTAAGCGCCAGGCCCCAGTGTTTCATCCAGCCAGACCTCCGAAGGGTACCAGTGCCCCCTGTTTTAGAACAGTTTTGTTAAAAATCATGAAGTAGATTCAAGAAAATTTTGGCCGGACCTTTTTGGTTATGGATGGATATACCCGACTCGATGGTAAGTCCAGGGTTTATTCCCCACCTTGTAACTCCGTTAAAGGTCATTAGGTCGAATAGTCCTCCCCCGCTGCAGCTTTCGAAATACAGGTCAAAAGCCATATACCGTCTAAGATCTTCCTTGTTGGTCCTATCGTATTCCAGTGTAATAACGTCACTATAGTTTACCTGTTCGAAGAGGTAATTTTCTGCTATCTCATCGAATGAGCGGGTCAAACTGTAGTCCTCGGCCCGTAACTCCAGTTGATTTGCTCCCTTTTTCTTCTTCATTTTTCCCGCAAGCGAGAGCGTTCCGGAAATTTTCCATTTTTCAGCAAATATTTTGTTAAACTTTAACCCCCGGATTTCGATTTTTCCCAGGGTTGTGTCGTTCTTTTCGAATTTCCCCCCGAAATCCGCTACCACGGTCCAGTTGTCTTCGCCGAACTGGAAAGTGGGAACCAGAGTTACGGTCTCGTTTTCGTCGGTAAAGTAAACGTAACTCCGGGTTTTCCAGGGCTCTTTATCCTTTATCAGGTCAAAACTAAAACCGGAGAAGAGGAAACCTTCTCCTCTCATAAATTTAGTCCTATTCGCCACGATACAGTGTCCCAATCCGATATCCGATATCTCTATCAGGGCCGATCCAAAAGGAAATTCAGAAGGGCCAACCCCTTCTTCGTTTATTATGTAATATCCACTACCTTTTACGGTCGGATCGTGAACTTCTCTGAGATACCTGTCCATTCCGAAGTAAATTGAGCCACTTAACCTTATGTCTTTTTCCGTCGTTCCTTCCATTTTCAAGCCAAACCCCGAACCGTAAACTTTATCCTCTTCAATGTATTCCAGGAGAAGCAGGGCCGTGGTGTCCAGGTTCTTTTCGTCGAGATTGCCTTTTTGAAGCCAATAGTCTAACCCGTTTATCGAAGAATCAAGAACGGCGTGGAATTGTGTAGAAAATCTCCGTATATTATAGTCAAGTTTTAATTCCTGTCTGAAAAAGGGTGAAGATCTTTTCTCGTCGTCGAAAGCTGTCACGCTTTCGAGATTGATTTTGCTGACGGAGGCCTCGAGGTTTAATCTCGATCGGGACCGAAAAAGCCTCTCTTCGTCCTGGAGTAATAATGTTACTTTTTCAGCAAAAGTTAAGTCAAATTCTGGTTCCCCTTCGCTTGAGGTTGAAGCAGGTTGAGCGTTTAGCCCTACCGAAATCAGGAAAATAACCAGGATTACTAAACTCAATTTGCGCATTTTAACCCCAAAAATTTTAGTGTAAGAGATAAGTATTTCCAGAGAACGATAATTGTAACGGCTGCGTGAATTCCCCCTGGAGCACTAGTTATCTTTACTCTCCATACTTTCCCTGGTCATCTCGCCCCATGAACCGCTCTTCCGGAAGAAGTCAATTAGACCTTTGAGTCGCCATAAAGCGTGAAGCTGCCTGTAGCCGAAGTTTTCCAGAAAAGCCATCCCGAGCAATTTCACCCGGTCGAACGGGTTTTTATAGCGTTTGAGTGTAAATTCTTCCAGTAACAGAGAGGACACTGAGAGCAAAATGCCGTAGAGCAGGGCAAGCGTTATAAACAAGATGGCAAACGGTAAATTTATCCACCCCAGGAAGAACGAGACGAGGAAAACCGCGTAGCCGCTTATCTCGACGACCGGACCCAGAAGCTCGAATAGGAAGAAAAACGGCAACCCCAGGAGACCGATTGAACCGTATTTTGGATTCCCGATCATTTTCCAGTTATAGGTCAGGGCTTCGGCCAGTCCCCTCTGCCAGCGGTTTCTCTGTCTGGAAAGAACCTTCCTCGATGACGGTACCTGGGTCCAGCACACGGGATCCGGGATGAAAGAAATCTCGTAGTCCTCCCCCTTGTTTCTCAAGTGTTTATGTAACCTGACTACGAGGTCCATGTCTTCCCCTACCGTATCGGTACGATAGCCCCCGATTTGTCGGACGAGATCGGTTTTAAATAGTCCAAAGGCACCAGAAATAATGGGCAGGCTATTTATCCTGCTCCATCCGGTTCTGCCGAATAAAAAGGCGCGAATATATTCCATTACCTGAATTAACGGGAGTAGTTTGCCTGGTGTTCTGGCTTCTTTGACCTCGGAACCCTCGATCCGACAGCCGTTTGCAACTCTCACTATCCCACCGATACCGACGACATTTGTTTCCCTCGTCATGTACGGCTCAACCAGGCGGTACAGTGATTCTTTTTCTACCAGACTGTCGGCATCTATCGCAAGGAAAAGCTCTGATCGCGAGTAGTTCAAGCCTGCGTTCAAAGCATCGGCTTTTCCGCCGTTCTCCTTGTCCACGACTAAAAGCCTTTCATCCGACACGGATTTGTAAACCCCTTTGACTTTCTCGCATTCCACCGTTTCTTCAACTTCTCTAGCAACCGGGATCAGTTTAAACTTTTCTTTTATCTCTTTTAACGTTTCATCACTGGAGCCGTCATTTACAACGATAAGTTCCAGGTTCGGGTAGTCCAGTTCCTGAAGCGATGATAAGCTGGAGCTAATAGTCTGTTCTTCGTTGTAAGCGGGAACCAAAATAGCGACTTCCGGAGCCAGTTCGCAGGTTTCTTCCTGGCAAATTGTCGTCCTTCTTCTTTTTAGGTGAAAACGAAGTTCGAACCCGGATAGGGCAAGGAGGATCATGTACCCGGTATTTATGGAAAAGAAATAGAGAAGAACGAGGGAATTATAAAATAGGACGAATCCAAAAAGTATATCGTTTGAAATATTCATCAATTATCGCTGATATGACTCGAAAATTGCCTCTCGGGCCAGCTCCCTGTTGTTGCTCCAGTGATCTCCGATAACCTCTCTTCCTTCCTCGCCGAAGTACGTAAGTGACTGAAAAGCAGCCAGGCGAGTCAGAAAATCATCGTCTTCCGCGAGTTTTCCCAGAACCTTTAAGGAACCTTCTTCTCTTATTTTCCTTAAGCTCTTCGCGGTTGCCTCTCGCACTGCCGGATTTTTGTCCTTGCTGGTCCGCTCCATGGCCGGAATTGATTGTTTTTCACCAATTTTTCCCAGTGATTCCGTTGCCTTTGTTCGGACGGAGACTTTTTCATCAACCGTCAGTTTTTTTAATACAGGTACAAACGATACTTTGTTTGGCTGACCCATTAAAACTGCTCCGCATCTTCTAAACCTTTGTTTCTCCGAATTTACCAGAGGTTCGATAAATCGCATCCCGGGTTTTAAATAAAGCAACTTTATCACCAAAAAAGAGTCAAGTTCTTCCCTGAAGCTCTCGAAAAGTTCGATCGGATCCAGTTTGGGGACTTTTTTGAGGCGAGACAGGGCATCCAGGGCAACTAATCTTACTTCGTGGCTTGAATCGTAAAGCAAAGATTTCAATTCATTTTGAAAGCCAGAATCGGGGAACCTCTTTAGCCTGTTAAGTGCCTGCCCCCTCTTCCACCAGGTTTTGCTGGAGAGCTCGGAGAAATCTCTGTCATAGTAGCCGAAAGAGCGGTAAAGTTCTAGCTTTGAAGCTGGGGGTAAGCTGGATAGTCTTAATTCTTCAACCAGGTCATCTCTGTGGCCGGCGTGGAGATCCCTGTCCCCCAGTATTTCTTTAGGATTCGAACCCTGCCGGTATTTTCGGATAGCTTTTTGCCAGCTAAGTCTTTTTTTCTTTAGCCTTCTCCGCTGGTTTACGTGAAAGAGGGTTACCAGGACGTAGAAAACTGTCATAAAAAACAGTAAACCGGCCAGTGCGATTACCAGGGGGACCACGAAGGGTTCGATCCCTTTCTGGAAATTTTGCAAAAGTTCTATCATGGAGAGGTGTTACCTCAGTGTTATTAGCCCACCAGTATATTTTAGTCGGGTTATTCCATGTCCAGTTTTTGTAATTCTTCTTTTAAGATTTCGTAGTGTTCTCTTTCGCTTGCGGCGAGAAAGCCAAGGGTCCTTCTGACCTCTTTTTCTTCAAACCGGTCCATCAAGTTTTGATAAAACTTTTCGGATTCTTTTTCCGAAGTCATAGCGGTCTGAAATAACTTTTCAAGGGTTATATCTTCGTCTATCTCGACCGGATTCGAAAGCCCGGAGCTTTCGGGTAAGCTGATTTCGTCCTGGGGGTAGAAATCTTCAATTATGGACCAGAATTCCTCTTCGTGACCTTCTTCCTGTGAGACCAAACTTTCTACTTTTTCCCGGGTCTTTTCGGGAAGGTCCCGGTCGAGCAAATTGCGATAGATTTCAGCCGCCTCGATTTCCGCCCTTACTGCGACGCCGAGTAGTTCCTGCAGGGTATCTTCTTCATCGGAACTGTTTCCTTCGGATGGTTTGCTCTGTCCATTCACGGATTTACCTCCTTACCTTTTTCAAGCTGATTTTCATTGACCCTTTATAAATTACGATGCCAGTAAACTATTTTTTTCCATTTATCCATGATTTAAACAGGAAAATTTAATTTATTCGCGATTAATTCAGTCTCCCGAACGATTATTCTGGAGGGCAGGGGCTTGATCGTTTAAAATGTTTTATAAGTATGGAGGGGTTTGGTCAGGGGTTATAAAGCATCTGAGCTAGAGATGAAAGAGAAACGGTTCCGAGAAATAGATTTGGTCAGAGGATTAGCGGTAACGGGAATGGTTTTCTATCACGTTCTATTTGACCTCGCTGCGTTGGGATATTTGGATCTGGCAATAAATACAGGCCCTATGAAATTATTTGCTGAAGTCACTGCGGCGACTTTTTTCATAGTTGTGGGGATCTCCCTCTATATCAGTTTTTCCCGTGCTAAAAAAGGAGCTAACACAGGACTTGAGCTCTTTCGAAAATACTTCTGCAGGGGGGCGAAACTGCTGCTCTGGGGGGGAATCGTAACCGGTGTTACGTATCTCCTCTACCCCGGGTTCGCAGTTATTTTCGGAGCGTTACAATTCATCGGTGTTTCAGTTATACTGGCCTATTTTTTACTTGAATCCCTTCAGGGGTTGGGGCTGGTTTTCCGCTATGCCTTTCTCGGGCTGTTTGCAGTGATCCCTTTTGTCGTTGCCGGCCCAATTCGAACGCTCGGAATGTCTCACCGGTTTTTGCTCTGGCTGGGGGTAACCCCGCCCGGGTTTCAGTCGCTCGATTACTTCCCGCTACTGCCCTGGTTCGGTTTTGTCGCGGGTGGACTGATCCTGGGCGAATTATTGTATCCTGAAGGCGAAAGGAGGTTCGGTGTGTGGGCGTTGAGCAACAGCCTGGTCGAATTCCTTGGCAGGAATTCGCTGATCATCTATTTTTTCCACCAACCTCTAATTTATCTCGGGGTTTTCCTCTTCGCGTTCTCAACCGGTCAAATGGATCTTCAAAATATCACTTTCCTTGGCTCAATTCGCTAATCCCTGTAAGGG
>JAIPHN010000046.1 GCA_021735185.1 Candidatus Bipolaricaulota bacterium
GGAACCGTGGCTTTGCGTGCCGGTTATTACCGGCTTGCCCTTTCGTCTCCTTAAAATTTTTAAAACTTCTTAAATCTATTTTACCTCAAAAGAGTATTAAATACAAGTCTTTACCAACAAATATTTACTTTTTACTATCTTCTCTCTCCCTGAATCTCCAGCGCCCTGTCGAGGTCGACCTCCCGGACGTGATCGTTGTCCACGAGGATCTCGCCGATCTTCTTGTCCTTTCCTTTGTTTTTCTGTTCCTCCAGCGCTTCCTCCACCTTGTCAGAACTAACCGCACCGAGATCGCTGAGTATTTCGCCCAATCTCTGTTCTGCCTCGAAATACTCCTCCAGAACCGACAGAATTACTGCGCTTTTGCTCTTCCTCTCTCTTTTTGCCTTCTTTTCTACCTTCTCGATCAAATAATCGTCTTCCTGCTTGTAATATATAGTTGTCTGCATTTTAACATCCCCCTAAATGCAAATAATTACTTAAAGTTGTGTGATTAAAGAGATCCGCCCAATTGGCGGTAAATGAATTTTGAGACATCAGATATAACCGGAGAACATCGAACTGACGGCCTGTTTTCGCGAAGAGGTCAAAATTAAATAAAGCCAAGGATATCACCTTTATTTCCGGTGTTTTCCCTGGCAACCCGGCTGTCTTGTCAGAAAAACATCACTTTCCGATAAGACCCGTGGCTTTGCGTAGTTATCTTACAATAACTTAGCCTTTTACAAGGATTCTAAGGTTAGTATATGTTGAATTATGTAATTTGTCAAGTGTTATCTTATAGAAACTTAAATAATATTGTTTTGATTGATTTAATCAAATCTGAAAAACTTTTAATATTAACGAACAATAATATACAGGACTAATAATTACGGAACCAGTTTTAGGACTGTTATATGTATTGAATCCAGTGTCTATTTGTATAACCGGGTTTATTCTTTTCTCTGCCAGGTCATACCATATCAAAGGCAGAGTTTTTCGTAGTTGAGCTAACAAATAGAAGAAGGCCCCAATTCTGTGGGACCTTCTTCGCTGTTACTGATAATATATCGTCAATTAAGTAGTAGATGCAGTGTAGGTCAGGTGGACTCTGTAACTACCAGGTACGTCGTTCTCATCCCACGTGTACTGGTAATCCATAGTGTAATTCGTGGTATTGGGACCGCTACCGTTATCGTCAAGGAGAAGATTGGAGTCGAGACCGGAAAAGGCAGTATAACTTGTTATTGAACCTTGGTCGGCTTTCAGTGCGAAGTCCTGAATAGCTGTGCTTTGATCGTTTCCGTGGTTGTTTGGTAGGTCAAATTGAGTGGCCTTGACCTGCAAGTCGTAACTGGGGCAATTTGTCTTTACCTGGACCTTTTTCTGACCCGGTGCTGTGCCCTCACTATTTATCGAACTTCCAACGTCGATCTGACTATAACTACCCAGATCCAGATTGGTATGGGCCGAGAGGTTTAACCAGCATCCGCCTGTAACATTCCAGTATACCTCGGTCTGATCACTGGGGGAATCGACTCCTGCACCGTTATCGTCATCATCATCGTTATTATCATTGTCGTCATCGTAGTTGTCATCGTCATTATCGGCAAAAGCTTCAAAATTGCCCCCAACGATTCCACTACCACCAATTACCAGCATACCAATAAGTAGACCAATTAAGACGAGTGAAAAGCGTTTTTGCATGTAAGCCACCTCCTAATGGCTAATACAAAATCGTTTGACCATTAGGAGATTCGATAGCCGGCCATTTCAAGAACTGTGAAGTTAATTCTTGAAATCCTGGCTTTGCGTGTCGGGTGTAAAGCCGACTTGCCCTTTCGTCTCCTAGAACTTTAGGTATTCGCTCTAGAACACCTACAAAATAACACCATATTTTTGTTTTGATGTTCCGACGACCTCTATAACGTAAAAGGCCGTGGCTTTGCGGTTACCTTACGATAACCTTATTCTATCTTACAACATCAGTATATATCCATTACAAGTATTTGTCAAGTATTAAATAAGTTATATATCTGTAAAATAGTATTTAAAGTACGTTTCAATTTTTTACAAATGTTTCATTATTAGTAATACTAGTTGAGAATTCGGGGTTGCCCTATAGATTATCGGCTAATTTCAGTCGATATTTTTAACAGCAGATCTAGTCACCACAGCCGGCCGAGATGTCCGAGCACGGTGATCAATCAACCTACCGCTTCGGCACAGGGGCCGAAGCTGCTCCAAGAACCACAGTAGTGAGGGTCGCCGTGCCCGATTGGTAGGTCAACGGCCGATAGCAATACGAGGCGAATAATCCGCCCCGGCGCAGTGACCGGGGCTACTGACCTAAATTAAGCAGTAGGCTGGGTCACCGCGCCCAGCCGGAATGTGGCGAATGGCACGCCCCGGCGCAGTGACCGGGGCTACTGCAATGTTCGCTTTAGGGAGAGACGCTGTGCCCGACCGGGATTTGATACGAGAACCAGCAGCCCGAGCACGGGGACTCGGGCTGCTGGTTTATGAAATTGTAACGGGGCTACTGTACCCGGTCGTAATTTGGTAGGAGAACTACTCGCCTGATGCTGTGTTGTGAAATGGTGACGGGGCTGCTGTTAAGTTTCACCAGGGTGACAGAAGCTGTTTTAATAACTTTTATCGCGAGGCCACAGGTACTTAATGGCCTCCCGCTAAAGGTGAAATATCCGAGTCTATTAGCTCTCCTCGAAAGAGGCGCAGATATCCGACAAATGGTTTGTCCAAAGTCTTGTTTTCCGAGACTTAATCGTTCTTCCAGCGCTCACCAGTCAATTCGGAACTCGCTTTATGTTCGGGCGTAAATATATTCACGTATTGAATTGACTGATAGGCTAAAACTAGCTGAGGCCGAAGTGTTTGCCGGGAGGGAATCAGCTTATTTTGCTAATTTGAATAAATTCGGTCGTGAAGTATAATTACCCTTGATAATAATCTCCTATCCGAATCAGTTTTTTGAACTTCAGCAAATACGATATGAAATTTCGCAACCTGATAACTACGAGCTGGATATGGATCATCGTAGCTGGTCTCGTAGTCTTTGCCATTTTGTCTTTTCAACCCCCGGCGGGGCTCTCCC
Organism: Candidatus Bipolaricaulota bacterium; assembly: GCA_021735185.1. Classification (GTDB taxonomy): domain Bacteria; phylum Bipolaricaulota; class Bipolaricaulia; order M55B111; family M55B111; genus JAGXLP01. The sequence continues at coordinate 3,095 of JAIPHN010000046.1, forward strand.
GGGACGGTCAAACTGCCCTGGCACTGCTCGCGGCAGTTGTGATACTGTTTATATCGGAGCCAATTCCGCTACCGGGGATAATATTCTTCATCGCGATCTACCAGGTCTTTTTCGGCCTCGGCACTCCAAACCAGGTCGCCAAATCCTTCATGCACGACGCCGTCTTCTTTATCATGGGAGCTCTTATGATCGGCGTCGCCCTGAACAACCAGGCGATCGGCAAAAGATTGATCCTGATACTTATAAACAAGGTCGGAAACAACGCCAGGAAAATCAGTTTTGCCATTATCACGACGGCGGCATTGATGGCCGGTTTTATCGCGGACCACGTGGTGGCTGCGGTGATGACACCGATGGTTATATCACTCCTGAAGACTACAAGAGAAGAATCCGATAAGAGCATTGCCAATCTGAGCAAGTTTCTGCTTTTCTCCGTCGCTTACGGTGCAACTATCGGCGGGCTTTACGCGCCAAGTGGCGGTGGTCGTAATATCGTAATGATCGGGCTGCTCGACGAGATCGCGGGCCAGCAAATTGGCTTCGGGCATTGGATACTGCTTTCCCTGCCGATAACGGTACTGATGATCCCTACCACTTCCGCCATTCTGAATTTCGTATTTAAGCCGGAAGTGATGGACCTTTCCCTGGCAGTAGCGGGTCTGAGAGAGGAACTTGAAGAGCGAGAAGTCACCGGTGAAACCTGGATGACGCTGATAATATTCGCGATAACTGTAGTTCTCTGGATATCCGTTGGTTCTTTGCTCGGACTGGGCATTCTCGCACTGCTCGGTGCAACTCTATACCTGGTGTTCGGCCTGGTCGACTGGGAGGATTACCAGCGCGGAGTAAACTGGGGTGTAATAGTCATCTACATGGGTGCCTTGAGTATGGGTTCCCTGTTAAACAGGACGGGCGCGGCCGGCTGGATCGCCAATTCCGTGATGACATTTCTTCGCGAAGGTTTGCACCTCACCGGTGTCGCACCGATTTCCGCGGCGATTTCGGTTCTATCCGCCACTATGACCAACCTGATGAGTGCCGCGGCAGCAGCAAGTGTTGTCGGTCCAATCACGCTCAAATTAACCGAATACAGCACGTTAAATCCCGTCTTCGTCGCTTTGCTAACAGCGGTTTCTACGTCTTTCGGTTTCCTGCTTCTAATTGCCACGCCTCCCAATGCCATAATATATTCTTCCGGTTACATAAAAGCTCGGGACTTTCTCAAGGCAGGAGCCTTGATGACGGTAGCAGGGTTCGGTATTCTGTCCTTAGTAGTTGCCGTCTGGTGGAATTTACTTGGAATAATATGATAAAGGAGATAAAAGATGAAAAACTCAATTTTACCGGAGACCTTTTCTTAGCCGGGTGAAATGACAATATGGCTTTAAAGGTACTCTATTACAGTCAGGGAAGAGAAGAAGATAAAAACGCTTTAATCTACCTTAAAAGTTTGCTGGATGAAAACGTAGATGAAATCGATATCGTCTATGTTACGGAAAGAAGTTCCGAAGTGGAGGAAAAGAGGAGGCGGGATCTAGCCAAAGAACAGAGGGAGCAGTTCGACAGTCCGGAAAGTGAAGAAGCTCTCGAGGGGGCTAGGGAGGTTTTCTCCCGGACCTCACTTAACGTCATAACTACATCCGCAAAAGGAGATCCCGTAGAAGAAATACAAAAGGTATTAGGGGGGGAGCAATTCGACCTACTTGCCCTGACTTCCTTTGGCCACGGAGGTTTCAGCAGGGAGATCCTGGGAGCTCACGTCAAACCATTGTTAAAACAGTCAAGCCTGCCCGTCCTGATCCACAAGGGAGAACTTAAATCCTGCGAGAGGGTCCTGGTACACGTTCCAAACGACCGAGAAAGGTGCCTTAACCTCTCCCGGTACATGAGTAAATTTCTTAAATACTCGAAACCCTCCGTAACCTTTATTTCGGTTCTGGAAGAAGGTCACCCCCACTTCGACGGTTATACCTCGCCGGAGGACGAAGCGGGCCTGGCGGACGTGAGAAAAGAGTTCGAATTAGAGGAAAAAGAATATTTACAGGCTGCCCGTAACATTTTTGCGAAAGAAGGGATAGAAACAGAAACACGCCATCGTATAGGTAGTCTATCCACGGAGCTTCTTAAAGAAGCCAAAGAGGGCCGCTATGACTTAATGACCTTTGCTCCGGAAAAACCCGGACTCTTACAGAACCTCTGGCAGGGAGACGTTTCCTTCGAAATAATTCGAGACGTAGAAATTTCAGTCCTAAAATTCTTACCGAAGGAATAAGGAATAAACAAAAGAATTCTTTAGAGGTCGATTTTAGTGCCAAAAATTCTCAGAAACCCACTGGCGTCGGAGTTAATTTACCTGTTGAAAGATGGACCGGCCGGCCGTCGTACTCTGACAGAACAGGTAGGTGCTTCCGAAAGTTCCGTTCGAACCGTGCTGGAACACCTGCAGTCGGAAGGGATAGTCCAGATGGACCGGCGGGGAACCAGCCTGACCGAAATGGGAAGACTCGCTTTTGGTCCTTTACTGGAATCGGTCTGGAGCGTCAGGACGGTGGAATTGCCAGACCTGTCCATGGGTGAAATAAACACGGCCGCCCTGCTGGGTGAAATAGATGAGCTCTCAGGACCGGCCTGGAGTTTCAGGGATTTAGCTATCAGGGAAGGTGCCCGGGGCGCGATTATCCTGGAAATCGGGGAAGAGTTGAGTTTCCTTCACTCATCCGATCTCCTGAGCGAATTCAACCCGGATTCCGAAAAGGCACTAAAAGAGGAATTTCCGGATTGGAAAGAAGCCAGCCTCCTGGTCGTAGTTTCCGGTAATTCCCCCGAGGTAATTGAATCCGGGCTCTGGCGGATTATCGGAGAGATCGTTCTGAAGAAATCTTAAGGAGGGATTAAACAACGAGACACAACCAGGGGGCTCGTCTATCCCACCCGACCGGTAATATACTTCTCCGTTAACTCTTTTTCCGGGTTTTCAAATAGTCCTTCCGTGTTCCCCATTTCTATCAATTCCCCGAGCCAGAGCAAAGCGGTCTTGTCAGATATTCGGGCCGCCTGTTGCATGTTGTGAGTAACTATCAACACCGTATATTCCTGGCTCAGTTCATCAATCAGATCTTCTATCTTTCCTGCGGAGATGGGGTCAAGGGATGAAGTGGGCTCATCCATGAGGATTATTTCGGGTTTGGTGGCAAGGGCACGAGCAATGCAGAGTCTCTGTTGCTGCCCGCCACTTAAATCCATCGCCGATTCGTGTATCTTTCCTTCCACTTCCTCCAGCAAAGCAGCTTGCTCCAAACTGTCCCTCACCACGTCATCCATGTCTCTGCCGTCGATGGGGCTCTTTTCGCCAGATTGAAAGAAACCGGAAAAGGAGTTAAGTATTCCTTTGTCCTTCCTCAGGTGGTGCCTGTAAGCCCTCGGTCCAAATGCGATATTGTCGTAGAGGCTTTTCGGAAAAGGGTTCGGCTTTTGAAATACCTGGCCGACCTTTTGCCTGAGTTTGCTTACCTGGGTGTTCTTTGAATATATATCCTCGCCGTCCACTTTTATAGTTCCCTCGACCCTGGCGCCCTCTATTAGATCATTCATCCTGTTAATGGACCGGAGCAGAGTAGATTTACCACAGCCCGAAGGACCGATCAAAGCGGTCACCTCCTTCCTCAGGACGTCAAGAGTAACACCGTCTATCGCCTTTTCCTGCCCGTAATAAACGTCCGTATCCTGTATCTCTACAGCGACTTCGCTCTTCTGTTCGATTGTCCCTTCACCGTTTTTGTCTTCCGCAAGTTGTTTCTCCTGCTTAACAGGAACCATAATATCTTCTACCCCTTAAGTTTAATATGTATCGTCTTCCACTTCATATATAAATAAGACCCAAAAAAATAATAATTCTACCTTCTACCAGCCTCTTCGCCTTCTATAATAGCTCCTGACCGTTATTCCGAGCCCGTAAAACATGAGTACCAGAACTATCAGAACTAGAGCCGTTCCCCATGCCTCCTGCAGACTACCCCCCACCCCCGCTTTATAAATGGAATACAACCTGTAAGGCAACGCATCAACTTCCCTGAACAGAGCACTAATGTGAAAGTACGGCGGCGAGAGGGAAAAGAAGTTCGGCGCTGAAGTCTGTGACGCCACCGCTATCAGCATTATCGGAGCGGTTTCGCCGGCAATTCTCCCGATACCAAGGAGAACCCCGGTGACAATGGACGGAACGGAAGAGGGCAACACCACCCTGCGAATAGTCCACCAGCGGCTCGCCCCGAGCGCCAGACTGCCGTTCCTGAATTCGTCCGGAACGGAGGATAAAGCCTCAGTTGAAGTCGCTATAGTTAGCGGCAGCAACATGGCAGCCAGAATTATCTGGCCCGCTAGTAGTGTCGAATGACCGGTAATTCTCGGGACCAGGAAAACAAATCCGAACAAACCAAAAACTATACTAGGAGTCGACCAAAGGCAATCAGCCGTGACTCCTACTATTTGTTTGATCCAGCCTCGTTTGGCGTACTCCGTCAGAAAAACCGCGGCTCCAACCCCCAGCGGAACCGCAAATACTGTCGCCCCGACAATCAGGGACAGAGTACCCATAATCGCCGGGAATATTCCCACTTTTCCCCTGAGAATGTCGGTTTCCTGGGTGATAAAGTACCAATCTATTACCGAAGAGCCCTCCATAATCGTATAAACTATGAAGAATATCAGCACTCCGAGCGGGATCAGAACCGAAAGCCAGGTGAAGTACTTAACCGCCAGTTCCCTGTTGTGAGCCGGGTTCTCCCAGTAGAACATGAGGCCTTCCCAGATGGTAATAAACGTGACAATGAGAAAGAGAGAAATATTTACCAGTTTGGGGGTGATATCGCCCTCCAGATTTGGCAGAGCCACCCCTTGATCCGGAAAGAATACGAAGACGATTCCGACCAGTAAAAGCAGTAACGAGGAAAGGAGGTATCCCCTCAGGGGGGGCTGGTAGCTCTCAATGCGCCGGAAAAAGAAGCTATTCAAAGCAGTAACGATAACTATTGCCCCGCCGATAGCGGAAAAGAATTGTCCCGTCAGAGCACCGGGATTAAACCCGAGGAAAATACTTATCGCCAGGGAAAGAGAGGCCAGAATAAACCATACTCCCATCATCACGTTCTTTATCGCTTTTTCGTGCTCGGATAACATTAGCCCCGTCTAAACCTCCTCTGTAGTCTGCTCTGTATCAGACGAGAAGTTGTCGAAAGAACAAGAACGATAAAGAATAACAATAGACCGGCCCCCATCAACGCTTCCACGGCTTGACCGGAAGCTTCGCCAATCTGTGACGCTATCAAAGAGGTGAGGGTTTCTCCGGGATCGAAGATATCGTAAAGTGGGTTTGGGAAAGCCGTCTTGTGTCCAATCATCATAGTAACTGCCATCGTTTCTCCCAGCGCCCTGCCAATTCCCAGTATCAACGCAGCGGTTATTCCGGAAGAGGCCGATGGAAGCGTTACTTCCTTTATCGCCTGCCATTTAGTCACGCCCAGAGCCAGAGCTCCTTTTTCCATATGTTCTGGTACGGCATCTATTGCGTCTTCAGCCACCGAGGTAATAGTGGGCAATGCCATAAAACCCAGAATTATAGAAGGGGCAAAGTACTGTCCCATATTGGAAATGTCGAAGTAATTCATTATAGCCCTGTTTAAAAGGACGAAACCGATAAAACCGTAAACAACGCTGGGAATGCCGGCCAAAAGTTCAATAGCCGGTTTTAAAATACTTCTGAGCCATTCAGGGGCAAATTTTCCGATAAATATTGCCGCGCTTATACCCATGGGAGCTGCCAGCAAAGTAGCGCCGAAAGTCACGACAATCGACCCCCATATCATCGGACCGAGCGAATAAATCTCCCTGTAAACATCCCATTCCGAACCGACAATAAAGAATACCGGGTTCTCCTGAAAAGCCGGGAAACCCCTGATAAAAAGGAAGACGGCAATAAGTATCAGCATGGTTCCAGCAGAAGTGGAAGCGGCAAACAACAGGGCTTTTGCCGTGGAATCCTCGTAAAGAATCCATCCCACCACGGTGCCAGCCACTACGATCGAGAAAAGATAGATATTAAAAGTCCGAAAAAGGACGAAAAACGTAAACAGAACCGTGAAGCTTATGAGAACTATTAAACCCAGAAGTATCCTCGGACTAAACTTTGTTTTTAGTTCTTCTACCATTTGATCCTGCCCGTAATCACCTAAAAAATCAAAACCCCCGGGAAGTAAAACCCGGGGGTTTCGCTAACCTCTTTAAATATAATTCGTAAAGTTCGATTGATGACGCGTTAAATTATTCAACTTCCGGTAGCTTCTCCAGTTCTTCTGCCTGATCGGATTCCGAAAGCTTGAAGTAATCGGTACCTTGATCGACGAAAACAGCCTGACCAAAGTCGGAAATAATCATCCTGAGAAAAGCAGCCTCTTTCTTGCCCGTACCTTCCCAGGTGTACATGTAAAGCGGTCTGCCCAGCGGCCAGGCCTGATCCTTCACACCGTACTTTTCCCCGTCATCCCAGATAACCTCGATCGAGGGATTGTCGTTGCTGATGAAATCAATCCCGGGGTAGCCTATCGCGTTATCGGAGCTGACTAACGACTGTTTGACCATCTGGTTCTGGCCCTGTCTGATATCTATCCCCTTTAGGTTGGTTACTTTGGCAGTCCCAAATACGTTTACTCTGAACATGGTCTCCGTCCCGGAACCTACGGCACGACCAACCGCCTGTATCTCCTTGTCGTAATCGCAGGACTGCACGCCCTCCCAGTTTGTAATTTCCCCCTTGAATATCCCGACGATCTCTTCTTTTGTCAGCACTGTACAACCCGCTTCGTAAACCTCGCTGGAAACGGAAAACGCCTGTCTGTCGTAGCCTACTTTGTGAGAGGTGTAGCCGCTCAACTCTTCTTCCGACTTATCCGGGTACTCAAATCTCGCGGCGGCTGAAGAATTCCCAATATTAACGTTGCCTTCTGCAACTTTCCGGAGGCCGACACCCGAATGAGAAAGCCCGACCTGAACCCCAAATGTGTCGAGGTCGTAAAGCCCTGCCCAGTAATCAGCGAGGTTTTTACTCGTATCTATACCGTATTCTCCCGCCGGCCAGTACTCGCTATCCGACACTGGTGGATTGGAATTCCAGTAAGCAGCAGCCAGGTTGGCAACGGGGTATACCGTCGAGGAACCATCAACCCTTATAACATCCTGCTGGGCAAAAAGAGTAAACGAGAAGGCCGAAAAAGCTAAGAGAAATACCAGTGAAAGTCCTGCTATTTTCTTCATGTTCAAGAAAAATCACTCCTTGATTATATAGAAGTTG
>JAIPHN010000047.1 GCA_021735185.1 Candidatus Bipolaricaulota bacterium
GGCGATATCCGTGGAAATAGTTTTCGAAATCAATAGATACAACCCGGAAAAGAAAGAAGGTAACTTCTATCAGGAGTTCTCTTACCATGTAGATCCCGGGGAACTGGATGAACTGACCGTACTTGACTCCTTAATCAAGCTAAAAGAGGAAGAAGACGGGAGTCTGACGTTTCGACATTCCTGTGGCCACGGCTCCTGTGGTTCGTGTGCCATGTTGATCGATGGAGAGAACCGATTGGCCTGTAAAACTCACCTGATTGATTTGGTTTCCGAAGAGGAACCGGGGATAAAAGTTTCTCCGCTGCCGGGGTTTACGGTCATCAAAGACCTGATCGTCGAGCTGGATACGTTTTTCGCGGGGGACGAAAAGGTAAAACCGTATTTGATCGAGGGCAACGGTTCGAAGACTGAGGCGGAGCATATTCAGAAACCAGATGAATTGGAGCAAATTCAGGAAGCCACTCAATGTATTATGTGTGGAGCTTGTACTGCTTCCTGTCCGACTTACTGGGATAATAAGAAGTACCTGGGGCCAGCTGCTTTCGTTCGGGCCTTCCGATGGAGCGAGGACAGTCGAGACGAAGGTGGAAGTGAAAGAATGGACGCGCTGGATGATAAGCGAGGTGGTGTCTGGGGCTGTAACAAAGTTTTTAATTGTGAAGAAGTTTGTCCGAAGGACATTGATACAGTAGGAATAATTGACGCACTAAAAAGAGAGGCACTGGGCTTTTAACCTGGTAATATTATTCGAATTTATTACAATTGTTATGGCTAAAAGAAGCTTAACAACTGGAAAATGAACAAGTCAACCATCTGAAGAGGAGGTTTAAAATGAACGAGAATTCTGAAAGCAGAAACTCAAGCTCACGAGGACTGAGACTGTCACTTTTCCTGGCGAGATTGGCCATGGGTGCCAGCATGATTGGTCTTGGATTGAGGCTTTTTGTTGGCGGCGGCTGGGGAGCCTGGAACACAATCGGCGTGGTTTTACCCACTACCTATCCCCGGGGGCCAATTGGTGATATACTGCTCAACTTCTGGGGAAACCAGTTCGTAATTCAATTACTTATCTGGTCCGCGGTTTTGATTGGCGTCGCCCTCGTCCTGGGAGTGGCTGTGAGGTTAGCATCTTATGGTGGGATGATAATTATGCTTATGTTCTATCTGGCCGTTATTCCGCCGGGATCCGTTATTATTAGCCAGCAAATCATCTACCTGATTATGTTTGGTATTCTGGCAATTGGTGAAGCGGGAAAAGTCGGCGGTATGGACTCTTTCCTGGCACCAATGCTGGAAGAAAGGTATCCTAAATTAAAATATCTGCTCGGTTAACTAACTCCTGAGGGAGTACTCCGAACTCGGATTCTTCTAGCGCAACTACCGGTGCCATACCATCAACTCCCTGTTGGGAGGGGAATCTTAGGGGGAGAACAATAAAAAAGCCTTATGAGTCCCGGTTATATTGCCGGTAGTTGATCGCTTACTTTTTTTCTTATAATACTTAAACTGATAGATATAAATAGACTTGCCACCAGGAACGTGGTGAAATAACCGCCGTACTTGGCCAGATAGCCTCCAAGTAAAGAACCAAAAACTCCGCTCAGTCCGATTCCCGGTTAAGCCAGAAGTCAAAGGAGCGAGCGGGGGCGAAAACGTCCAGTCCGACGGATCTTTCTTCGCCGGTATTTTCGATCCTGTGGGGTTCGTTCGCCGGGAAGTGGACCGAGTCGTATTTCTCCAACCTGTACTCTTCCTCCTCCGTGTAAACTGTAAATTCACCCTTTAGAACCACTGTGACCTGTTCGTTTTCGTGTTTGTGAAGGGGAGAAGAATGTCCGGGCGGTTTATCAAACCATTCGAAGGAAAAAGAATCGCTTCCGGCTAGAGAGGTCCTATTCCAGTCCTCTTCCGGCTGGTACTTCTCGGCAGAATCAAATTTCACTACCTGCATGATATCACCTCGGTTCGGAAATAATTCATCAAAGGGTCATCGCCGAAAAACTACACGAAATCAAAGAAATTGTCTAGATAGCCCGCAATTAACCCCCCCATTATGGGAACCGCAAAAGCCGAAATAATTCGCAGAACGGAGAACTTCCAACCGAGAAAGGCAACCTCGTACGGGATTCTGGTTAGCGCTACGCCAATACTGGCGGAAAGTACCAGAGTCATTACCTGGCCGATCCCGGATCCGGCTTCCAGGAGAGATACTGCAATCGGATAAATGGTGAAAGGGGCACCCGGAGTAACTGCTCCTACTCCCCAGGCGATCAAGTAACCTTTTGCCCCGCTTGCCGGTCCCAGGTAGGCGGAAATAACCTCCTGGGGGATAAGCACTCGAAGAAAACCGGCCACTCCCATTGCGAGCAGGAGAAGTGCCCAGACGTTATTTAGAGTTCCCAGGCTGGATTTCAATCCATTTATTACACCTTCAGTGCCCTTGAAAAACCAGCTCAAAGCTCCCAGCAGGGAAAAGAAACCAAGCATGATCGCGGTATTTATATTCATATGATCTACCTCCGTAACATTATTCTCCGGTAGGACCGCTAAGACGTTGATGTTTGGAGGAATGATAGGTTTAGTTCAATCGGATGCTTTAACTTCTGCTCCACCTGTTTATCCAATTCCTCCGCCAGTCCTGACGGGTAAGTTTTTCCTCCCAGTTCGAGAGATACGGTGGTTATTTTCCGCAAAAATAGCCCGTCCCGCTCGACTTCAAAGGACCTCAGCTTCAATTCCCTTTCCTTTATGACCTTCTGGGTTATTGCTTGCAATTCTTCGGAACGTTTGGCCCCGATTCTCGTATCCCAGGTGAGAAAACCCAGAAAAGTAGCAATTATCAGCAGCAAAGTAATCAGGACGGCAAGTCGGCTTTTCGTTGCCCGCTTTGCCCCTTCCTGTTCGTACCACTTCCCCGGTTTATATCCCTGAAACCACAGAGTAAAAGTACCGGCCAGATTGATGCTGATAACGTTGATGAAAAGCAGTATAGTAGCTCCGTAAGCGATCTTTAGGTTTAGCGTGGCTACTCCAATCCCGGCGGCCGCGGCCGGAGGAAGCAACGCGACGGAAATCATTACCCCGACGAGGGCGGAATTTATCCCCGCTGTGAGGGAAAAAGCACCTGCCAAACCCGATCCGAGGGCAACCACAAGGCTGAGAAAACCGGGATTAAGCTGGTTTGTGATCTGGGTTAAGGATAGTAGGTTCAGATCGGCGGGCAGGAGGAGAGCCATGGCAAATTTGCTAAAAGCTATACTGCTTGCAACTGTGAGTAAAACTCCATAAGCTTGTTTCTTAATTCCCCGGTAGAACAGGGACCGATCGTTGATTATCGTTCCGACGCAACTCGTCATGGCGGGTCCAATGAGCGGGGCGATAACCATCGAACCGACTACCACGGCGGCGTTGTCCATCAGTATCCCTGCGGAGGCTATGATCGAGGCGGCAATTAATAAAAGATAATAAGTCGGAGAGGATGGTGAAAGCTTCTCGACACCGGCCCTTAGTTCCTGTCTCGCGACCTTACTCTCGTCCGTCTCTTCTGATTCAGCGTATCGTTCCTTTAACTCCTCGAACTCCTTGGCCACTATTGCTTCTGCTTTGGTTACTATCGTAAAGCCGTCCTCTTCGAGCCCGGCTTTCCTGAGCTCGTCCAGAACTTCCTCTACACCTTCTTTCGGGATCGGGAAAAAGAGTACGTCGCTGTACTTTCTCTGCGAGGTCTCGGGACTTATGACGTAGTCTATCCCTTTTTCTTTTAGAATATCGACTATAGTTTCCGTCTTTCCTTCCGGAATTATTGCTTGAATCAATCTCATGGTTTCACGACTCTTTAGTTGGGGTCAGATCCTTGTAAAGCCGATTCGTTTCTTTGTAAAGGTCAGGAATCTCGAAATAGCTAATACATATTATGTTATCTTCGTTAAACCTTTAACGGAAGAACGTAATAAAATTTAAAGATATTGTTAATTTTTAATTCCGGTCAAAAGAGTTATACTTTTCTTTAAGTAGATATTTATAATCTTATTTTGACCGACGGGGAGTGCTTCTGCAAGCAGTGGGATAACCAGAAGTATTATTTCTAATTTTGCAGTTTGACTCTATCAAACAGGAGGCAATAGAATGAATGAAGTTAATGCTGAAAAACCGACGGATCTGTCAATTGACTACCCCGATCGAAAACTCGATCGGCTTACGACGTTCTTTCGACCGATTGTAGCAATACCAATTCTAATAATACTGGGTTCTCTGGCCGGAACGCAGTTTTTCTGGGAACACGGCCCCTGGACCTGGGATTGGTACCTTGGAGTCTCTTTCATTGTAGGCCCTACGGCTCTCATGATTATTTTTAAGCAGAAATACCCGCGCTGGTGGTTCGACTGGAATTTGCACCTGGCCCGGTTTGCGTTGAGAGTCGTGTCTTACCTGGCTTTATTGACTGATACCTATCCGGCAACGGACGATGAACAGGGTGTGCATCTGGAGTTGCATTATCCCGACGTCTCGGCCGAACTGGAATGGTGGAAGCCGATCGTAAAGTGGTTTCTGGCAATCCCGCATTACGTGGTACTGTTCTTTCTAAACACGGCGGTGACCATGGTGGTCATAATATCGTGGTTTTCAATTTTATTTACCGGCCGGTACCCGGAAAAGTTGTTTCACTTTGTCGAGGAGGTTTTCCACTGGAATATTCGGGTTCAGGCATACGCTTTTCTTATGTTAACTGACAAGTACCCGGCGTTTAGTTTTGATGACTGGAAATGATCCTGGTTATTTGAAAATAGGAGGTAGGGTATGAGTAAAGGTAAGGTTTTTATCGTCATAGTATCAGTCGTGGTTTTCTTCATTGGACTGGGGCTGGTTGCCGGTGGCGGTGCGCTGCTCTGGTCAAACAGTTTTCTGAGAGATACCGAAGGGTACTACAGCACGAAAACCGTGGATATCGAGCGAGACTCTCACGCAATCACGACTTACCCGGCGCATATAGATTTCGGTCCAAACTGGGTTTTTGATTGGTCGGAATTAGTCAAGGTAAAGTTGAAAGCTACTGACAACAAGGGTAAGGGAGTATTCATTGGAATAGCCGAAGAAGACAAACTAATGAACTATTTAAACGGGGTGGACTACGACGAGATAACGAAGTTCGATATGGATTACCCGTTTGGGTCAACGGAAATAGAATACCGTGAATTTTCGGGAGGAGCCCCTGACGAAGCTCCGTCGGAAAAAGGCTTCTGGTCGACCTCCGCGGTTGGTAGCGGCGAGCAAGTTCTCCGGTGGGGGATAGAGGAGGGGACCTACTCCATTGCCATCATGAACAAGGACGGGTCCCGAGGACTGGATATGAGCGGTTCTATCGGGTTAAAGATACCGATGATTAATGGACTTGGAATCGGGTTATTAATCGGTGGCCTGGTAGTATTGTTGTTCTCTTTTGCCTTAGTTTATATCGCTGTCTCCAGATCGAGGGTCTCAGAAGAATAGAATCCTAATTGCCGCCTGGGCGGTTTCCGGTAATTATGTCTACCAGTTTTATTAATTGCCGGACCGCTCTATTTATTTTTCCCGTATGGGCTCCGGGTCTTTTCACGTTTTCTCTTATTTTTCTCCAGAACCTCGGGAAGTAAATAAAGTTCAAAATAATTGCAAGCAGAAGCACGCCAAGGAGATAACTCAACCTGGAAGCGTAATCACCCCAGGTAAGTAAAAGACCTACCTCATCTATAAAAAGGCCTAAACCGGCGCCAAAGATCAGGGCCAGGGTTTCCTTCCGAACTTTTGGTCGGCCGACTATTGCCAGCCAGCCCGAAATTACAATCAGGACGACCCCGAAGTAAAAATGATGGATATGATAACCGAAGAGGATTATATTTCGGCCAATATGGAAACTGGGGCCGTTTGCTCCTTCTTTGACCAGGTTAGCAATTTCACTACCCGCCGAGCCGGCAATGATAACGGATAACCGGATGAACACGAATGAAACAAGATAAGCAAGCGCAATCAAAAACGGAGCTTTTTTGTTTTCTTCGGGAAAAATTAGCGATCACTTTAATTATTCTAATGAGTTCAGACGTAGAATCCAAATTTTAACGTTCGCCCAGTGTCGTTAAGTCCTAATTCTGGCTGGGAGAATCCGGAGGCTAATATTTATCGGAGGATTAAGCTCCTCCTCTACTCAGGTTCTTACCCGTATTACGACTTCTTTATTCCATTTGATGAAAACTTCTTACCGCCAGTGTTCCCAGTGCCAGGGAGAGGAAAACCATTATTCCGAGATCCATCAGGATTGTAACTCTGGTGTTGAAAAGCGATATCCCGAGCCCAAATTCGGGTAATCTCTCCATCATTGTCTCCGGAAGACCCATGGACTGAAAGAAAAGCTGCCTCATCGCGTCAACTATATAGGAGAACGGATTTACCCTGACCAGCCCAGCCATCCACGTTGGAATATCATTTAGCGGGAAAAAGGCTCCGCTGAGGAAGAACATCGGAAAAATCAAAAAGTTCATCACCATCTGAAATCCTTCGGCGGAATCGAGCTGGTTGCCGACGAACGTACCCAGGCTGGTGAATCCGAGCGATCCGAGGAAAACTAACCCCCAGACCTTTAAGACCAGCAGGGGCGTTACACCTACACCGACCAGGGGGGCAAATAGGAACAAAAGAGTTGCCTGGATCATGGTAACGGTGCTACCGCCGAGAATTTTTCCTCCGGCTACTGCTAGCCTATCGACAGGAGCCACGAGAATTTCCTTTAAGAAGCCGTATTCCTTGTCGCGGACGATGGACAGACCGGAAAACATGGAAGTGAAGAGCGTCGTCATCCCGATTATTCCGGGAAACATGAATTTCTTAAAATCTATCCCGAATTCTGCTGCTCCTCCCATCATCTGACCTATCGAAGAAGACAGGCCCGATCCAAAGATAATCAGAAAGAAAAACGGCATTGCGAGGGAACCGACTATCCTCGGTTTATCCCGCCAGTAACGAAGTATTTCTCTGTACCAGATTATTCCCACATGTTTGAACGTGTTCATTAGTGCATCATCCTTTTTTCCATTGAATTATCTTCAGCTTCGGCTTCTCTGATTTCCTTTCCTGTAAGGTGTAAGAATACGTCGTCCATCGTTGGTTCATGTAAATTAATCGATTTAATGCTATCCGATAGTACCTGGGTTAACTGAGGGATTAACTGTTCACCCTTTTCAACGGTGAGCTTTAGTCGAGAATCCACGTGCTCTATTTTGATGTTGAATTCCGCCTCCAGCTTCTCGAGGGCACGTTCGTTGTCTTCGGTGTCCAGGAAGATCAGATCGCCCCCGAGCTGATCCTTTAACCCTTCTACTGAATCCAGGGAGATGATCTCGCCTTCGTCTATTATCGCGGCTCTATTTGCCAGTTCGACCTCGTCCATGTAATGGGTCGTCAGAAAAATGCTGATTTCCTCTCTATTCTTTAGTTCCTGAATGTAATCCCAGATATAGCTGCGGGTTTGTGGGTCCAGCCCCAGAGTAGGTTCGTCGAGGAAAAGAACGTGCGGGTGGTGAAGCATTCCTCGAATTAGCTCCAGCCGCCTCTTCATCCCGCCGGAGTAATTATTGGCCCTTTCGTCCAATCTATCTGACAGCCCAACCCTCTCGCTTAATTCCGTTATCCTTTCCTCTTCGGTTTTCCTCGGGAGGTTGTAAAGCCTGCTATGAAAACTAAGATTTTCCCGCCCGGTCAGCCTGTCGTCCAGGCTAGAAGTCTGAAATACCAGGCCGATCTGTTTTCGGATTTCCATTGGGTGGGTCCTTACGTCCATTTCAGCTATCCGTGCCTTTCCCGCAGTTGGGTCCAGCAGGCCGCAGAGCATTTTTATCGTCGTCGTTTTCCCGGCGCCGTTTGGTCCGAGAAACCCAAATATTTCACCTTCATTTACCTCGAAACTGATACCGTTGACGGCCCGAAGGTCGCCGTAATCCTTGACCAAGTTCTCGACTTCGATTACCGCTTTCATCTCTCACCGCCTTTTATCTCTCGAGCTCATCCAGTTTTTCATGTATCTCGTTGATTAACTCTTCTAGTTCATCCCGGTCGTATTCCGGTGCGTCCATTGCCTCATTCAGCCTGTGGTGCAATCCATGAATCTTTGTCCTCAATTTGTTATCGTTAAACTGTTCCTTTTCCATCCGGTTGGCGACTTCTTTTATCTTGTCTTCGTTAAATATCTGAGAGAATACTATCATCGATTGTTTGATGCTTTCTCGCATGTTCTGCTTGGCTTCTGACGCTTCCTCGTAAGCTTTTTCTCCGGCGGAAGTGATTTCCCATGCGCTGCCCCTGTTTGTCTCCTCTCCCTCGATCAAGCCTTCTTCTTCCAGTGATTCGAGCAGGGGGTAGACCGAACCGGTCGAAGGTTCCCAGAACCCTGTTTCTTCCTCTATTTCCTTTATCAGCCCGTAACCGGTGTAGGAACCGTCGGAAAGCAACTTCAAAATGTAGTATTTTAGAAATCCTCTTCTTACTCCACGCAAAGTAACCACCTGTTATTGTTAGCGATATATCGCTACCGATAATCAAGCTTACGCTGGTGATTCAATTATTTCAACGGTGGGGCTTCGATCAGGCTTTTTAAAGTTTTCCGGTTCGGTTAAGCTTTATTAATCCATATATCCACTGGTGATAGAGGTAATGATAGTTTCGAGCGAAGGTAATATTACGAATTTGATCGATAAAGAAGTTCAGGGGCAGCAGGCCGGGACCGACCTGACCGTGAGAAAAGTCGAAGCATTTTCAAAAGCCGGGAGAGTTGATTTTGACAATTCGAACCGGGAGATTGCGGCCGGAGACGAAATAACGGCGGGCAAGCTCGAAGGCGGGAGGGCGTACCGGATCACCTACAACGAAAAGATTTCCGTGCCGGTAGATGCTGTGGGGCTGGTTTTTCCTCGATCCTCCCTCATGCGAAACGGTTGTCATCTGGTAACTGCCGTTTGGGATCCCGGGTACGAGGGGAGAGGACAGGGTCTTTTGCAGGTGTTGAATCCTCATGGCGTAGTGCTCGAAGAAAACGCCCGGGTCGGACAGATAATTTTTATTCGACTGGAAGAAAAAGTTGAAAAGGGCTATGACGGGAATTATCAGGGAGAAAACCTTTAAGCCTGTTTCCTCCGGGAGAGCTTTCTGGCAGGAGAACTTTGCTTAACCTTCGTTTTCTATTGCGGTTTTGCCGATTTAAATCCCGTGACGAAATCTTTGGCTTCAGAAAAATCGATCTCCCCCTCGGATAAGGTGATTGCGTTCTCCCCGTCTATAAAAATGTCCATTTCATCTCCTTTGAGCTTAATTTGGACTTTTTCCAGGGGGTGCTCCAGACCGATACCTTTTTTGATCATGACCCTGTCAATATATTTAGAGAGATATCTGTCGAATAACTTTTCCATTTTTTCCAGCAGGAATTTCGTGAATCCCGACTCCTCTCGAGCTTCACGCCTTAGTTCATCTCTCGCTTCTTTTAGTTCTTTCTGCACGTCTTTGCTCAGTTCGATCCCCAGGTGATTTTCTGTCAAAACGAGAATCAGTTCATCGTCCTTCGTTTTCAACCTGCTGATCTCATCTCGCCAGAGCAACTCGTAAATCCTTTTCCTGCCTATTCCTTTTAATTCCTGGTAACTGAGGTCAATGAATCTGTACTCATCGCGATCGGCGGATTCATTTCGGACGGTAGAGGAAGTAATTATTTGACCTCCGTGGGCATAATTCGCCAGACGGGCCGCTAAGTTGACTGCCTGACCAAAAATATCGCCTTTCTCCTGTATGAAATCTCCCATGTGGAGTCCTGTACCGGCAGAGATCATATCTTCAGGATTTCTCTCGTTGTGGTCTTTTAGAGCTTTCTGCATCCCTATCGATCCCTTTAAACCGGACTTGAGATCGGGGAACGTGGTCATAACTCCGTCCCCGTAAGTTTTTACCACCTTTCCCTCATGGAGCTGTACCGTTTCAGCCAAAATGTCAGGATTTTTCCGATTCCAAAGACACCACTTTTGACCCTTCACGGTTGAACGACCCCTCTTAGTTTATTGAGCTTTTTTCGTCTTTCAAGCGAACGCTTCTTTAGCTTCTCTCTAT
>JAIPHN010000048.1 GCA_021735185.1 Candidatus Bipolaricaulota bacterium
GAGCTCTGGGCTGAACGTAGTGTTTGGCCTGATGGGTACGGTAAACGTCGCCCACGGGTCGCTCTATATGGTAGGAGCTTATCTGGCCTGGATCTGTTTCGCGTCCCTGGGGTCTTTTTGGCTTTCCTTAATTGTTTCTCCCCTGGCCGTTGGGCTATTGGGTGTATTGATCGGATTACTTCTTAAACCCATCCGCAAAAACCCCATTTTATCGGTCCTGGGGACCTTTGGGGTGACCCTCGTACTCCAGGGTTCCGCCCTCGTACTCTGGGGAGGCACGCCTCGCCGGGTTCCGCTTCCCCTCGATTCGTCTTTTTCTCTTTTTGGTACGGGATACTCCTTTTACAGGATCTTCGTGGCGATTGTATCCGGTCTGGTTTTATTCTGCCTCTGGTTCCTTGTGGAAAGAACGAAGTTTGGATTGAGTCTCAGGGCCGCCAGGGAAGATTCTGAATTGAGCAGTGCGATCGGGATACCGGTTTTTACCCTTTTCCTTCTTGGATTCGGCCTGGGTGGTGCGCTTGCCGGCGTTAGCGGTGCTCTGATTGCACCTCTGGTTTCGCTGACTCCGGGGATGGGCCTGAGGGTTTTTGCTATCGTTTTTCTTATAGTGATAGTTGGAGGTCTGGGTAAAGTTTGGCGTTCGGTGATTGTTGCAATTTCTTTTGCGGTATTCCGCGGCCTGGCCTCCGTTTTTCTGGACTCTACGAAGGGGTTGATTTTGACTTTTTTCTTCGCACTTCTGGTAATCCTGGTCAATCCGAACGTCTTAGGGCGGAGACCCGCCAATGAAAACAAAAACTAGCCGGGACGTTCGTAAGTTTATTGCTATTATGATATTGATACTTGCGGGCCTGGGGGTTTTGCCTTTCTTCGTAGGGAGGTTTCACGTAGTTCTCGTTACGGAAGCCCTGATCCTTGGAGTCTATGCCCTTTCGTTCGACTTGATCTTTGGTTACGGAGGGATGCTGAGCTTTGGCCAGTCCGTATTCTTTGGCGTTGGGGCTTATACGATATTGTACTCTTTTAAAGGCGGACTGGGGTTGGGAGTTTCCCTGTTGTTAGCGGTTTTTGTCGCCGGGATT
This sequence comes from Candidatus Bipolaricaulota bacterium, assembly GCA_021735185.1. Taxonomy (GTDB): domain Bacteria; phylum Bipolaricaulota; class Bipolaricaulia; order M55B111; family M55B111; genus JAGXLP01. The sequence continues at coordinate 1,086 of JAIPHN010000048.1, forward strand.
TTTGGTCTACTGGTTGGTAGCGCGGTAGTCCGTGTCAGGGGGGCGAAGTTCTTTCTAATTACCCTCGTTGGATCCATACTATTTTACTTGCTTGCACTGGACAACCGCTGGCTGACGGGAGGGTCCGACGGGATGATTGTGCCGACTGGATTTTCCGGGTTGGCGGAGAACTATTATCTGGTACTCGGAATCAGCCTGTCAGTTATCATCTTCGCTACGGTACTTGTCAATTCTCCTCTGGGGCTCGTATTCAAGATGATTAGGGACAATGAAAGGCGGGCCGGTTTGCTGGGTTATTCGGTAGGGAGGTACAAAGTAACTGCCTTTGCGATTGGTGGAGGGTTAGCCGGTCTGGCTGGAGGTCTTTATGCCTATACTACCGGCTTTGCTTCCGCTGGCTTCTTTCACTGGACCCGTTCGGCCGACGCTGTAGTCTGGACTATCCTTGGTGGGGCAGGGACAGTGGTTGGTCCGTTTGTCGGAGCTGCTCTGTTGACCTTCGTTCGCGAAACACTGTCGGCTATAATGGGAAATATCTATCCGGTCATAGTGGGGGTACTTCTGATCTTAGCGGTGATTGTCTTCCCCGGGGGGTTATTTGGTCTCCTGAAAGGGGCGGTCAGGAACTTTGGTGGCTCAGATGAATGATACTTTGCTGGAGGTCCGGGGCCTTGGTAAGCGGTACGCCGGATTCCCGGCGCTGAATGGGGTGGATTTTTCCCTCCGGTCCGGTCAGGTTAAAGGTGTAATGGGGCCCAACGGGGCAGGAAAGAGTACCCTGTTGAAATTAATTGCCGGAGAAATCAGAGCCTCTTCGGGTTCGGTGTTTTTTGCCGGTCACCCGGTGACAAACCTCCCTGTGGATAGGATCAGCAATCGGGGAGTTTCTTATATGCCCCAGCGTCCCAGTTGCTTCCCGTCTCTTACTGTCGAGGAAAACGTTAGGGGAGCAGCCCAGACGAGTCTGTTTTTAAGTAGAGCCGAGGACGAGTCTATTGTTAGGGCGTTGTTGGAGCTAGTTGGTCTCAGGGAAAGGGCTGGGACGACCGCGGTGGAGTTACCTTTCGGTGATAAAAGGCTCCTGGACGTGGCTATGGCCCTAGCCGGTAAACCCAGATTGCTTCTGGCCGATGAGCCGACCGCAGGAGTGGATCGGGACGCATCAGAGAAGATACTGGAACTCCTAAGAAAAATGTCATCGCCCGACTCGAGGGGCGAGTTCGGATTGGATGGGTTGATCTTTACCGAACACGACAGGGAAATCTTGCTTGACTTCCCTGACGAAGTCGGTTTCCTCCGGGCGGGTGAGCTAATAGTAGAGGGTTCTCCGGAACGGGTAAAGCACGAAGGTGTTGTTCAGAATTACCTTGCGGATCACCGGCATTTCGACGATCGGAAAGAGGATTTAGTGTAAAATGCTTGAGTTAAGGGATTTTGAGGTTAGGTACGGCAATTTTAAGGCTATAAAAAACCTGTCTTTTTCACTTGCCCGCGGTGAGGCCCTCGGATTGACCGGAAGAAACGGTGTGGGTAAAACCTCCACTCTGAAAGGAATTATCGGATTGGTCGAGACAAGGGGAAAAGTAATATTCAGGGGCGACGATTTAAGTAGTCTCGAACCGCACGACAGGGCGGCCAGAGGGATAGGATATTTGCCTCAGGAAAAGAGGATTTTCAATCAACTTACCGTGGAAGAGAACCTGAGGCTTGTAACTGAACGAGGTGGAGTAGCCCGGGTTAAAGATGAGGTCCTCGATCTATTTCCCGTGCTGAAAGGGCGGTTTAATCAAAAAGCGGGAGACTTATCGGGGGGCGAGCAGGCCATGGTGGCGATCGCTCGCCTGCTGATCCCGAGCCCCGAGTTACTGCTTCTGGACGAGCCGACTGAGGGGTTGATGCCGGAAGTGGAGAAGAGGTTGCACCGGGTCCTTGAAGATAATTTATCTCGAAATCGTTCTGCCCTGATCGCGGGTCAGAATGCTAATTTCCTGAGAGTCTTATCCTCGAAGGTTTATCAGCTGAGTGAGGGACGGGTTGACAGAGTTATTGAAGAATGATTGGGTTCGGGCACAGGATCGGTACTTTCGTTGTGGTCTCGGCTGTTATCCGTACAATATTACCGGTATGGAGTGACTCTGAGGAGAAATTCACAACAACTGGAGGAGGGACCGATGTTAGATAACGAGTTACTAAAGACAATTAGAGAGCGCAAGATGGTATTCAAGTTCAAGGATGAACCCGTGGAAGAAGAAAAGCTGAATGCCGTACTCCAGGCGGGTTACTGGTCGGAAAGTTTCGGTGATTGCGAACCCTGGCAGTTCGTTGTTGTCGAGGACCCTGAGCTCAAACGGAACCTGTATGAGTTGACCAAACGGGTCACGATTTACACGGCCGGGATTAAGAACGCTCCGGTCACCGTCGCTATTGCTATTACCGGTTGTGGAACGAGTCACTTTATCGAGGAAGGGGCAGTCGCCGCTCATAATATGGCCCTGGCTGCTCACAGCCTCGGACTGGGAGCTTACTGGCTCGACGTATATGATCTGGAAAACAAGAAAGATTCGGTAGAGGCAGAAGCGAAGAAGATGCTGGGTCTTCCGGATGACGTTCGGTTAACCTATCTGCTTCCACTCGGTCATCCCGATCAGGAAAGAGAAGAGACAAGAGCCAAGTTCGATGACGTGGTACATTATAACAAATACGGTAACGAATAGGATTGACGGGTAAACGGAGCTTGCTTATTTAATCTCAGCTTCTGTCTGCTTCGGTACTTAGTTACCTGGCCCTTATCTAACCTACCCTGCTTACCTGGCTGCCGGTATTACCTCTACTGCTAAGATTTAAGGTTAAATCAGTTGCCAGTTAAGCAGGGTAGGCGTATCCCGGGGGGCTAGTCAACCTGTTAGGTACCGAATAACCTATCTCCCGCGTCTCCCAGGCCGGGATGGATGTATCCTTCACTGTCTAACCTGTCGTCAACTGCTGCCGTATATACGGGAACGTTGGGGTGTTTTGCCGAGAAATTTTCTACCCCTTCCGGTGCGGCGACCAGGCATAGGAACTGAACGTTTTCTCCCCCTTCTTCTTTGACCAGTTCGACGCCTGCTTTTGCCGTCCCTCCGGTTGCCAGCATTGGGTCGACGACGATTATCTGAAATTCGTTGAGAGGCTGGGGAAGTTTCTTATAGTACTCCACCGGCTCCAGCGTCTCGTGATCCCTGTAAAGACCGATATGGCCGACTTTTGCCTTTGGTAATAGGTTTAACACGCCTTCCAGCATGCCAACGCCTGCCCGGAGAATCGGCACTAAAGCTACCTTTGTGTCGAGCGTCTTGGAGGTAGTCTTTTCCAGAGGAGTCTCGACCTCCGTCTCCGCGAGCGGGTAATTCCTTGTAATTTCGTATACCATCAGGGTCGTAAGTTCTTCCAGTATTAATCGGAAGTCCTGGTTGTCCGTATTTTTGTTTCGAAGATAAGTCAGTTTATTTTGAATTAACGGATGTCTTACGACGTTTAAGTTTTGTCCTTCCATTAGCTTTATAAAACCTCCAAATTGGATAATACGTCTGCTAGAGTGGGAGAACCAATCTCCTGTAGTTCGTACGTTACTCTGGTGGTGGGTACTTCGAAGTCAATTAACCGTCGAAGATCAATTGGCGTACCTATTACCACCGCATCCGGCGAGCAATTTTTAATCGTTGCATTTAAGTCCTCTATTTGTTCCTTTCCGTACCCCATTGCCGGAAGCAGTTTAGGAATATGGGGATAGGTTTTGAAAGTCTCCTTCAGAGATCCCACTGCGTGCGGTTCTGGATCGATTAGCTCTCCGGCACCGTACTTTTTCGCAGCCAGGGTGCCCGCTCCCAGGTCCATTTCTCCGTGAGTGACGGTAGGACCGTCCTCGATCACAAGTACCCGGTTGTCGGAGATAATAGACGGATCCTCGACGGTTATAGGAGAACATGCTTCAATTATTTCCGCGTCCGGATTTAGTTTCCTTACGTTCTTTCGAACTTCGTTTACCTTATCTGGAGTGGCCGTCTCAACTTTATTGATGACTACCAGGTCCGCCATTCTTATGCTTACGTTCCCCGGGTAGTAAGTCATTTCGTGCCCCGCTCGCAGCGGATCGGCCATTACTATACTGAAGTCCGACTCGTAAAACGAGAAGTCGTTGTTACCCCCGTCCCAGACTATGACGTCGGCTTCCTGCTCGGCCTGGCTAAGAATTTCCTCGTAATCCACCCCGGCGAAGACTAGGTTACCCCGGTCGATGTGAGGTTCGTATTCCTCCCTTTCCTCTATTGTGCAGTCGTGTTTGTCCATGTCGTCGTAAGTCTCGAAGCGCTGGGCTTTTTGAGCGACCAGGTCTCCGTAGGGCATCGGATGTCGGATGACGGCTACCTGTTTCCCCACCCCTCTTAGAATATCGGTAACTCGCCTGGTGGTCTGACTCTTGCCTGATCCTGTTCTAACTGCGGTTATCGATATTAACGGTTTGGACGATTTTAAGGTCGTATGTTGCGGGCTGAGCAGCTTGAAATCGGCCCCCGAGGCGTTTACCAGGGAAGCTCTCTCCATCACGTACTGGTGTGGTACGTCACTGTAGGAGAAAACGACCTCGTCCACGTCCTCGGCTTTTATCAGTTCGGGCAGGTCCTCTTCGGCTTCGATCGGGATCCCTTCCGGGTATAAATCGCCCGCCAGTTCCGGCGGATATTCTCTTCCCGTTATATCGGGTATCTGTGCTGCCGTGAAGGCGACTACCCGTACTTCTTCCTTTTCACGGAAGTAAGTGTTAAAGTTATGAAAGTCCCTTCCGGCGGCGCCCATTATTATAACTTTTTTCAATTTAACCCCTCCTGAAAGTATTTTTCGGACGTTAAACTTCTCTAGATAGGATATAGGGTCTGCTTCTTTCGTGCAATCTTCGTGACGGTTGTGGTGCCCGGAATTCCGGAACGTCCGTACCCGTTCCAGAGGGAAGGAGTTTTCCTTGAGAAAGTTGTTTGAACTTGCTAATTTACTTCGATAAACTAATAGGCCATACTCTGGCTTGAGGGTGTCCCACAAAACATGAACGTTTTTGTCACGGATATTGACAACACGATAGCCGATACAAGAGACAGGCTCCGCCGCTCTTTGGAAGCAATCGATAGAGGAAAGGTCTATGAAGAAACGGCAGATCGATACGGAGGTTTTGGAGATTATCTCGACGCGGAGGAAGAAGAAGCGTTCTGGAGTCTCTTTCTTTCGAATAGGTTTCTTTACCTGGATCGCCCAGCTCCGGGAGCCGCCGAGTTTCTCCGGAAGATTAAGAATGAAGCGGTGGAAATAGTTTACCTGACTGGAAGGCACGACGAAGAGGGTGATTCGATGAGATCCGGTACCGAGTCCTGGCTCGAGGGGCACGGATTCCCCTCACCGGATCGGTCGGGGGTAAAGCTTTTAATGAAACCAAGGAGAAAAATGGAGGACAGGAAGTTTAAACTGGCCAGGTTACGGGACGAATTTTCGGGAAAGTCCCGGGCGGGAGAGGTAATTGGTATTGGTGATCACCCTGACGATGCTTTAGTATATAATCGAGCTGGAATAAGGCCGTTTTTGCTGGATTGGCTTGGCCTGTTCTCAATTCAGGAGCTACAGAATTCGGTTTCGGGAGTAAAGATAGTTGAAGACTGGCAGGGGCTGGAGAGAGAGCTTTATGGTTCTGAAAACCGCACTCAATGAATCTTCGCAAGGCACTATTTAAGATAGTTACTTACGTAGTCTTGCTGGCGCTCGTAGTGATAGTCCTCCTACCGTTTTACTGGATGGTCACTACTTCGTTTAAACCACCCGGCGAGGTTAACGTAGTCCCGCCAAAGTGGGTACCAAGCGAATTCCACTGGCAGAATTACCTGAAGGCCTGGAACGCCGCGCCGTTCAACAGGTATTTCGTAAACTCCTTTTTCGTCTCGGTAATGACCACGATTGGCGAGGTGGTGACAACCATCTTTGCCGCTTACGCCTTCGCCAAGATGGACTTTTTTGGCAAGCGGGTCCTTTTCTTGAGCTTGCTGGGACTTATGATGTTCCCGGGTCAGCTTCGGCTAATTCCCAACTTCATGCTGGCCAGCAAAATCGGCTGGACCGATACTTACCAGATATTGATAATCCCCTGGATTGCCTCGATATTCGGGATTTTTCTTCTCCGACAATACTTCAAGACCATACCGGACGAACTCTGGGACGCGGCCCAGCTGGACGGCTGCAGCAGGTTCAGGTTTCTCTGGAAGGTGGTCGTCCCGCTATCCAAGCCGGGAATAATTACCGTAGCCCTGTTCAAGTTCGTCGGAAGCTGGAACGCCTTCCTCTGGGTTTTAATTATGACCAATCAACCAGGCATGAGAACGATTCCGGTGGGTTTGGCGGTCTTTCGGTCGGAAGCGGGCACTCATTTTGCCGAACTAATGGCGGCATCAACCATGGCAGTTATGCCGATCTTGATTATATTCTTCTTTGCTCAAAAACAATTCATTCAGGGAGTTGCTCGCAGTGGAATCAAATAGAGAAAAAGGGGGGTGGTGCGCTCACGATTTGAGCTATTTGACTTGTGATGGTTGGTGTGAAGCGAACCCAACTTACCCAACGGAGGTGCAGTAATGCCAAAAAAATTTGTAGTAACCCTAGTTGCCCTAAGTCTCGTGGTTAGTCTTAGCCTGTTTGCGGCTGGCCAGACCGAAATAACTTTCTGGCACGCCATGCACAGGGAACATAAGGAGGCTCTGGAACATATTACGGCCCAGTTTGAAGAGGCTCACCCGGATATAAAAGTAAAGCTGGTTGATCAAGGAGGTTATGGGGAGTTAAGTCAAAAGTTAACTACTTCGGCAGCCGCAGGAAAGCTTCCTACTGCTGCTCAACAGTACGAAGACTGGACGATCCAATACGTCAATGCCGGGATAATGAAAGGCCTGGACGACGTGGTTAGTCAGGAGACCGTGGATAATTTACCAGATGCCCTGGTCGATTCCTGCACGTTTTACGGGAAGATGTATACGTTGCCGTTCAATAAGAGCGCCATGGTTCTGTTTTACAATACGGATTTAATTGACGAACCTCCCGATACGTGGGACGAACTTCTGGCCACGGCGAAGGAGTTGACGGTCGATAAGGACGGTGACGGTAAAATGGATCAATACGGCTTCGGGCTCCGACCGACGCCGGAGCTGTTTTCGCTATTCCACCACCAGGCTGGAGGGAGGTTCCTGAGTGATGATAAATCCGAGTTATTGATTGACTCGGAATATGGAGTCCAGGCGCTGAACTTTATGTCCGACCTCAGGGAACACAGTCTCTACCAGACGGATTACTTGAGCGGTCCATTTGGTTCAGGAAAGGTCGCCATGTATATAGGTTCATCCGCCGGTGCGCCGTACGTGGCTTCGGCAAGTGAAGGGAACCATGGTTGGGACGCGGCACCACTGCCTCACGGCTCCGCGAACGGCGACTCGATGATCCAGGGAACCAACGTTGGAGTATTTAAAGTAGGCAACAGCGAGAAACAAATCGAAGCCGGCCTGGAATACGTTCAATTTCTAACGAAGGACAAATGGACAATCTACTGGGCTCAGAAAACCGGATATATTCCAGTTACGTTAAGTGCTCTTAATTCCGACGACTGGCAGTCCTTCCTGGAGGAGAATCCCAAGAGAAAGGCATCAACCCAGATGATGAAGGAGGGCTTCGTTTACCCCCATCATCCTGACTGGTACTCCGTTAGGAACATATTCGGCAGCGTACTTGAGAAAACCATGCTGGGAAAGGGCGAACCCGCGGAATTGCTGGAAGAAGGAGCGGAGAAGTTCAAGAAAGAAGTCGCGAGTTAATTTACTGGATGGCGGGAGTTTTTTGACTCCCGCCATTTCGATTGGAGGTTATTTTGATGGAGGACTTTCCCTTTAGCCTGGGAGCGACGTCGTTAACTTATCCCAATCTGAACCTGGTTGAGAACGTGAGGCGGACGGCGGACGAGTTCGATCTGGTGGAGCTGACTCTGGAATATCCGAGAAACCTGCCACTCGGGGAAGAAAAAATAAGTAAACTGAACGAACTGAAGGAGAAGAAGGGGCTGGATTATTCCGTGCATCTCCCTCTCAGTATTCGGCTGGCGACGACAAATCCTCATCTCAGGAAAGCGTCAGTCGATGTGGTTGCCGAGACTTACGAAAAAGCGGAAAGACTCGAGCCTCTGCTGTATACCCTGCACGTCAGTCCGGTTTATTACCCTGGAGGTTCTCCCCTGACTCATCTGTTTGAGGTAAAACAGTTTGAAGATCAGCTGGAGGAAGCAAAAGAATCTCTGGGGGAGCTTAAAGGATATCTCGACCCGGGAAAAATTGCCGTGGAGAATTTATTCACCGACATGCAGAGGCTTCAGGGATTTTTGGATACGGAAGGTTTCAAGAGATGTTTGGACGTCGGGCACCTGGTAAAAAGGGGCGAAGATCCAGTATTGCACCACTATGAGAATTCCGGTTCGATTATAAACCTCCACCTTCACGATGTGATAGAGGGTAACGATCACCAGCAGCTCGAGCCGGATTCCGAGAATTTAAACCTGGTCGGGCTTTTAGAAGTTCTGCAGGATAGAAGCTACAGCGGCCCGATAGTTTTGGAGCAGTTCAAGCCGGAACACCTGAGTCGGTCTCTCGAAGTTATTCGGTCAGCCTGGCAGGACGTACGTATCAGTTGAGAGGTACTGGGTATAAGGTATGAGCAAACTTTTAAATAAATTTAGCGGTCTTATCGGGTACGAGGGTCGTAAACTGAAGAAGTTGAGTTTCTGGAAGGAAACTTTCTGGGCTTATGTGTATCTTTTACCGACACTTGCCGTGCTGGGAACTTTCTCGCTCTGGCCGATAATCAGG
>JAIPHN010000049.1 GCA_021735185.1 Candidatus Bipolaricaulota bacterium
TATCCTCGTCCGACATGTCGATGCTCTTCTCGAGCAGCGCGTCGACTTCCGGATAGCTGAACCCGGCACCGTTCCAGACACCGTAGCCCTTATCCGCGTTGGGTGTGTGAAGCAACTTCAGGGCTGACCTCGTGAACGAGAACGCGCCGTCGAACCAGCCAAGCATGTAAAAATTGGGTTCTTTGTCCTTGAGCTTGCCCCAGTACATGGCTTTCGGGATCGCGTGTAATTCGGCGTCTATCCCGACTTTCTGCAGGTATTTTACTACAGCCTGACCGATCTGTTCGTCCTGGATGTAGCGGTCAGTAGTACACCAGAGCGTGATGGAAAACCCGTCTTCGTAACCTGCTTCTTTTAACAGTTCCTTCGCTTTCTCCGGGTTGTAGTCCATCCTCTTCAGATCAGGATTGTATCCAAACGTCGGGGGATCCGGTATCTGTGCGGCCGGTTTCGCATGTCCGCGCATCAGTGTACTGATGATCTCCTGTTCGTTTATCGCCATGTACATGGCCTTTCTAACCTTGAGGCTACTCGTAGGCAGGTCCTCTGAGTTGTTAATCCCGAGGAAAATCGATCTCCTGCTCGGCCTGGTAATGGTTTCCAGTTTCGGGTTTGTCTTGATCGATTGATATAGCTGAACCGGAACGCCGAACATGATATCTATCTTACCGGTGAGTAGAGCAGCTAATCTGGTCGAAGATTCGACAATCGGCTTCAGCATCGCCGTTTTGATTGGAGGAACTTCTCCCCAGTAGTTTTCGTATGCCTCCAGTTTGAGAAAGGAGCCTTCCTGCCAGTCAACGAACTTATACGGCCCGGTTCCGATACCTTTAGCAGCGACTTCACCGGGGGTTCTGCTTTCCGTCGATTCTTTATCCAGGACGAAGATCTGATGCATGTTCGAGAGGAAGTACGGAATCGGCCTTGTCGTCGTGATGTCGATTACCCAGGGATCTCCGTCGACGGTTTCTATCGATTCGATCGCCTTGCCGAAGGACGTGAAATCGGAAACCTCGGTATCAGCCAGGTGCTCGAACGTGAACTTGACATCTTCCCAGGTGAATTCGTTGCCGTTATGAAAGGTAACTCCTTCCCGCAGCCAGAAACGCCATTTCTTCGGGCTCACCTTCTCCCATTTCGTCGCCAGGGCCGGCTTTATCTCTCCTTCCGCCCCGACTCTTTTTACCAGACCTTCGTAAATATCGGCCATTACACCGAGGTTTGCGTCGGAGTCATCACCGTGCGGGTTCATCGTCTCGGGCGGCGAGGATACCCCAACCACTATCTTATCCTTATCCGAGGCCGCCTGTGGGACAAACACGGCACCAACGAGAAATATCATCGCAAATATGATTACAACGGACGCTTTTGCGTTTAAAGACTTCATTTTATCCCCTCAAATTTTTAACAATTTTTGATTTATCGCTTTACAAACTACCCCGAGGTCTAATTAGATAAAATTCCTCCAGGATACCGGTAGTGAGTCAAAATTACCTGAACTCAGTCCTCGTAACCACCTCCATATACTAAAAAATAATCGTTATCGGATGGACAAGTTTTTCTTATTCAATTTAAATAGTGAAAAAGTCTAAGAATAACTTGAGTTTAATACTATCTTTTTCACTATTCGCTCTCAAGGACTTTGCAGGTATTATAATGAAAAATAACTTTACGCTTCGTAACCACGCTTCCTGGAACCCTATGCTGAAAACATCGCTTCCAAGACCTTTCCCGGAGGCTGTACGGTAGATTCCGCGCCGTTAGTTACTCCAGCCGTTAAGGTGCATGATCTTTTTAACGGGTTTTTTCGGGACGTGAAAGGTCCCGTCATCGTCCCACCAGTAATCGATCCGGTCGCTTTCGCTCTCGACTTCGATTTCCTGGTCCGGGTAACCGAGCCCAATAACAAGATCCAGCACCAGATGATCGGGGATATCGAGCAAGTCTTTTATCGGTTCTCGCTCAAGTGCTCCGAGAATACAGGACCCCAGTCCTTTTTCTACTGCTCCGAGACATATATTTGCGGAAGCCAGTCCTGCATCGTGTTCCTCGGTCGCCGGGTCGACTTCAGGGTTGATCAAAATCGCTATGTAAGCCCGAGGTCGCTCGTCCGGGGCGGGTGACCAATCCACGGCTCCGGCCCAGCTGGTGTAGTCGAACAATTCGCGCTCCGTCTTCGGGTCGTCAACCGCGACAAACTCAAGCGGCTGTTTGTTCATTCCGCTGGGGGCCAGTCTTGCGTAATTGATTAGCTGTTCGAGGTCCTCGCGAGGCACCTGTCTGTCCTCAAACTTCCTGACGCTCCTGCGGTTGTATATTGCTTCAGATACGTCCATGGGCAACCTCCTCCAAATAACATAAAGTCTTATTTTTTAACAACGTCAAGGTGTCAATATTTTAGCAGTAACGACGAGGTGTTAACAAACTGAGGAGAAAATTTCTTACCTAGTTCCTATACCCGTTCCCCTCCCGACCTTTCCATAAATTCTTCAAGGAAAGTGATAGAATAATCACCCGTTCTGAATTCTTTCTGGCGAATCAGATCCAGGTGTAATCCTACATTTGTCTTTATCCCCTCGATCTCAAATCGTCTCAGCGCCGATACGGCTTTTGTTATGGCGTCGTAACGTCTATCGGCAGTAATTATCAGCTTCCCGATAAGTGAATCGTAGTGCGGTGTCATCTCCGCCCCGTCGTAGATCCAGGTATCGAACCTTACGCCGTGACCTCCCGGTATCTGTTTCAGCGTAATCCGACCGGAAGAAGGCAAAAATTCCCTCTCCGGGTCCTCTGCGTTGATTCTAAATTCTATGGCATGACCTTTTAAGTTGGCGTAACTCTCCGGTTCGAGCGTCTCACCTTCCGCCAGCCTTATCTGGTCCTTAACCAGATTTACACCGGATATCTCTTCTGAAACGGGGTGCTCTACCTGAATTCTTGCGTTAAGTTCCATAAAGTAAAAATTTTCATCCCGGTCGACGAGAAACTCTACAGTACCAAGGCTATTGTAACCGTACTCGCTGGCTATCCGGATAGCGGCTTCTCTGAGCTCATCTCTTGTGGTATCCGAGATCCCGGGTGCCGGAGCCTCTTCTATCACTTTCTGGTGTCGGCGCTGGGTAGAACATTCGCGCTCGCCGACGTGAGCATAATTTTCGTGCTCGTCAGCTACGACCTGAACCTCGACGTGTTTTGGCTGCTGGAGATACTTTTCGAGATAGATGTCACCATTTCCGAAGGATATTTCGGCCTCTTTCGTGCTGGATTTAAAACCATTAACCAGTTCCTCTTCGTCGTGAACCAGCCTCATTCCTCGCCCTCCGCCGCCAAAAGCGGCCTTTAAAATCAACGGGTACTCGAGTCTTTCAGCTTCCTCCTTCAATTCCTTTACGCCGGTAATTGCTCCGTCCGTCCCGGGGAGAACGTTCACTCCGGCTTTTTGGGCTATTTTTTTTGATTCGAGCTTGTTACCGGCAAGTTCCAGGACGGAGGAAGAAGGACCGATGAACTTTATATCGTGCCCCTCACAGACTTCGGCAAAATGGGAGTTCTCCGAGAGAAAACCGTAACCCGGGTGAATTGCATCGGCACCGCTAATATCAGCCGCCCCGATTATCGTAGGTAAGTTCAAGTAGCTTTCCTCGGGTTCTTTTGGACCAATACAGTAAGCTTCATCCGCGAGTTGCACGTGAAGCTGGGTTTTATCGGGTTCAGAGTATACGGCAACCGTGCTCAGTCCGAGTTCCCGCGCTGCCTCGATTATCCGGAGGGCAATTTCGCCCCTGTTAGCGACTAATAACTTTTCCAATTCAGCTACCTTTCTCCGTTGGGGCTAGTTTAAATAGATTCTGGCCGTATTCGACGGGGTCTCCATCCTCTACACAGATCTCTATTACTTCCCCACCCCGTTCAGCCTTGACCTCGTTCATCACTTTCATCGCTTCAATGATACAGACGGTATCACCTTCCTCCACCCTATCCCCTACTTCTATGTAAGAGGGCTCTTCCGGTGAAGGACTTCTGTAAAACGTCCCGACTATCGGAGAAGTAATCACGTTTTCCTCTTTTACTGACTCCTCCAGGGGCCCTTCCTTACCGGGACGGGACTCAGTCGTTTCCTCCGGGCCCGACCCCTGGATCTCTCTTTCCCTTACCTCGTCCCCCGGAGCAGAACTGCTCCCGCTTAACCTGGAGCGCGATCCGGAATCCTTCTTCAGAGTAACTTGATAATCGTTCTGACTAACGCTTATCTCCGTTAGATCGGATGTCTCGAAAAGGTCGATAAGCTCTTTCATCTGGTCAATATTTAAATCCATATACACCATTCCCGATTTGGCAAAGGATACATAAGCTGGCTCCATCTTTCAACGAATTGCGTATTCATCGAAGTCCGCGTGGAAAGACCGAGTTTCTCCGGCGATCTTCAGATGTATTTCTACGAATCAGGGGCTGAGATGGGTTGGCTCTTTGACTTCGTTGCAATCAGTGATTCTTCAATCTATAATTGGAATCAAGCCAATCATAATCAGTTCAATTTCGTAACGAGGTGCGTTCTTCATCATGAACAGAGGATGTCATTAAATTACCGATGATAAAAAATATCAAAAAGCCGTTGCTGGGGGCTTTGATTTTAACTCTTATCCTGGGATACGGCGGGACGGTACTGGCCGGCAATACGCAATACAGTATTCAGGCGGAATTATACGATACAAACAGGACTATCCGGGGTAAGGAGAGGATTGAATTCACCAATGACCTATCGGAGTCGACTTCCGAAGTCGTACTGATCCTGCGCGCGAATTTGTACAGAGAGCCCAACCCCTATTTAAGCAAGATAAATCTCGACAGTACTTATCCTTCCGGGTTCAATCCTGGCTGGACAAAAGTGAGGGGAATCACCGGCTCGAACGGTAATAAGTTGAACTATGAATCGGAGAGTTTACCGCCCACGTCTCAGACTTACTCCCTGGATAATACGGTCCTCAGAGTTAAATTGAGCAAACCGATCGAACCGGGGGAGAAGCGCTCGATCGTAGTCGATTTCTCGACAAAATTTCCCAGAAAAAAAGAGGGCGACATGGAATATTTCCAGGGAGTCTATAGCTGGAGGTTTGGCTGGTACCCCGTGCTCGCCCCTTCGGAGTGGTGGAGAGGATACGACAGAAAAGTATACAGTCAAAGGATATTGAAAACCGCGAATTACGAAGTTCAGCTAACCGTGCCCGAAAACTTCGTCGTCGGAGGGAATAAAGTCAACGCAACCGAGGTTAAAAGTGACGCCAAAGAAGATAAGGAAAGGAAGTTACTGGAACTCGAATTAAAAGAGGCGAGGTCCTTCCCCCTGGTGGCGAGTGCCAGGTACGAAAAGTATCGCGAGGAATTTAGAAAATTTACCGTGGAAGTTCTACATCGCCCGGGCTACGAGGAAAGAGCGCGGGTTCTGGCCTCTTACGCAAACGAAATCTTAACCTTTTACTCAAAGAGGTTCGGGAAATACGAGCGGAATAAGCTGACCTTCGCTCAGGGACAGGTATCCGGATATTTCGGTATGGCCGCGGATGGAATAATCGTCCTGGGGGATTCTTTTTTTGGAGAAAGTCAGCTCGCTCTTTCGAATATTACAAACAGGTTATCGGAATACTTGATAGCGCACGAGATCGCCCACCAGTGGTTCGGTATCGGCGTTGGAGCGGATTTACACACTCAGAACTGGATTAGCGAGGCCTTTGCCGAATACCTTTCCCTGAATTATTTTCACCACAAATATCCTGAATACAAACCAAACCTCTTCCAGTTCGAGGAAAAAGGCCTGATCAGGAGCTTTATCGAATCCCAGCTGGGTTACATCAACCTCCGAAGCCATATGTTTGAACTACCCTACATCGTCAATTTCCAGAAGGGTTTCGACGAAGCGATAGTCAAACCGAGACAGGACGTCAAATACGCAAACGCGACTCAGACAAGGATATACAAGAAAGGCTACATGGTTTTACGGACCCTGGAAGGGATAATCGGGAACGCTTCCATGGACGAATTCATCAGGGAAATATACGAAAATTACGACGAAAGTATAGTTGATGTAGAGCTGCTGGCGGAAAAGGTCAAAGAAATCTCCGGTAAGGAAATTCCCGAGGATTTCTTCCAGGATTGGCTCAAGACGCCCGGTTATATTGACTACGGGGTGTCTGGCCTGACGAGAGAAAAGCTCGATTCGGGAAACTACTCGAACGAGATAAGGATAACTAAATCGGGCTCCCTACCGGCTCCGGTCGAACTGCAGGTTTCGCTGGAAAACGATGAAAAGATAACTCGCACCGTAGTCCTGAAAGGGGATAAAAAGACAATCAAACTGGAAACACCGGAAAGAGTCAAAAGGGTTACGGTGGACCCGAAAAATTACGTCATGGACAAAAACCGCTTGAACAACCACTTCCCGCGGAAAGTTGAAATTTCTCTCGGGGAAAACCGCCTTCCGCTGGATGCTCACTTTCTCATGGTTGGAGCGGGAACGGTTACCGGAAGAACTCCAAACAGGATTCTCTGGTCGATCGGTCCCGGCTTCGCCCAGGGAAGGCTAAAACTGAATAGAAATCTTTCGTTTTCAGGCGGTGCAATGATAAAGGGCGAAAACCTGTCCAGCGTAAACGTCAATGGGTGGCTCGGAGCGAGCCTTGATTTATGGACCAACCCCGAAATTGGTTCCGCCAGTCAATACTGGCTGCAAAACAGGTCTCTCGACCTCCGCCTGGACAGGGTAACGGGGGAGGAAGGTCGAACTTACAACTTGCTTAGTTCTCAGCTTAATCTTTCCCGAAGTGTGTCCGATAACTGGAGCCTCGACATCGGATCTACGGTCAGCTTTAAAGGGGAAAGCAGGCTGAGTCTCGGTGCAAAAGAATCTCAGAGGGTCCTACCCGGCACTTACTTGAACTACACGGCCTCCGTGGGTTTAAGCCCGGGAGAGCTACCGCAATTGATGAAATTCGAGCTATCAGAGCTAAAGAGTTACGGAGAATGGAAGACAGATACCTCCGGGAGGGTCGGCTGGCATAAACGTACATTTCCGGGAAACTACAAGTTCTACTCGAAAATTGCTCTCGGTTTTCCGATTTCGAGTAACGAAAGGTATTATCTCGGCAACCTCGCTCTGATAAACGATGTTAGGCAGAATCTGTACTTATCAGCTGGAGATACCTGGGATTCCCTCGACGAGATGGGCCCGGGGGACTTCAAGTACGAAGGCGGGATCGAGGTATCGCTCGGGGGCAAGACTCTGGGTGGCCTATTCCCCTTTGATTTAACGGTTGGCTATGCTTATCATGGTCAGGATAAAGGTAGGCCTTACTTCAATTTTTTTCTCGGCTTATAGAAGAGGTAGGCACCTGGGCCGTACTGGTTCAAGCCAAAAAGGCTTACTTGTCTTACTTGTATTAACTGGAAGTAAGAGTATGCAGGAAACTTTGGTTGTCTAATTTTTCTAACATGGCTGGGTAGTTTCTTAAAATTTTTCACTTGGGCAGGAGGAGAAATGGAAGTATCTTACCGCTGGTTAGCAGATTTCCTGGATTTAACCGTAAGCGAAGAAGGAGTAAAAGAGGTTTCCGAGCGTCTAACAATGGCGGGAGCCGAAGTCGAGGAATTTACATACCTGGAAAGTCCTTCAGAGATAATCGCCGGAAAAGTCAACGAACTTTCCCTCCATCCCGAAGCGGATAACCTTTTTCTGGCCAAGGTTGAGACGGAATCGGAAAACTTATCGGTTATAACCGCGGCGGAAAACCTTTACGAAGGGTGTCTGGTCCCGGTAATAGCCGCTCCCGGGAAGCTACCGAATGGGCAACGGATAGAGGGCAAGAAGTTTCGAGGAGAAAAATCCGAAGGGATGCTCTGTTCAAAAGAGGAGCTGGGTCTGGAGGAAAAATCAACCGGAATATGGATTCTGGACGAATCCCGACACGCGATCGGTGACGATCTAACGAACGAGCTTGAATACGACGACTACGTACTGAGTTTCGAGATCACTTCTAACAGGCCGGACCTGTTGAGCGTTATCGGCATAGCAAGAGAGCTTTCAGTTCTAACCGGGAAGGAGTTAAAGACGCCAGACCCCACGTACGATCCAGACTACGAAACTGACGTGGAAATAGAGATCGAGAACCCGGATGACACCCCGAGGTATACGGCTAGATCATTGAAGAGCGTGGAGATCGAACCTTCGCCGCTCAGGATTCAGCATCGATTGGCCAAGATAGGTCTCAGGCCTAAGAACAACGTAGTGGATGCGACAAATTATACGATGATCGAGTTGGGCCATCCCCTGCACCCGTTTGACCTGGACCGGTTCAAAGGAAATAAGATTAATATCAGGCTGGCAAGAGAGGGAGAAAGGTTAAGGACCCTGGACGGTGAAGCACGTGAATTAACAGGAGATAACCTCGTTATAGCCGACAGAGGTAACCCGATAGCCCTGGCGGGAATAATGGGAGGGCAACCCAGCGAAGTAACAACCGCGACGGAAAACGTTTTGCTGGAGGGTGCCTGCTTCGATAGAGCTAGAATAAGAAAGTCCGCAGGGACACTGGGCATGACAACGGATGCCTCGAAAAGATTTGAGAAGGGCATGGACCCGGAGGCAACCGCAAAAGCTATTAATAGAGTTACCGAACTGCTCCAGCAAGAACGGTCTTTCGAGAAGGGCTCCAATCTGGCCGATAACTATCCCTCGCCGCCTGATCAGAAAAAAGTCAAACTTCGCCGGGAAAGAGCGGAGTCGCTAATCGGAATAGAACTCGACGAGTCCGAGATAGAGAGAACACTAACCGGACTCGGGATTGAAGTATTGGAGCGGAACGAGGACGAACTACTGACCAGCCCGCCCTCGAGGAGAGTTGACCTCGCCAGGGAAATTGATCTCGTCGAGGAAGTAGCGCGGATACACGGATACGACAAAATTCCGGAAACGCCCCCGGAATCCGGAAAAGTAAATCTCTTCTCCTCCAAAGAAGAAAGAGTAATCGACAGGGCAAAGACACTCCTTACCGGCCTCGGGCTTTACGAAACGATTAGCCCGGGATTCTCTCTCGGGGAAAGAATTCACGGGGACGGAGAAATCTTAAACCTCAAAAACCCCATGGGTGATAAACGGAGCGCTCTCCGACCCGATATTGGGTCCAGTCTTCTCCGACATGCCGAGAAAAACTCCAAAGAGGGAGTAGATTCTATCAGCTTATTTGAAATAGGCAAGGTTTTTTATTCCAGGGATGGGAAACCGGACGAGGCAAATAAACTGGGTCTTTTCCTGTCGGGCAGAAGATACGAAGGTGTGGACGGCAGGGAAAGTTATAATTTCTGGGACTTAAAAGGGATTCTGGAGGACTTCTTTGCCGGTCTATCCATTTCCTCCTGGAAGCTCGAGAGCAACGGGCCGGAGTTTCTCCACCCCGGCCGGAAGGCAGAACTATTTTTAAAAGGAGAATTGCTCGGTTTCGCTGGTGAAATCCATCCGGACAGGGCGGAAGCTTACGATCTACCTGACCGGGCATACCTGGGGGAATTTGACTTCGCACCGATCGTCGAGACCGCCGAGTTTGAAGGAGGTTACGAAGAACTACCAAAGTTTCCGTCTTCATCGAGGGATCTTTCCCTGACGGTTCCGGAGTCAATAGAGGAATCCGAGATCCGGGAAACCATCATAAAAGGACCAAAGGTAGAGA
>JAIPHN010000050.1 GCA_021735185.1 Candidatus Bipolaricaulota bacterium
TGTTTGCTGCTGGGCTTGTCCAGCTCCGTCTCCGCTATCGCGTAGAGGTCGGCCTCGGAAAGCTTCTTTCCGTTACTGCTAATCGATTTGACCTTTTTAAGTATACGGTTTACTTCCGATTCGCTCGGTTCCAGTCCTGCCTCCCCGAGAACCTTTTTCAGCCCGCTTCGACCAGCGTGTTTTCCAACTATAAACCTTCTCCTGTGACCCACCGTTTCGGGGTCGAGTAACTCGGGTTCAAAAGTACTGTCGTCCTCGACCATTCCCGCTGCGTGAATTCCGCTTTCGTGCGAAAATGCATTCCTCCCGACAACGGGTTTTGTCGGAGGCAACTGAACCCCACTCAACCTTTCGACCAGTTTCGAAGTTTCGAAGAGAGCATCCTTCTTTATTCCCGTATTGATCGAATCCATTCTCTCCAGATTCATCACCGTCTCTTCCAGAGATGCATTCCCCGCCCGCTCTCCAAGGCCATTTACAGTTGCCTGAACCTGTTCGGCTCCTGCCCTGACTCCGGCCAGCGAATTCGCCAGCGCCAGACCGTAGTCATTATGACAGTGCACGCTGAGAGGAATGTCTACTGCGTTTTTTACTTTCTCCACCATGTCCTGGATTCCGTCCGGCCAGCCTACTCCGACCGTATCGGGCAGGTTTATCATGTCGGCTCCGGCTTCTTTAACGGCTCTGCTTATTTCTAGAAGATATTCCGGGTCCGTTCGCGTTGCATCCATCGGGCTAAAAAGACATCTCTTGTCCTCTTCTTTGACGGCTCTTACCGTTTTCTCTGATTGCCGAAGCACCTCTTCCTCTGTCATCTTCATCGATTTCTCCATCTGAATTTTTGAGGTTGAAGCAAATAGATGGACGATATCTACTCCAGAAGCAAATGCTGGCTCGAGATCCTTTCCCTTTATTCGAGCAAGACCACAGACTGAAGTGTCAACCTGGCCGGCTATCTCCGCAACCGAGTTCTTTTCCTCTTCCGAACTTGCCGGAAACCCGGCCTCAATCACGCTAACTCCC
The DNA here is from genome assembly GCA_021735185.1 of Candidatus Bipolaricaulota bacterium. Classification (GTDB taxonomy): domain Bacteria; phylum Bipolaricaulota; class Bipolaricaulia; order M55B111; family M55B111; genus JAGXLP01. Next base: position 1,024 of record JAIPHN010000050.1, read on the forward strand.
AGGCGATCGAGCTGTTTTGCTATTTCGAGCTTTTCATCAAGGGAAAAACCAAGTCCGGGCGTTTGTTCACCATCCCTCAACGTAGTATCAAATATTTCTATTTCTCTATCTACCATGGCCGTTACCTACCTGGTAATCATTTCCCTTAATCTCCGCCCGACTTCTTCTATTTCATGGTTCTCGTCCATCTCCTGAAGCAGGTTAAACTTGGGCCTGTTGGCTTTATTCTCATTGATCCATTCACGGGCAAACTCACCGGACTGGACTTCCTCGAGCAACTCCTCCATTGCCTTTTTGCTTTCTTCACCGATTACTCTCTTACCCCGTGTTAGATCCCCGTACTCCGCCGTGTCGCTTATTGATCGTCGCATTTCAGTCAGCCCGCCTTCGTAAATCAGGTCGACTATCAGTTTTAGTTCGTTCAGAACTTCGAAATAAGCGATCTCCGGCTGATATCCCGCGTCCGTGAGTGTCTCGTAACCTGATTTGATCAATTCGGTAACTCCCCCGCAAAGTACTGCCTGTTCACCAAAGAGATCGGTTTCAGTCTCTTCCTTGAAGGAGGTTAGAATTACTCCGGCCCGGGTAGCGCCCAGTCCATGTGCATACGCCAGACCTATATCTTTTGCTTCCCCCGAACAATCCTGCTCTACCGCGAGAAGTGCGGGCACACCTTCTCCTTCCGTATATACCCTCCTGACAAGGTTGCCGGGACCTTTTGGAGCAACCATTGCGACATCGACGTCCTCGGGAGGTTTTATCTGGTTAAAATGGATATTGAAACCGTGAGAGAAAAACAGCGCGTCACCCGGTTCTAGCTGGTCTTCTATTTTTGAATAATAGACTTCGGGCTGTACGTTGTCCGGGATCAGGATTTGAACGATATCTCCGGCAGCCGCCGCTTCCTCTATTCCAGCTACTTCGAGTCCGTCTTCTCGGGCGACTTTTTCGGAAGAACTTCCTTCCCTCAAACCAACCACGACGTCAAACCCGCTATCCTTAAGATTCTGTGCCTGCCCTCTTCCCTGACTGCCGTAACCAATAATCGCTATTTTTTTGTCCGAAATGTAACTTTCGTCCACGTCTTCCTCGTAAAATACTGTAGCTGACAAAGTTTCCTCCTCAGGTTATTTTAGTTGTTCTCTTTCTTCTCGGCTCTCTCCAGCACGACTCTACCCGTCCGGGCAATTTCTTCTATTCCAAATTCTTCCAGAAGATCTTCCAGGGCCTCTACCTTATCGGCATTTCCCGTGGCTTCGACTATAACAAAATCTTTCCCCACATCGGCCACCTTCGCTCGGAAAATATCTGCCAGTTCGATTATCTCGCTCCTATTTTCCGTACCTGCATGAACCTTGATCAGAGATAACTCCCGTTCCACGTGTGAAGCAGTGGAAAGATCCTTAACGGATATCACGTCTACCTGCTTATTCAGCTGCTTTACTACCTGATCAAGCACTTCTCTATCTCCTTTTACGATTATTGACATCCGAGAATATCTCGGATCGTCCGTCTCTCCAACTGCAAGACTGTCGATATTAAAACCACGACGGGCAAAAAGACCGGAGAGGCGGGACAGTACACCGCTTTCGTTTTTGACCAGAGCTGTCAACGGATGGAGTTGTTCCTCTTTAGGCATCGTTTTCCTCCATTATAAATTCTTCATTCGCAGCACCTGCCGGAACCATCGGGAATACGTTTTCCTCTTCGGCAACAAAACATTCCACTACGGAGGGACCTGACTGATAACTCAACGCTTCTTCCAGACCGGACTTTAGTCCTTCTTCTTCCGCGACCGTCACGCCTTTACCACCGTAGGCTTCCGCCACTTTGGCCAGCGACGGGGTCCCATCGTCTATCAGGGTTTCGACCAGCCTGTTTTCAAAGAAGAGCTCCTGCCACTGGCGGACCATCCCAAGCGAACCGTTTCTCAAAACCACCACGGTAACAGGTAGTTCTTCCCGGACAGCGGTAGTCAGCTCCTGGATATTCATCTGGAAGGAGCCGTCTCCGGTTATCGACACGACGGGTCTGTCGGGAGCGGCAACCTGTGCGCCGATAGCAGCCGGAAAACCAAACCCCATCGTTCCGAGACCGCCACTGGTTATCAGCTGATTCGGCCGCGTAAATTCGTAGTACTGTGCTGCCCACATCTGATGCTGACCGACACCGGTAGTTACTATCGTCTCCTCAGCTGTCAGTTCATTTAGCGCTGCTACGACCTTCTGTGGCTTTAGCACTGAACCATCGCCGTCCAGTTCCGGAGTGTACCTGTCAAACCAGTCTTTAATCTTATCCCACCAGCCATCGATATCCGTTTTTCTGCCCTCCAGTTCTTCACTCAATCGGGTAAGTACTTTTTTGGCATCCCCGACAACTGGAATATCTGGCTGGACGATCTTGCCCATCTCCGCCGGATCGATATCAATATGAGCGACTTCCGCGTGCGGAGCAAATTGATCGACGTTTCCGGTAATTCTATCGTCGAGCCGCGTCCCGACAGCCAGGAGAAAATCGGATTTGGCTATCGCTTTGTTTGCCGGTCCCGAGCCGTGCATTCCAACCATTCCAATGAAATGCGGGTCGTGAGAATTTATGCTTCCTAGACCCATCAATGAACTCGCGACAGGCAGCTGGAATTTCCGGACGACTTCCATCAGTTCCTGGCTGGCTCCGGCGTGGCCGATACCGCCACCGATCAGGACGACGGGGTGTTCGGCCACCGTCAACCGGTCAGCCAGCTCCGAAACGCTATCTTCGTCAAATCCGTCATCGACTTCGTAGCCTTCAAATTCCTCTGTTTCGTATTTACCATCGGGCCATGTCAACTCACCGGTCTGAACGTCTTTCGGAAGATCTACCATGATTGGCCCGGGACGGCCCGACTGAGCCAGGTGATAACTTTCCCTTACGGTAGAAGGCACGTCTTCCGGATCCATAACTAAATAGTTGTGTTTCGTAACCGGATCACTCATTCCTCTTACGTCAACTTCCTGAAATGAGTCCTGGCCGATCAAGGACGTGGCGACCTGACCGGTAAATCCTATGACGGGAGACGAATCCATGTAAGCATTAGCTATACCCGTCATCAGGTTTGATGCCCCTGGCCCGCTCGTCGCGAATACGATTCCGGGTTCTCCTTTTACTCTGGCGTAGGCATCAGCGGCATGGACTGCTCCCTGTTCGTGTGTCGTGGTAACGTGCCGGATACTTTCAGATTTTCCGAGTTCGTCGTAAATCGGCATTATCGCCCCGCCGATAATTCCAAAGATCTCTTCCGTGCCCTGTTCCTCTATTCCTTTGATCACTGCCCTGGCTCCGGATATCTTCTCTTTTCTCTCACCTTTACCATTACCTTTTCCGTCAGTTCTCTCCTTCATCGCAGTAGTTGCCTGCTCCTCATTTTGAGATCGAGCCATCACATATCTCCTCCATTGCAATAACCGCTATCAAGTATTGCACCTCTGTCGGCACCGGAAACGAGTGCCGAATACTTTGCTAGAAACTTCCTTCCGTGAGTATTTATTTCTCGATCACGATAATCTGCTTCATCCCTTCTCTCCTCAAGCTCTTCCCGGGGAACTTTCAGATCGAGCTTTCCCTTAGGAATATCTATTAGGATATTGTCCCCATCTCGGACCAGGGATAAGGGGCCACCAGAAGCCGCTTCCGGGGCAACGTGACCGATCGCCGCTCCCCGTGTCGCTCCGCTAAATCTTCCGTCCGTTATCAAAGCTACTTTTCCGGCCAATTCACCCCCACTAATCCGACTCGTCGGTGTCAGCATCTCTCTCATTCCCGGCCCTCCCTTTGGTCCTTCGTATCTGATTACCACCACGTCGCCCGGTCCGATTTCTCCGTTATCGATTGCCTTTACTGACTCCTCTTCGGAGTCAAAAACCCGTGCCGGTCCTTCATGGCGAGTCATTTTTTCATCAACAGCAGTGCGTTTTACTATTCCACCCTTCGGGGCAAGACTCCCGCTTAATACGGCTATAGATCCCTGTGGATGAACGGGGTCGGAAAGGTCTCGAAGGACCTCTCGATCGACAGCAACCTCAGTTTCGTCCAGCCTCTGCCGTAAGGTTTTTCCTTCCACTACCGGCACTTCTGTATTCAATTGGTCAACCAGGGTGGTCACTACCCCGGGTATCCCTCCGGCATCATGTAAATCTCCCACGCTATAGGGTCCCGCAGGGCTCATTTCCGTCAGGTGAGGCGTCGAGTTTCCAACTCGCCCGACGTCTTCCAGGGTAAAATCGACACCTGCTTCGTTCGCAAAGGCTAGAAGATGAAGCACCATGTTAGTCGAACCACCAAGAGACATTCCGACCTTTAGTCCATTTACAAAATTCTCGCGGCTGAGAAGCTCTCGCATTTCCCGGTCTTCCTTGATAAATTCAACGACCTGTTTTCCGCTCTCGTGTGCGATATTCTGCCTTTCAGTCGACCTCGCAGGGGCAGAACCGGCAAAGGGCAGGCTTAAGCCCATTGCCTCCGTAACTGCACTCATGGTATTTGCAGTAAACATCCCTGCACAGGAACCCGCACCGGGGCAGGCGTTCTTTTCTATCTCAAGCAGCTCTTTTTCGTCCATTTCCCCGTCTTTTACCTTGGGTACTGCCTCAAAAACAGTAGATAGGTCTACCTTTTCCCCTTTAACACACCCGCTTTTCATGGGACCACCAGTAACGACTGCTGTCGGTAATTTCAGCCTGGCGGCCCCGAGCAACATGCCGGGCAGGATTTTATCACAGGAGGCTACCAAAACTATTCCGTCGAATTGATGAGCGAAACCTTCGAGTTCTACTGAATCGGCTATCACTTCTCGTGAAGGCAGAGAGGCAAACATCCCTTCATGTCCCATGGCTATACCGTCATCCACGGCAATCGTATTGAACTCTACCGGAGTACCTCCTCCGTGCTTTATTCCTTCTTTTACGGTTTTACTCAACTCGTCCAGATGAATGTGACCGGGGACGAACTCGTTGTAAGAATTCGCAATACCGATAATTGGTTTATCAATATCACTTTCATCCAGGCCCGTGGCACGCATAAGCGAACGATGAGGTGCCCTATCTACGCCTTTCTTGATCCGATCACTTCGCACCTGTTTCTCCTTTCATCTTGCCAAAACCGGCTTCGTTTTCCGCCCCATTATCATTGAGCTTTGAGTACCTGACGTAATTACAGTCTGCTTCCGAACAGACGAAACGTTCCAGAGCGGGAGCTGGAAAGGTGGCAGTGACCTGTCGGGTAGTGGGTACTATATCTCCCCCACAACGCGGACAGCTGGAATTCCTGGCAAATTCAGGTTCTCCAGACTTCTCATTAACAAGCTGACAATTTTGCTTCACCTGATCCTGCATATTGATTACCTCCCGATACAGATATCTTTTAGAACTCTAAATTTCTCCGAAAAAATAAGTTTGAAAATTCTATAGAAATGTTTGCGGATAGAGAAGTTATTGCCCCTAAAGGGGCAGAATAACTACGAGAACGATAAGAAGGGAAATTAAAACGCCTTTCTGGCTCAGGGTTCTGAAAACCGGATCAATTACACCACATATCCCGGTCGATTCTAAGCTGATATGAGAGAATTGTTTTATCGAACCCATATTTTCACCTTAAGTTTAAAGCATTCTATCTTATCAGCGTTATAGTGTCAAGGGTGAATGCAAAAAAACAGGAAAGTGTAAATAAAAGATCGATCGGGGGAACTAAGATCTATCGCCTCGAGGGTAGGATCCTAATACCTGAACTTCTGGAACCAGGCTCCTTAAACGCTTAAGAGAGTCCCTGGCGTCGCTATCGCTCCTGTGACCCTCAAATTCGAGATCAAAGTGATATTCCCATCGACCTGTATCCGTGGGTCTGGACTGAATCATGGTCAGATTTATTCCTTTTTCCGCAAATGGAGCAAGGCAATGATACAGGGCCCCGGGGGAATCTCCCAGCTCGAAGGTTACGGTTGTCTTATACTTCATACCATCTTTCTTTTCGTCACTAGCCCTGGAAGCAACCAGTAGAAAACGAGTATGGTTGTCCGAGGAGGATTGAATATCTTCCAGCAATACTTTGAGATCGTATTTTTTTCCGGCAAACCTGCTGGCAATGGCGGCCAGTTTATTCTGATCTTTCTCTTTGATCATTTTAGCCGAGCCAGCTGTATCGTAAGTGGCATGAGTTTCAAGGTCCAGTTTCGATAAGACTTCTCGACACTGTTTCAATGCCTGCGGGTGAGAATATACCGTCTCTATCTCCGATAGCTCAGCTACCTTTGTGCCAAGTAGAGAATGTCTCACCTGAAGGTAAACCTCACCAACAACCTCGACATCCCCACCGGCAATCAATCTGTAAGCTCTGTCCACATAGCCCCCGATTGAATTCTCTACCGGTATTATTCCCGTTTCAGCGCTACCACTTTCAACTTCCCGGATGACTTTCCCCAGGGAGTCACAGGGCAAACATCTGGGAACTATATCTTCTTTTTCCGTGTACTTATGGATAGCCTGTTCACTATAGGCGCCCGCTTCTCCCTGAAATGCGTAGGTTCTTTCCCCGCTGTTCATTCTTTTTACCACCTTGATAGTAAACTACCCCGCCGGACGGCGAGGTAGCCAATTAGGTAACAATTAGTAGTAGACAGAGAAAAACAACAATTATAAATATATTTCTAAATTGCTTCGCGAGTTAGGAAAAGCTAAGGTAAAAGATAACATTCAAAATTTAGGTATTCATCCAGCCCCAGACTTCTCCTTCGCTCTCTGCCATCCAGCGTTCGTGATCTGTCAGGTAATAAAATACGTTCTGCAGAGTTTCGTAATGCTTATCTTCTTCTTGCATTAGTGCGGTGAAGAATTCCTCTTCATCCTCGTCCTCTGTCTCCTCTGCCATTTCCTTATACAGCTCGGCCAGTTTCTCTTCCAGTTCAATGGCATGATCGTAGACTGTAGCCTTTTCCCCTTTCCAGCCTTCCTGTTCACTTTGAGAGAACTCCTCAAATACCTCCCTGGTTTCTTGCTCGATATCAATCGATTCGAGAGATACATTTTCAACGGGCTTACCTTCGGCAATATCGTTTATGGCTTCAATGTGTTCAAGTTCCCTTTTTGCCAGATTCTCCAGTACTGACTGCACAAACGGGTTATCCGCTTCCGCTGCGTGGTCAGTATAGTAATCATGTCCTTCCTGTTCAAATTCAATTGCCATCTCAAAAGAATCGGAGCTAATAGGCATTTTTAACCTCCCTGGTTTTTACAGTTATCAACTTGCTAACTTATACTCAAAACAAATCCAAAACAAATCCTACTTAGAAAATTATATTGCAGCTGAGTTCTTTCGCAAGGCGGATTAGCGCCAGCCCGGGGATAAATTAAATAATGAGGTTAAGTTAACCCCGGGCTCTTCCGCGGCGGCTATTGGGTTTACTTCAAACATTGAATTGAATTGTTACATTAGGGAGATTTGAAAAGCAGTTGATTTCTAGCCTGGCATAAGTTATTTTGTATTGAGATGAATATTTTCAGGAAGCAGTCCAAGTCTTATTTCGTCACTTCTAACGCCCATCATCATCGGGGATGTCTCCATCATTCCCCGTATCTCACCTGAGTAACACTCCTTTTTAACTTTTTAAGTTTTTTAACAAGAACATACTGCTAATAGCTCAACTAACTTTTAGAGAACTGGAGGTAGCCATGAATGGAAATTGGATCAATAGGTCGGAGAAACTATCCGATCTTGGTCGGGTTTTGAGGAAGAATTTCGAACTCTGGAACTACAGAGAAATACTCCTTCCAGCAATTGAGAAACACGATGAGTCCCTCGACAAAGGTACAAAATTCACGGACGGTGAAAACTTCTTCCTGGTCAAGCCGGACATTACTTCACAGATTTTAACCAAGTTGACCCCCGGGACAAAGCACAAATTGTTCTATATATCGGAAGTACTCGACGGTAACACCAAAGGTAACTGGCAATTCGGGGCCGAATATATCGGCGGTGACCACCGCTGGATGATTATTGAGATCATCACCTCGATTATCACAGGACTGGAGTCTCTGGGTATTAATGATTTTTTCATAGATATAGGAAGCAGGAACGTATGGGAATCCGTTACGGAAAACTTATCCGTAAAAGAAGACGTATTTAACGCCCTCTACCATCGAAGTTTTGACAAGATCGACGACCTACCGATCGAGGAAGAGAAGAAGAACGAAATATGGCAGCTATTCAATTACCGGGACAAGAGATGCGATTACGGAAGATTGAACGAGATTCTCGACACTCTGGATGATGAGCGACTGTATGCGGACTTTGGTACCGTTCGGGGCATGTCGTATTACAAGGACCTGACATTCGAAATTTATTCCCCTGAAGTCGGCTCGCCCCTGGGTTACGGCGGAGAATACGGTTTCCGGGACGAAGAGGCCTG
>JAIPHN010000003.1 GCA_021735185.1 Candidatus Bipolaricaulota bacterium
ATCCCGACGGGGGTCATATCGGGATATTCCCTGGAAACAATCATAACTCCGTTTGCCTGCGGCAAGACCGCAGCGATACACTCGAAGCAACCACAGGAGGTCATCGGATCTTTGATCATCGAGTAAGCGCTGAACTTTTCCAGGTTTCCATCGGTCTCTTTTGCGAGGTATTTGTTTACTCCTTTCCACTGGCCGTATTTTTCGTCCAGAGTTTCTCCTTTTTCTACCGGTTGGTTTGGTCCCTGGGGGTCCATCTCGTGTCCGGCCTTGCAATCAAGCCAGGTGTAAGCGCCACAAAGTCCCAGCCTTTCCGGTGTCACTATGCATACGTGGTCGGGGGCGTAAGTCTGACACAGGGTGCAGGAATAGTAAGTGTCGACGTCAGAATCCTTCATTCCGAGAATCCTCTCGTCTCTCTGGTGATAGATCTTTTTTGCTCTTTCCAGCGGCTCCTCGATTTTCTCTTCATCGGTAATTAACGTGACCTGGACCTTGTTTATTACGGAAGAAAAATCCTCTTTTATCTTCGAAATGAGGATCTCCCCAAAGTCCTTCAGCCTGAAGCCCTTTTCGTAACTCTCTTTGCTTATTCTTATCCAGGGAATAGCGCGCTGCCCCATGTGAAATATCCCGCTCGCCCAGCTTATAAATTCGTGAAACCTGCGCTCGACGATGGTTTCGAAGTCCTCTTTAAATTCTCGTCCGGCCACCTCTACTAAAATACCGAGCGGTAAAGCTCCGCCTTCTTCCACGTTCTCTTCAAGATTCGGTCCTATAAGGTCTATTTTCTCGTCCTCGATCTCCTCCATCGGTCGATTGCGCAGTAATTCGAAGGCCGTACTCGATTTCCCCCCAAATTCGACGAACATGTCTTCTTTTCTTACCGATTCACCCTCAAATCCGGCCCCGAAGGGAACCGGTATGTCGACATCCGAGACCTCGATTTCCAGATCTCTGACCTCAACGGCTTTGCTTACCAGGCTGTCTTCGGCGACGGACGAAACAACGTGTTCGTACTTGCATATGCCACTGGGCAGGATCTCCGGCAGATCGACGTCCGATATTGTCGGAAAGCCAAAATTAAGCGCACCCGCTGCAGCGGCATATTTTTTGTCCGTGATGACCTGTTCTTCGTCCGTATCTTCGTCTTCTCCAAGAGCGAGGACAAAGGCGTGGACGGTTTCCTTGTTATAGAGAAGTATTTCTTTCGCTTCCTCCAGCCCTCCGGGTTCTTTACCCCCGAAGGTCAACGCTGCCCGACAGGCGAAGTTAAGTGCGTGAACTACTGCGGAGGTAGATTTCCCGTAAGGAACCAGAAAAGTATCCCAGCCCATTTCCACTCCTTCTTCGGCCAGCTGCTCCGCCATACTCTCACCATTGGTCGAAGAAGCCAGGAAGACGAGAATATTTTTCGATTGAAGCTCCCGGGCAAGCTCCACGGCTACTTCGCTGGAGGGAGCAGCTCCAACGATCGCGGCAAAGCCGGGCATTCTACCGTCGACCAGTTTTATCCCCTGTGTTCGGAGAGTCGAGTCGTCCGTAAAACCGAGCCAGGGGCTTTTCGGTTCTTTCCCCCGAACTTTCTTCAGGGCTTCAATGCTCTCCTGGGCAAGCAGCGTAGAGATGCCGGCATCCAGAGCCTTGCCGAGATAGGGGGTCCACATTTCGCCATCAGGAATGTCGGGGAGCAATTCCTCTGCCCTGTCCAGGGGGCTCTTCAGGTCTTCGATTGTTTCGACTTGCTCACCGGTTAGAGATAGAATGAGAGGTAAATAATATCCCGTATTGGGAAAACCAACCTCTTCATCCGGCCCAAAATCTTTTCTGGAACTTTCCCACATTTCTTTGGCTTGATAAACGTACTTTTGCGCCCCTCGAATTGCAGCTGATGCGACAACTTTTGACATCGCCACCTCCTAACTTCCAGGAATTATTTGAATCTGGTTTAACCTAATCTTCTCCTGAGTCCGTCCCAGATACCGGCGACGGATTCGCTTACATTATCATGAGATAAAGGTACTCTTTCTCCGAGCCGACTTCTTTTCCTTACCTCTATACTGTGAGGGATGAAGCCGAGCGGTTCTTCGTCCAGGGCACCGAGCAAGAACTCTCTTTCCTCTTTCCCTCTGACTTTGTTACAAACAGGTAGGACCGTGTCGATACCGATATCCCGCGCCAATTTCTGAATACGTGACTTGGTCTTGATACTTCTCATATCCGCTTCGACTACTACTAACAGAGCATCTAACCCTTTGCCGGTACCCCGCCCCAGGTGTTCTATACCTGCTTCCATGTCAGCGATTACTACTTCGTCGCGCTCCAGAATTAAATGGGCGAGTAACTCTCGCAGGAAAGCATTTTCGGGACAGGTACAACCGGATCCGCCTGCCCAGACTGACCCGAAAACCATCAGCTTTACCCTGTTGGACTCTTCGTAAAACTTGTTTGGAATATCGCTGACTGAGGGATTTAACTTGACCATCCCACCCCCGCCCGCTCTTTCCGTGATTAAATCTTCCATTTCAACTAAGGGAACTACGTCTCCTTCTACCCCGAGACAGGAACTCAAGTTCATGTCTGGATCGGCGTCTATAGCGGTCACTTGATAGCCGTTTGATGCTCCATAAATGCTCAACAGGGCGGAGACGGTGGATTTACCTACCCCGCCTTTCCCCCCGATAGCTATTTTCATCTTTCACTTACCCTCGGCTTTTGCCAGAATTTTATTGCAAAGCTTTTTCCCCAGCATGGACAGTCCTTCCGTCGGGAGGCAATCGGGTGCGCTCGATTCAAACAACACGTTGATCCTGTCCTGGAACTCCTCTCCTCCGTCCCAGAAGACTAATGCCATGTCAAACTTGGGCATGACCTGAAATGAAAAACCCGAATCGCCGAGAGTTATAGGGGTACCACCCAGTTGCTCGGCGACCTCCTCGAACCTCTCTATGTCTCTCTGAAATTCCCGGGTTAACTTTGTTTCCGTGTTGCTCTTAAAGTTGGTCGAATAAAAATTTCCATTCGGAATCTCTCGGAACGCTATCCAGTCCCCCGACTTATCAGCTGGAGAAGCCCCCAAAATGTAGTCCAGGATTATGACTTCAAGTTCTTCCGGAGGTTTTCCTTCGGGTGACCGGATCTCGCAGTCCGTAAGGCTCACCGTATAGTTATCACCCAGCACCGACAGATGCAGCTCGTCGTCCTCCAGGTGTGAGCCGCTGCGAGCCGCTAGCACCTCGGGGTCAGCGGATAGCAACGCGTGCCTGATCTCGTTTTTTCTTTTAATTAGAGAGGACCCCAATTTCCCATGACCTCCGGTGAAATAATTTTAAGTTAAAAATCATTACCAAAAAAATATATTTCTATTTTAAATTATACCGATGAAAACAAGGTTATAGTGTTCATAATCATCACAATTGTTATAACACTACTGTTTGACGATATCAAGTATTTCGTTTGTGAACTGGAAAAAGTGAAGATCATCACAATCACTATTGTACTATTTAAACTAACTTACATGGAAGAAGAACAGTTAACCCCGATCGGGGCCACTTTGCTAAGAGAAAAGAAGAAGCTGGGAATTGTAAATATAGGACTATAAAAACTCTTTAACTGTCGATGAACTGCTAGCTTAGATGTTTATAGATGGCGGAGTAAAGACACCCGGATATACACTCCCCACAACCCACACACATGCGGGGCGATTTGAGCATGGGGGGTTCTCCTTGTTCTTCCTGGATCAGAATATTTTTAGGACATTCCTTAACTGCCTGGCAACCATCGATCGCGCTTGATTGATAGCAATTATCAACCTGGCATTTATCGTAATCAACGACAACGTATTTTGACTGGTCCACGAATTACCTCCCTAAAACTTTACCTCGTTGCTTTACTGAAGACAAGAAATTTGAGACAGGTCTGCTGATCGTTTATTCTGAGATTATCCAGGGGAGGAGATAATAATGAATTCAAACGGCGAGGAAGGTCCAGAAAAACTACGGGCTCTGTTAAAACACGGGGTAGAACACAACCAGGATCATCAGGAAGAGGTGAGGAAGTGGGCAGGTCAAGCCGGAGAACTGGGCGAAACGGAAGCGCAGAAGCTTTTGCTGGAGGCCGCAGAAATTTTGAATAAAGCCAATTCTACCATGTTCCGGGCCTTAGATGAACTGGAAAAAGGGGAGGATTAACATGTGTCTATCTAAAGCGTACGCAGACAACGAAAAAACGGATGAGGCGTTGCTCGAAGATATAGCTTCAGTAGAGGTGAGAGACGGGAAGCTCCTATTTACGACGATCCTGGGTGCGACGGAGGAAATTCAGGGTTCAATTAAGAAAATAGACTTCTCGAAGAACGAAATATATCTGAAAAAGGACGAAGGGGAATAAAAACCGGAATAATTCAGGAGGACGGAGTATTTCCGCCCTCCTCTTCTATAAGTGAAACGACTTTGTCTCGCAATTTTCCCAGGAGTTCTGGCAACTTTTCCTGCAGTGCGGGAGAGAGCTCGTCTCTAATAGGCATGTCTTTGGGGATTACTCCCATAATAAAGATCCTGTCGGGACGTTCTCCCATGGCTTCCGAGAGTTCTATTGCCTCAAGTAAGTTCGCGTCGTGGGTACTTCGTACCTCTATGTCACTGTCGACTTCATCCGGGTGAAAAAATACGGATTCACCGGGCTCTCCCTCGCTTCTAATGGCATCGACTATTACCGCTGTCTCCAGATCCTTTAAATAATGGAGAATATTCATCCCCGACGTCCCGACTTCGTGAAATTCGACCCCGCCGGGGATATCCTTATCCTGAAGGCGGTTCACCAGCACAATACCGATCCCATCGTCGCCTTTTAAAGTATTGCCGATTCCAAGTACGCCTAGTTTTGCCACTTTCCCCCTCTCGGTCTTTTCTATTCTACGAAATCCACGTCAAGATGATGGGTGGAGCAGGAAATACAGGGATCGTAAGCGCGGACCAGCATCTCCAGGCTCAACTCTATCTCGTCTTCCCCTTTGTCGTTTTCTATTAGTTCTGGTGCAAGCTTCTCCATGTCTTGCTGGATATTTGCGTGATTCTGGTTTGTCGGGATAACGCAGTTGCCCGACGTACAAATCCCCTCTTCGTTATAGGTATAATCGTGGAACAGTATCCCTCTGGGTACTTCTACTGCCCCTATACCTCTGCCCTTCTGGACATCAACTTGTGGCTCGTAGTATTCATTCTGAGGCTCGAGACCGTTGTCAAGCAGGGTATCTATGATGTTGATTGCATCCCGAACGTTGTGAACTACTTCCACCAATTGAGCGATGTTGTTCATGTACGGGTTGTGATTAACGGGCTTGAGATTGAATCTTTCCGCGACACCCTTTGCCATTGGCGATAGCTGGTCGTAATTGTTATTAAGCCTCGCCAGTGCTCCTACCATGTAGGAACTCCTGTTATTGCGCGCGAACTTGGCTGTAGATTGCTCTACAACGTATTCGTTTGTTATGTCTTCGTATTCTGTGATGGGCGAAACCCCGGTATCTGTAGAGCGTACCTGACCTTCGTAGAAGGCGTATTCTTCCTCATTTGTAAGAGAGATGAATTCCGTCTCGCGCGAGAAACCAGGAAATTTGTCCGCCTTTTCTTCACAGAGGTCGGCAACTGCCATTAAGTCGTTGAACGAATTCTTCAGCTTGTCCTGGAGTTGAAGGAGTTCATCTTCCGACGGGATCTTCGAAAATCCACCCGGAATTAACCTTTGCGGGTGCGTGGTTCGCCCGCAAACCATGTCCGACATTTCGTTTGACAGCCTGTGAAGCCTTATTACTGTTTTCAGTTCATCCGGGTGGGAGGATGCTAATGGTATTACCGACCCTTCACCCATCAAGTCGGGTAAGGCTAAGTAGCCAACGTGCAGGACGTGACTCTGCATATTTTCAGCGTGGAGGGCCAGTTTCCTGAGCAATTTGTCCTGTTCGGAAATTTCTACCCCTAGAGCTGCCTCAGTAGCCTTAAGCGAGGCCAGGGTATGTCCGATGGAGCAAATTCCACATATCCTTGAAGTGATGTGATGTAGTTCCTTCCAGCTTTGATCCACGACCATGGACTCGAAGTATCGCGGCGTTTCTATAACCTGCCACTCGCATTTTTCGATCTGCCCATCGTTCGCATTTACCTTGATGTTTCCGTGTCCTTCCACCCTGGTGAGATATTCGACATCGACATCTATTTTTTCGTCACTCATTATTGCGCTCCTCCTGTTGCCAGCCAAAGTAAAGGTTAAATTTATTAAGAACTTCTTCGACGGTCAATCCGTATTTGTCCAGTACTTTCTTATGGGCGTTCTCGTTCGGACTATCCACCAATCCGCGGCATCCCCAGCAGGTCGTGCCTTCGTTGACACATTTTGAGTCACAACCGGCACGAGTGACCGGGCCCAGGCAGAAAGGACCCTGTTCCGCTTGTGCCGCTCCGGGGGTTTGAACCTCCCTTTCGCTGGAGGATATCTGTGTTGAACCTCCGTTCCGGGCAAATACACATACGTTCTCGTTCATCTTGCACTCGACGCAGACGGGATAAGTCGGTATGTTTGGTTCTTTTCCCTGAACCAGGGACTCAACTACATGAACGAATTCGTCCTGGTCTATTGGGCACCCATAAATGTAATGGTCCACCTCTACTACTGCGTCCACGGGCTTGGCTTTATCCCATGCTTCAACTTTATCCGCATCGTCTCCGTAAACTCTCTCTTCTACGAGTTCTGGGTTCTGGGAATTTCTAATCGAATTTATTCCACCGATGGCGGCACATGAACCCAGGGCAACTACTATTCCGGCGTTGGTTCTTATTTCTCTAAGCCTTTCCGCGTCGTGATCCGAAGCAATTGAGCCTTCAATAAATGCTATATCGTAATCGTCCGATTTTTGAGAAATTACCTCGCGGAAGTTTACGACTTCAACTAGCTCAAGCAGATCAAGAATTTTCTCTTCCAGATTTGCTACCTGTAGCTGATCTCCCTCGCAGCCGGCAAAGTCAAAGAAAGCAACTTTTGGTTTGCTCATTATACGGCCTCCTCAAAACCTTTGACTCTTTCATAATTAAAGACGGGGCCGTCCTGGCAGGCGTAAAGTACTTCTTCGGCACCATTTATCTGGCAGTGTCCGCATTTACCGAGACCGCACTTCATTCTCCTTTCCAGAGATAGGTAGATATGTTCGTGCGGCAATTCCTTTTTATCCAGTTCTTCCAGGACGAATTGGTACATGACCGGCGGCCCACAAACTACGGCGTATGTATTATCCAGGTCTATATCTACACCGGGAATTAGTTCCGTGATAACTCCAATATTTCCTCCCCAGCAGACGTTATCCGGGCAGAAATCCACTGTAGCTTCATGATAGATATCCTGTCGCCTGGCCCAGTGGTTTACCTCGTCATCGAACATCTGTTCGCAGGGTCTCTTGCAGCCGTAAAGTATATTTATATCGTTATACTCGTCTCTTTTGTCCAGAACGTAATTTATCAAGGATCTCAGCGGAGCTATACCAAGTCCGCCGGCGATAAATAGCAGGTCCTGCCCCTGAAGTTCTTCCGTGGGAAATCCTTCTCCGTAGGGACCTCTTATACCAACAGTGCTGCCAATTGACTTCTCGTGCAGGGCATTGGTTACGTTTCCCACTGCTCTAACACATAGTTCGAACGAAGGCAGGCCCCTTGTGGGTGACGAAGTAACGGAGATTGGTGCTTCTCCTACTCCCGGGATCGATAATTCGACAAATTGACCGGGTTCCTGGTTTAACCTCTCTCCGTTTTCCAGTTCCAGCTCGAATAGCTTCGTATCGTCGGTTAGTTTTCTTTTTCCAATGATCCTTGCTTCCTGAGGATTGTAGAGTGAATCTTCCGCGTTCATGAGGTTCCCTCCTTCATTTGATTAAATACTTCGACTGGATCGGCTATATCGGGTAGACACTGTTCAGAACACCTGCCACAGCCGACACAGGCTATATCTCCGAATCTATTGTACATGTATCTTCCCTTCCTCATGTACCGATGGCGGTAACGAGCCGCTTTTTCTTCTCGGAAATTTTCGTCTCCTGCTACTTCGGCGAAAGCTTCCAGCATACAGCCGTCCCAGGTTCGTAACCTTTCCCCTTCGGAAAGTGAAATATCGTTTACATCCTGGACGTCGAAGCAATAGCAGGTCGGGCAGACTAGATTACAAGTTCCACAGCTGAGACAGTCTTCCGCGTTCTCTTCCCAGAATTCGTCGTTCTCGTAATAATTCTTCAATAAGGACGGTAACTCGAAGGGGTCGAACTTCGTGTCTTTTTTGAATTTTTTCGGTAGTTCCTCTTTGAACTGTTTTACTTTTCGAATTTCATCCGTGGTGATATCATCTACGGCTTGCCCGGCTTTTTCCAGTAAGTTACTTCCCTTGGAAGAGCCAACTTCTATTGCGTATCGATCCCCGATATCGGTAAGCATTATGTCGTAGCCGGTATCGGTGGTCGCAGTCCCCATTGTGTGGGCAAAGGACCGGTCGGAAACGTTGGCCATGTTGACGCCGACTAATACCGACTGTCTTCTCTTTTCCAGGTAGTATGGGTCTTCATGTGTATCTTCAAAGACCTTGTCCATCTGCTCGATTGCGACGAGGTCATAAGGATGAATCCCCATAATTATTCTCGGGACAACTTGATTAACCGGAGTGGTCTCACCTTCATTCAAGTTGTACTCTACCAGCGTTTCCCGCTGGGGCATGAAGTATTTCTTCGGGGGGAGTATGGTTACGTCGTAGTCTAGCCGTAAGTCTTCGGCGGATTTTAAGGGGTCAAAAGCAAATTCATTGCTTTTGGTCTGCACCCCCACCACTTCTCTGTCATCATTTTCGATCAGGTCATCTACAAATTCACTAAAATCGTTCTTGTTGATTGCTTTCATTATGCCTCCCAGTTGTTCTGTGGTTTCGCGATCCGAATTCGACGGTCTGTCCAGTTCCCGCACAAAATGTACAAAGTAAGCTTAAAATTAGTGACCTATTTGGACTTCTTTTGACTGGTAAACTGGAGGGGTAAAGACGGCCGGAGTTACTGAGGAAGTTTTTAAAATCCCCTGTTGTAGGGCTTGACTCGTAAGATAAGCTGTTTAGCGATTGAGAATTCATTGCCATAGGTCTGCAACTCCGTTTTGAAAAAATACCCGCTCTGCCAGCTAAACCCCTCGGTCCGTAAAGTGAAGGTGTTCACTTTCGCTATGAAATTAAGATATAGGGGATAAATTTTCAAGTATAATCAGGGGAATTTCCTGGTATAATACAACTAATATATCTTTAATCAAATATTTGAATATTTATAACAGAAATTGTTTAAAAGTCTCTCTGAACCTGTAAGAATACGAGTGTATGGCGAGAAAATATAATCTTTCTAATCAAGTCTAAAATCTACCAAAATTTGCCGAGAGTGCCCCAGGGCACCCCCTGGGGGTGAATCGGCTATTTTGAGTCCAGCAACCAGCACTCAAATGAGTTTAGAACCCGGAACAAGATCATTTGCTTCGTCACATTTCAGGCTGCCATCCACCTTCTAAGGTTGAATTGTTCTCCAAGCACGTTTTCTCATTTGAGTGCTTGGTAGAGATACCTGGGTGAACATATGGTAATCGTATCCAATTGGGCTAAGTTAACCATGGAATTCGTTCTTTGTGCTTAACCAAGTTAGTCTTCTCAAGTGAGTGCTGGGTCAATTTTTGTTTTTTAAATCAGAGTTCATCTTTACATCGATTTTTTATATTATATACCCCGGCCTGTGGCCGGGGTTCTTGACTGCTTTACCAGCTCTCACCTATTCCTGAAATCCCCGATTTGATAAAATCGTTATTGCCAGCGAACTATGGGTTTTGGTCAAAGTAGCTGGGCGGTAAATTGTAAAAAAATGAGGTAAAATAAATTCCTGGATAGCGCTCTGAGGATACTCTTCCTTAACTTTCTTCGGATAGTGCTTGCTTGAGAGCGTTTAAACCTACGGCCATACATTCTTCTCTTTTCTTACCTGATTCGTTCATGTTGGCTTCGATATCGTCCAGAGTAAGTTCTTTTGCGTCACCAACACTTAACCCCCGGGCCAGCTGGGTTAATATAGAGGCCGAACCTATACATAAAACGCATCCGTAACCGTCGAATTTGATATCTCTGATAGAGCCATCTTTGATATTTAGTCCCAGTTTAATTTTGTCGCCGCAATTCGGGTTTTTCGCGGACCCCTGAAGATCAGGGTTTGGCAATTCACCTTTATTATGAGGGTTTTGCGAGTGGTGCATTAAATTTTGATCGTAAATCTGGGGTCTCTCGTCGCTCATTTTTCACCACCTAAAACGTTTTTCGCCTCTTTGATGGCATCGACCAGACGATCGATTTCCGCTTCGTCATTGTAGACGTAAAAGCTCGCACGTGATGTGGCGTTTAGCTTCATCGCTTCATGTAAAGGTTGAGCACAGTGTAACCCTGCTCTTATTGCAATGTCGTCCAGGGAATCCAGCGCAGCTGCCAGATCGTGAGGGTGAACTCCCTCCAGATTAAATGAGACAAGCCCGCCTCTTTCTTCTCCTTTTCCCGGGCCGAATATCTTTAGACCGGGGATTTTTTCTAGTTCCCTTAAAGCTTTTGCAGTAAGCTTGTTCACGTGTTTTCTGATCGATGACATTCCCAGTTTATTCAGGTAACTTAGAGTTTTACTAAACGCGATAATTTGAGCAATAGGCGGCGTGCCCGCTTCAAATTTCTGAGGAACCTCGTTCCAGGTGACTTCAGTTTTCGTATTACTTCGGACCATTTCTCCTCCACCAAATGGGGGCGGCATTTGTTCCAGTAATTCTTCCTTGCCGTAAAGAATCCCCAGTCCGGTGGGCCCAAGCATTTTATGAGCCGAGAAAGCCAAAAAATCTACATTATAATCCCTGACATTGAACTGCCTGTGTGGCAACCATTGAGCTCCGTCCACGACAGCCAGAGCACCGTTTTCATGGGCAAGATCCGTTAACTTCTTTACCGGGTTGTATGCTCCGATAACGTTTGAAATAGCGGGAAAGGCCAACGCTACAGAATTGGAAGAGAGTTTGGCTTCTAAGTCTTCCATATCCAGCTGTCCTTCCCTGTTGACACGAACGTATTCTAGCTGGAACCTGTTTGAACTCTCCGCCATTATTCTCCAGGGAAGAATATTGCTATGGTGGTCCATTTCCGTAACCAGTATTTTACCATTCCTGTCCTTCCAGTGGTGCAGGGAATAGGCTAAGATGTTTAAGGATTCGGTACAATTTTTAGTAAAGACTATTTCTCGGCTCGATTCTGCCCCGATAAAATCCGCGGTTTTTCTTCGCGTATATTCAAATTTATTGGTTGTTTCTTCGGCCCGCTTATATATTCCCCGATAAACGCTGGTTCCAAGTTCATGATAATAATTAATTAATTCCCGCGTAACTGGCTCGGGGGTCATGGAAGTGGCAGCATTGTCTAGATAGATTAGATCCTGATTTTTCAGGGCGGGAAAATCATCTCTTACGCTGTTAACATCTAGCATCAATATTTGGAAACCCCTTTAAGCTTCAAATATAAGTATATAAACACTACTTTTTGATCCATTATAACATAGAATTCAGCAAGTTCCTACTGATAAATGAGTTTATCGAAAAAAGTATAGTATCCCCTCGGTACCCAAGGACACTTCGGTAAATTAATTAGAAGCCATTAAAAATTAGATCTTTATGCTCTTAGACCATCTAGACCATTCACCTGAATTGTCTTTTTCACGATTATCTTGTCCATTAAAAGCAAAAGAACAGCAATTTTATCCTATATCCTTATTTCTTCCTTTTCAAACTTCTAAAAGGCCTTTCCTTATGTATTTTTGCTAAGAAATCCAGGATGAGGATGACCAGTTGCACAGGGATATAGTGCTCAGTAAAAAGTTGCCCCCTATTATTTTTACAGTTATACGGTTTGAAAAGTTTTCTGTCAGGTGGTAAACTCATCTCTAGCTTGGCGGGATAAGCTATCCCACAAAAACTAATCCTTACTTTCAGGAGGAACTTAATAGATGAAAAAGCTTTCCTCAACATTATTGATTGGACTAATTCTAGTTCTCTTTACTGTCGGTTTAGTAAGTGCTCAGGCGGAAAGAACTGTCACGGATAGCCTTGGGCGGGAAGTTACGATCGAAGAAGTACCGGAAAGGGTCGTTACCACTATCGTATCAACCACGGAGATAGCTCTCGATCTCGGCCTGGATGAGAGGTTGGTCGGGGTGCCGGATCTGATCCAGTATCTCTCTTACGTCCCGGAACTGCAGGAAAAGGCTGAGAAGAAAGAAAAGGTAGGGGGATTCAAACTCTCAATTGAGAAGATCGCTTCTCTCAACCCCGGCCTCGTCATACTGGATGCGTCGGCTCAAAAGGATATGGTCAGTAAAATAAAGGATATCGGAGCCACCGTTTATGCAGCGGGGAGCAGGGATATAGAATCCGTTCGGGAGACGATTCTGGAAATTGGCTACCTTACAGGCAAACTGGACCGGGCCCAGAAGATCGTCGGAGAGATGGTTTACAAAGAGACGCAGCTCAGGGATGCAGTCGCCAAACTGGACGAGAAGAAGAGCACCTTCTACACGATAAGCAAGAGGATGTACACTGTCGGTGATAATACCTTTGTTGGGACGGCGCTGCAGTTAGCGGGCCTGAATAACGTATTTGGGGAAATTTCCGGGTTTAAGCCCGTCAATACTGAGGAAATAATCAAAAAGAACCCCGAGCTGATAATCGCTACCGAGGATATGGGATTAACCGCGGAAGATTTGCGGGAAGATAAAGGTCTGAAAGAAGTAAAAGCTGTTCAGAATGGCAATGTCGTTCTGCTTCCCACCGGCGAGGATTCCATGTTAAACCAGCCGGGGACGAAGATAATCGATGGAGCGATAAACCTATTTGAAAAAATATACGACACGGAAGTCAATCTCTAATGACAGTTGTGGGTTGCCGGAGAAGTTCAGCTGCTATACCTGATATGTCCCTTAAGAGTTATGAATAGGGCGAAACCGAAAGTCACTTTTGCAACGCTATTTGTCCTTCTGGCTTTTGCTTTCCTGGTCGGGGTTGCAATCGGACCCGTCAGTATACCGTTAGGCAAAAGCTTGCTCATTCTAACGGACAAACTTCCTCTGCTGGAGTTCTCCGGCCTGCCCTCGAACTTCCAGACGATAATTTTTGACCTCAGGTTGCCGAGAATACTGACCGGGTTACTCGTCGGAAGTTCACTTGCGGTTTCGGGAACCGTGATGCAGGGTATTTTTAGAAACCCTCTGGCCACCCCCTATATTTTAGGGGTTGCCAGCGGTGGATCGGCGGGAGCTGCAACCGTAGTAGTGCTTGGGTTTACGTCTAATTTTGCCCTGCCTATTGGAGCTTTAATCGGGGCTTTATCCGCCGTAACAATCGTTTACAGGATTAGCTGGAGCAGGGGCTCTACTTCTTCATACACGTTAATTCTTGCGGGGGTCGCCCTTTCTTCGCTTTTTTCGGCCCTTACTACGGCTTTAATTTTTATCGCCGGGCCCTATCAGCAGCATCGCGTCCTTTTCTGGATGATGGGCGGTCTCTGGCGGTCAAGCTGGACTTTATTCAAAATACTACTCCCGATTGCAACAGTCGGGGCCGGAATTATTTTTGCCTGGAGCCGGGATTTGAACGCCCTGGCGCTTGGTGAAAGCGCGGCCGAGCATCTTGGAGTAAAACCAGCGCTGGTCAAGAAAACCTTGCTCGGACTGGCGACTGCTATTACCGCAGTCTCCGTAGCCGCAGCCGGTTCGATCGGGTTTGTTGGTCTGGTTATTCCCCATATTATGCGAATGATACTCGGACCCGACCATAGAATCCTCCTGCCGGCGGCTGCTCTCGGCGGAGGAGTATTTTTGATCTACACTGACGTTCTTGCGAAGACGATAATGCAACCGGTGGAAATGCCGGTGGGTGTGATTACTGCTTTCTTTGGTGCTCCGTTTTTTCTCTATCTTTTGAGGAAGAAAATCGTTGGAGGTAGGATGAGATGAAGGTAAAAGTAGACGATTTACGCTTTTCCTATAACGGGAAGGGCGTGCTGGAAGGCCTCGATCTTACTGTTAGAAAGGGTGAATTTATCGGGATTGTCGGACCGAACGGTTCCGGTAAAACTACCCTGTTGAAAAATATTGGTGGAGTGCTGGATCCGGACGATGGAGGGGTTTATCTGGGTGAAAAAGAGCTATCTTCGATTCCGATAGGAGAGGTTGCAACCAAGGTCGCGGCACTGGAGCAGGAAACGAGCGTGGGCTTCGATTTTACAGTCAGGGAAGTCGTGGAAATGGGCCGCTTCCCTCATCTGGATAGATTCGAGAGGCATTCGGAAGGCGACCTTGAAGCAGTTGATAGGGCAATCGAGATTACGGACCTGGAAGAGTTTTCCGAGCGGTACGTAAATCAGCTAAGCGGGGGAGAGAAACAGAGGGTATTTCTGGCGCTCGCTCTGGCACAGGAACCCGAACTTCTGTTACTGGACGAACCTACCGCAAGCCTGGATATCAATTACCAGATCAAGATAATGGAAACCGTGAAGTGCCTGCAATCTGAAGGTTTGACGGTGATAGCCGCAATTCACGACCTCAATCTTGCAGCTCAATACGCTGATAGGGTTGCCCTGATGGCGGATGGGGAGGTAAAAGTAGCGGGAGAGCCGAATGACGTGCTGACAAAAGATAATATTGCAAAAGTGTTCGGGGTAGATGTAGAAGTCGAGGACTCTGAGGTAAAGGGGACGATCCATATTTTTCCGAAGACTGAAACCCTGAGCAAGTAGGGGGTAATATGGAAGGTTCTGAAGAAGATAGGGAGAGAGTTGGGGGTAACGTTCTGGTTCATACTGGTGAAGGCAAAGGGAAGACCACTTCCGCAGTCGGGCAAATAATTAGGGCGGAAGGACATGGGTTAAATACCAGATATATAAGCTTCTTTAAGGGCAATGAGGAACGATTTTCCCGGGGTATATTTAAGGTTATGAAGAAACTGGGAATTCCCGTCAGGAACTTCGTCCATGATCACCCCGACTTTGGCCGAACCAGCGAAGAAGAGGCGCGAAATGGCTGCAGGAAGGGCCTGAAGTATCTAAATAGCCTTTTCAGGGGGGAAGACGAAGTGCCCGATCTTTTGGCTCTCGACGAGGTAAACATCGCCCTGGATGGGGGATGGATAGAGGAGGAAGAATTTATTTCACTGCTTGAGATGAAACCGGATAATCTGGAATTGATCTGTACGGGAAGAGGCGCCCCCGAAAGCCTGATCGCGGAAGCGGATCTGGTCAGTCGAATCGAGAACGTGAAGCATTTTTACGACGAGGGCGTGGTGCAGCGGCCGGGTTATGAGTACTGAGGCAATACAGCAGGTTTATCCTCCGGGGATAGATCATCTATGAGACGAATATTAAATGGCCTGCGAGGGGGGCTGACTTTCGAGACCACCTTTCCCCTTAGCCAGGGCGAGGAGGATTTCTGGAGTTTCGTCGACAATTCTTTTTTATATCCCATGGTGGGGGCGATCGTTGGCGCTATACTTGGCGGGATAGCTATCCCCTTTTCTTACCTGCCGGAGTTCATTGCCGCCGGTACCTTTCTAGTCGTTCTGTATTTGATCTGCGGGATCCTGCATACCGACGGCCTGGCTGATTTCGCTGATGGTCTGGTGACAGGGGGTACACATTCGGAGCGTCGATCAGTTATGAAAGACGAGAAAACCGGGGCGGCCGGTCTGGTAAGCATCTTTGCTACCAATATTCTGCTTTTTTCGGGATTGGTAGAGCTTTTTTCAATTGACTCGTTTTATCAAATTTTTCTTATAATCCTGACGGCCGAAGTCTTAAGCAAGCTGGGGATGCATTCAGTGCTCTTCTTCGGGACAAGCGCGCACGAAGGGATGGCGTCCACGTTCATAGATAGAATGACCCGGCCGGATTGGGTTGGGGGGTTTTTAATTTCATTCGCTTTTTCCGCCCTTTTTATGGATCCTTTCGTAGCTTTGCCCCTGATCGCAGTTTTTCTTATCGTCTTAGGAATGGTTAAACTGGGGGATCGGGTAATCGGAGGAATTAACGGAGATATCGCGGGCGCAGCTGGAGAAATAGTTCGTCCGATTGCCATTATCCTGTTTGTACTTATTGATAAAGTAGACGTCCTGGCTCTAATTTGATCCGACAAAAAAATTAGTTCAAAGTGGTGACCGAGATGAAATTGATTCTGGGTGGCGCGCGGAGCGGCAAAAGCAGTAAGGCTTCAGAGATCGCCGAAGAATACAGTGAAGTTGTCTACCTGGCCACAGGTATTGCGACGGACGAAGAAATGGAGAGCCGGATTGCCAGGCACAAAGAAGAAAGACCCGAAAACTGGGATACAATAGAAGAACCGGTGGAAGTTGGGGAAGAACTTGCAGGGCTGGAATCCAAAAATTTTTCCGGAGCGGTGATTCTGGACTGCCTCGGTTTCTGGTTGTCCAATTTGTTTCGTGAAATCGACCGCCTGGAAGAGATCGATCCGGAAGACTTCATAACGGAGAAAGTCCGAAAGGAACTTCAGCCTGCCCTGGACTCGAAATACGAACTGATAATAGTTTCCAACGAGGTCGGAATGGGTGTTATCCCCGGCTCGACTGCCGGAAGGAGGTTCAGGGATGCCCTGGGGAGAGCCAATCAGGTCGTCGGAGAAATGGCGGACGAGGCTTTTCTCATGGTGGCAGGGTTTAAGCTGGAACTTAAATGACGGTGGATACGGTTTTCTCGAGAGTCCTCCGGGAATTCCTGAGGGATTTGTTTTCGTGGTGACATTTTGCAATCTGACTTACCTTGGTGTGAGAGGTGATAACTTGGACGAATTTGCGGATATGACGAGTGAGATCGACCGAGTTGACGGAGAAATAATTGATAAAGCTTCGAAAAGGATGGATAGCCTGACTAAACCAAAGGGTAGTCTCGGCCAGCTTGAGAGGTTGGCCATAAAAGTAGCTGGTATAACTGGAAAGTTAAACCCTTCTCTGAACCATAAATATTCCTTCGTTTTTGCCGGTGATCACGGGGTGGCCGCTGAAGGTGTCAGTGCATACCCACAGGAAGTTACGGTCCAGATGCTGGCCAACTTCATCCACGAGGGAGCTGCGATAAACGTGCTCGGGAACCAGGTCGGGTCCGAGGTCGTCGTCGTTGACGTCGGTGTCGCTTCAGACGATATTCCTCCTTCGGTGATCGACGAGAAAATTAACAGGGGGACGGATAGTTTTACCGGCGGACCCGCGATGTCCAGAGAAGATGCTCTAGCTTCGGTTAAGGTCGGATACCGCGTAGTTGAGGAAGTTGCAGAGACAGGTCTTGATCTACTGGGTCTCGGAGACATGGGAATCGGCAATACCACGCCGAGCAGCGCGATTACCGCTATTATGACTGACAGCAAACCGGAGGAGGTAACCGG
This sequence comes from Candidatus Bipolaricaulota bacterium, assembly GCA_021735185.1. Classification (GTDB taxonomy): domain Bacteria; phylum Bipolaricaulota; class Bipolaricaulia; order M55B111; family M55B111; genus JAGXLP01. Next base: position 17,507 of record JAIPHN010000003.1, read on the forward strand.
AAGAGGCACGGGAATAGACGAGGAGTCCCTGCGAGAAAAGATAGCCGTTGTCGAAGAAGGTCTGGAGGTGAACCAGCCTGATCCGACCGATCCGCTGGACGTTTTGAGCAAGGTTGGGGGGTACGAAATCGGTGCAATCGCCGGGGCGTATCTAGCTGGAGCAGCCAATAACGTACCGGTATTGCTGGACGGTTTTATCACGACAGCCGGGGCGCTAATTGCCCACGCGATAGAGCCAGGAGTAGCGGATTACATGATAGCCTCGCATAATTCCGTCGAAAGAGGCCACGAAGCCGCTCACGAAAAGCTGGGGCTAGATCCTTTACTGGATTTGAATCTCCGACTGGGTGAAGGAACTGGTGCTGCCCTTGCGATGCATCTCGTTCAGTCCGGTGTTTCCGTTTTGAATGATATGTACACGTTCGAAGAGGCCGGGGTGTCTCCGGGAGGAAGCTAAATTGATAGAGGACTCGTTTCTGGACGAAATAAAACCCCCGCGACACGGGGGAAGAGTAGAGGAAGTGGCTCGGGAGCGAGGTATTAGTCCCGAGGAAATAATCGATTTCAGTGCAAACATGAATCCGCTGGCACCCCCGGAAAGCCTTGGAAGTTATCTTGCTGATTCGGTCAGTTCACTCGAATTATACCCTGATGATAGTTACGGTAAATTTCGAAATGCCGCGATCGATTTTCTCGGAAACGAGTCCGGGGCCAAGCTCGAGCGGAAAAACGTCATTCCCGGTAACGGTTCCGTCGAAATATTCAGGCTATTCATTCGAGCCATTGCGACTGCAGGTGCCAGTACCGTGCTTGTTCCATTTCCGACGTTTAGCGAATATGCCCTGCAGTCCAGGTTGTTTGGCCTGGAAGTGGATCGGAAGAAGTATCGGGAGCTGTTCGGACTCGACGAGGCAATTTTAAGCGGTTACGATGCCGTATTTCTCTGTAATCCGAATAACCCGACGGGAACTCTGCGCGAAAGAGAAACGCTGGTTAAATTCCTGGAAAAAGCCCGGGCTGCCGAGACTTTTCTCGTCCTGGACGAGGCTTTCAACGAGCTTTCTTCCCCCGGGGCGAGCCTGGCGGGATTCGTATATGGTTTTCCAAACCTGATAATTGTTAGGTCTCTGACAAAAGCTTTTACGGTTCCGGGATTGCGGATAGGTTACGGGTTAGCCTCAGGTAAACTTGCCGATAGGATGGAAAAACTTCGTCCGCCGTGGAATCTCAATTACCTCGCTGCCAGCATAGGAAGGCGTTTTCTGGAGGAAGAAAAAGAATTACTGAAGAGGTCCAGAGAATACCTGGAAGGGGAAAGGAAACGGTTGCGGGAGAAATTAGAGGATCTGGGATTCTCGGTTTACCCGAGCTCCGCGAATTACCTCCTCTTTCGAACGAAAGAAACTGGTTTGACGGCAGCGGAAATCGTTGACCGGTGTCTGGATTATAACGTGCTTGTTCGAAACGCGGATTCGTTTTACGGGGTTGACGAGTGGCATGTCAGAGTGGCGGTAAAAAAGCGGTCGGATAACGAGAAGTTGGTACGGGCTCTTGAACAAGCAGTTGATTGATAGTTTAACCGTCTTCCGGGCTTTCCGGGCCGAGAAATTTCCGACTCGCGTGCTCCAACTGTCCTGTTAACTGCGCTTTACTTATTGAGGGAAATAGGACCCACAAGAACTGGTTATACTTTGTCATGAAAATATCCCTCCCCGGCACTGAATTGAACATGAGTCCGGTTTACGCCGCCATAGGTCTGACCGGTACAGCAATCCACGTGAAAACGGTTAACGGACTATATCTACTTAACCGTTCTCAATTTAGTGCCGGGTCGGTCGGACATATGCGCCGCGTCGCTGGAATTTTCTCGGCCCTCTGCCCTTATCTTGCCACGCGGAGAAGGTAATCTGGAGGACGGGCTCTAGATCGGATCTTCAGCTTTTCCGGGGCAGTACTTTCTCCATGTGCGCATTGACCTGATTTTGCCAATGGTGAGTGATAGGCTTTTAGAGCGGGCTTTTCTTTCTGAAAACAAGAAGGGATAATAAGGTATGGTAATTGGTTATGAGAAAATTCAGGAAACAGAGGGTTGAGGATCGGCAGTGGATTTATTTGAGTTAAGGGTTCCGGCCAGCCTGGTAGTATTGCTTGGAAGTCTCATTCTGGACCTCCTGCTCGGGGAGCCGCCTGAGATCTTCCATCCGGTTGTATGGATGGGGCGGATGATTGATTTTCTGAAAGAGAGATTCGATCAGTTTGATAACCGGAGGGTGTCCGGGAGTCTGGTGGCCTTAACCATAGCGTTCGGTTCGGGTGGGCTGACCTACCTGCTCTTCGAATTAATCATAGTTGTCTGGAAACCACTGGCGCTATTGGCGGGAATTTACCTGATGAAGTCGACTATATCAATCAAGAGTCTGCTGGGAGTGGCCCGGAAGGTTGGCGAGAAGATCGAGTCCGATTCCGACCTCGCCCGGGAGGAGCTGTTGGCCCTCGTCGGTCGTGACCGTTCGGACCTTTCCCGGGCGGAGATGCGGTCCGCCACGATAGAATCGCTCTTCGAAAACCTCGTGGACTCCGTCATTACTCCTTTCTTTTACTTTTTCCTCGGCTCACTGGTTGATTTTAGGATCGGAGTGACGCTGGCGGTCGCGTATAAAGGTATCAATACAGTTGATTCGATGCTCGGTTATAGAACTGGGGATCTGCTGGATTTCGGCTTCTTTGGCGCCCGGCTCGACGATCTGTTAAACTGGGTGCCCTCGCGGTTCGCAATCTGGTTTATCGCGCTCGGGGCGTTCTCGCCCTGGCCCGCTGTAGTAGCTTTTAAGGAGTGGGACGCTACACCGAGCCCTAACAGTGGCTGGCCGATGGCCGCGGCGGCGGGTGCGTTAAAGGTGAAATTGGTTAAGCAAGATACTTATACTTTAGGTCCGGAATACGATTTGCCCGGTTCCAGCGATCTAAATAAGGCAATAAGCCTTGCAGGCAGAGCGATAGGTTTCTATATTTTTCTGCTTTTCGCTCTGTTATTTGTGTTTTGAAATATTTGAATGATTTTCCTTAGTCTCGCAGGGGGCAGGTAGAATAGTTTAGGCTATTGGGAAAGTCTATACTGACGATAATTGGATAGATAATTGGAGGTAGGAAGTTATGGAGCTTGCTCGGGAGATTTCTCAGTTAAAGGTAAGGAGCTTGAAGAAACTTAATCGTGTCGAAGAGGACCTCGGTCTATGGGGGATGGTTCTTCTTAGCTTCGGCTTAGCCGGTTTGACCGGCCTTGCCGCGCAGATTCGAATTCCACTCCCTTTCAGTCCCGTACCGGTTACCGGCCAGGTTTTCGTGGTATTGCTCGTTGGCTTCACGTTCGGGAAAAAGATCGGTCTCGGGAGTCAGGTCTTTTACGCGGGACTCGGTGGACTTGGACTTCCCTGGTTTACGGGAATGGCCGGAGGGTTCGCGACTTTAGCCGGCCCGACTGGAGGATATATCCTCGGCTTTATCCCGGCTGCGTACCTAATTGGATGGATTTCACAGGGTCGTGAATTGAAGGAATGGTTACCGACTTTCGGGATAGGTTTAGTCGGATTGAGCGCGATATATCTTTTCGGAACAGTCCAGCTTTCACTGTTCCTGCAAACAGGTCTTCTGGAGACGATAAAAGTGGGGTTGATTCCGTTTATCTGGATAGATCTTCTAAAAGTTACTCTGGTTTCGTTGCTCGTCGGTAAATTTCACTAATTTCCCTGCCAGTATCCTATTCTCCCGGGGGTGAGGATGAAAGGTGTAGTGATAGCAGGTACCAGTTCGGGCGTGGGGAAGACGGTAGTGACGCTTGCAATCCTCCGGGCACTTGAGGACCTTGGCGAGGATCCACAGCCGGCCAAAATCGGGCCGGATTTCATAGACCCCAGCCACCATCAGGCTTTAACCGGTAAACCCTCTAGGAATCTGGATTTATGGCTGGAGGGTGAAAGGGGCGTAATCGAGAATTACAATCTCGGCAGGGGAAGTATCTGCGTTGCCGAAGGAGTGATGGGGCTGTACGACGGACGACGTTCCAGCACTGCCAGAGTTGCCGAGGTTCTGGGACTGCCTGTTGTAATTGTGGTTGACGGGAGTGCCGGGATGGAAAGCGTGGGGGCGACGGCTCTCGGTTTCCGGGAGTATGCCGATTATCAGGGGTTGGATCTGGAAGTAGCCGGAATCATCGCTCAGCGGACCCGCGGAGGAAAACACGAGAAGGGAATCATTGATGGATTACCGGAGGGACTAGAATACTTTGGCAGGGTCCCTCCCGTAGAAGAGCTCGAAATTCCGGAAAGGCACCTCGGGCTTTACATGGGGAGTCAGGCCACGCTCTCAAAAAAAGAACTGGATCGGGCGGCCGAAAATATTGACCCGGGGGAGCTGGCTGAACTGGCGAGAGAACCGAGCATAGGGGCGGTAAATCAGGACCTCGATCACGGGGGAAGTAAGGATTTAAAGATCGGGATGGCTTACGACAGCGCCTTTAATTTCGTTTATCCGGCCACCCGGGAAGTACTGGAGACTGCAAAGCTCGTCCCGTTCTCTCCGCTTGCCGGGGACGAAATTCCCGACCTGGATGGGGTCTATCTCCCCGGAGGTTATCCGGAACTTTACCCGAAAGAGCTCGAGGAAAGCTCCACAATCAGGCAGCTGGCGGTAAAGGCAAGAGAGGGACTGCCCGTCTTCGGGGAATGTGGTGGCATGATGGTTATGACCGATGCAATAACTACAAAAGAAGGGGATAGATACCGTATGGCGGGAATCTTACCTGCGGAAGTCGAAATGGTTGAGGTGCTTCAGGGGCTGGGATATACAGAACTGGAGGCTAGAACGGATTCACCGATAGAGAAAACGGGCGAAACACTCCACGGGCACGAGTTTCACTACTCCCGGATTGAAACGGGGTCTGACTCCAATTACGCCTTTGATGTCGAGAGAGGTAGGGGGATAGATGGCGAGCACGAGGGTCTGATTGCGTACAATTCTCTGGGAACTTACACGCATTTTCACGGGGAAAGCGGGGCATTCGCTAATTTTTTGGACTTCTTGAAGGGTAAGGTAACCGAACCCGAAAAGGATAAATAGCCGAATACCAGGACTCTTCGTCAGAACCAACTATCAGGGAGGGACTATGGCAAAAACGATTCTTGTTGCCGGCACTGCCAGTCATTCCGGTAAGAGCACGATAGCTGCCGGGTTGGCCCGACTATTTGCGAGGCGGAACAGAGCCGTCGCACCGTTTAAAGCCCAGAACATGAGCAACAACGCACGAGCAGTCTCTTCTCCTGCCGGGGGATGGGGCGAGATCGGAGTTTCCCAGTACGTCCAGGCTCGGGCAGCTCGTGTTCGGCCAAATACCGATATGAACCCTGTCCTGCTGAAGCCACGGGGGGACGGCGAAAGTCAGCTGGTAATTCAGGGTCAGGCAGTTGGCCACTTTGAGGCGGGAAGTTACTACGATAACTGCTGGAAGGATGCCCGGGAGGCAGTGGTTGAGTCGTACGAGAGACTGGCAGATCAGTACGAGGTCATAGTTGCGGAGGGTGCGGGCAGTATAGCTGAGATAAACCTCCAGGAAAGGGATCTGGCCAATATAGAGACGGCAAGGATAGCGGATGCGGATATCCTGCTCGTTGTCGATATAGAACGAGGTGGTGCTTTTGCCAGCATGTACGGAACCGTCGAGCTCTTGCCGGAGGATATAAGAAGCAGGGTGAACGGAGTGATAATAAATAAGTTCCGGGGTGACGAGAGCCTGCTTGAACCCGGTATAGAGGAGATCGAACGAAGACTGGATATTCCGATAATAGGTGTAGTTCCTTGCGGGGAAGTTGGTTTGCCGTCCGAGGATAGCGTATCTCTTCCGCCTGTCGGTGAACGGATGGTATGGGGGGATGAAGACGGTGTGTCGGAGGATAAGACGGTCAAAATTGCCGTACCCAGACTGCCGCGGATGTCCAACTTTACCGATTTGGAGCCGCTCGCCCGGGAGCCCGGCGTCAGGGTGGTGTTTATCGGCCTGAAAACGGATCCGGGGTTTGCCGATGCGGTTATTATCCCCGGGACGAAAAATACTGTGGACGATCTTCTGGCTCTGAAGGGAGACGGGTTTGGTGACAATCTGCGGGAGTTCGACGGTTACGTGGTGGGGATTTGTGGCGGTTATCAGATGCTTGGCAAATCCGTGAGGAATGCGGGAATCGAGAGCGTCGATAGCGAGCTAGAAGTGGTTGATGGAATCGGTTTGCTCCCGGTTGAGACGGAGTTTTCGCGGGAAAAACAGGTAGAGGAGATAACTTTACGGGTCGACGGATTCGGACCTCTATCCGGGGCAAGGGGTGAAGTTACCGGGTACGAGATTCATATGGGAGGCTCGGTTGTAACGGCCGGAAACGTGAATAATCCTCTTGGGGAAGAGAGCGCTGCTACCGAACGCGTCCTGGGAACCTATCTCCACGGCCTGTTCGAAAACAAAGAACCGAGAGAGAACTTCGTCAGAAATCTTTACGAGTTCGCCGACAGAGAGAGGCCAGCAGGAGATATCTCGGCTAATTCCCCTTACGAGGAAGTAGCTAACCTGGTTGAAGATAACGTTAAACTCGATGAAGTACTGGGTTAGTTAGTTCGGTAGAGTTCTTCCGCTCGGCTTTACTCTTTTCTTGCCCAGTTTTATCATATTAAATTCATTTCCGGGAACCAGGACCTCCAGCCCCCGGGAGTCAATTTCGGTGATAATTCCCATTCCCTGAAATATCAGATCGTGGTAGCAGCCTATTAACCTGTATTTCAAGTTTTTTACCGGGTAGACGGTTTTATTTGTCTTTGCGCTATCTTTATGGCTGGAATCTTTATCTATCCGTCGCTCGGAAAGGAGAGTTAACTTTTCCCCTATTTGCCAGGCTGCCAGGACTTTATCGGAATAATTACTTTTCAATTGTTTGGCCGGAATTCTTTTACCGCGGCCCAGCCCGGTTCCTCCGACCCGAATTTCTTCCCAGTCTCGTTGTAACCTTTCCAGTCTGTAAAAGTAGCGTTTGAGTTTTTTCTGTCTATTTGCGGCACGTTCTCCCCGGGATTTTGATCCACTGTGACTGGCATCGAGAGAGATAACCCTCTTCTCGGGCAGGAAAGTGGCAAAATTTTCTAGTTCGTTCTCCTCCTCCAGCAACAGGAGCTTATCCGGTTTGACCAGACTGATCAATTCCCCTTTGTAGACACGAGCAGCATCCCCTTCTATCCATCCATCCGTATCGATGAGACAGGAAGTTGGCTTATCCGGGAGTAGCCGGGAAATTCCTGTCATGACCTGAACCAGGTTCCCCCGGGGAGTGAAATCACCGACGAAGTAAGCGTCTTCCATTCCGTGATCGTAGGTACCGAGAGATATCAGGCCCGGAGGGCCGATCTCGGGCTGTCCCAGATCTCCGTCAAGCACTTTTCCTCTCAGCCGTTCAAATAGTGTTTTTACAAGCGTGGTCTTACCGGTATCCATCCCGCCGTAAACTAGAACACGATTACAGTTGGAGATCTCTTTGAGAAGCCGGTCAAGATCGAATGAGAATTCGAGATTACAAGTCATTAAGCCCCACGACAGAATATTATTTTAAAGAGATATGAACAAAGCTGGATGTTTGTTCCCCTCTGGCAGTTATACCTCAAATCATTTTTTTATTATGCCATTTACGTAAACGAAGCCTTCTTTCATTGCTAAATAGCTAATATAACTTTTCATTTATCAAAGAGTACTGTATTTTTGGTATACCCGGTTAAAGTCCACGGCTCTCCCCTGCGAAGGGTTTTTCAGCGAGAGGAAGTATGGCTTATTTCTTCCTGAAATAAGTAAAGCGGCCCACCAGTCCGAGGATGAAACCCCCGGTAGCAGAGAGAAATATTAGCGCGGCACGAGACATCTTTACCGTGGCGAAAAGCAACCGGGTTGAAACGGTTTCCCGGTTCTGAAAAATGATAACGGCAAGGAGAATGACGATGATTGCCGCAACGGCCAGTTTAAATTTTTTCATAATTACCTCGTTTTTTGGTATTTGTAGCTTTAAAACCGATTGGATTGGATTATAGTTCCCGTTTTACTTTTGTTCAACTGGGGTTACCGAACCGTATCGCAGCTCAATAAACCCGCCCCGGATTCCGTCCCATCATCGTAAGTTTGATTTAGGCGAATTTGCCATATAGACTTTAATATAAGGCTTAATGGAAATTTTTATAAAGGGAGGTAGTAATTTATGTCAAATTTTTCTAAATTTACGATTTATGCGCTTTTGCTGGTTTTGATTGGTGGTTTGCTTTTCGTTGGAATTAGCTATAACGGAAAGATCAACTCCAGGGTTAAGAAAGAAACGGTCGATGAACTCGAGTCCACGGTCAGCAGTCTTTCTGAAAAACTCGATCAGGTGAAGTCAAATAGAGACGAAGCCGTTTCTTCGCTGGAATCCAGTTTGAATAACAAGATTGAAGACCTTTCCGCTAATGTGACCGGACTGGAGAAAGAGCTGGAGGAAAAACATAACTCCGTGACGGATCTGGTTGCAGAATGGAAGAGTGCCTACGGGGACCTGGAGAAGAAAGTGAACAGTATCGAAAATACCATGGAAAATAGTCTAAGTGACGTGAAAAACACTCAATCGGAGCAGGATAAGGCCCTTGCATCCCTGAAAGAAACATTTGAGGAGATGACCGGCGAACTGAACGCGACTGTGAAGGATCTTGAAGATCTCAGTGAACGGGTGGATTCTCTATTTGCCCGGCAGGAAAAACGGAACGAATCCATTATGGGTCAGCTCGAGGAGTTGAAGGGGGAGCTTGGTAGTCTCAATACTAAGCTTAATTCGCTTGCTTCCGCCGATGAGGATTTCGCAAATAAGCTTGAAGCGATAAGTGCAGAAATCAGTAACATGAGAACACAGCTTTCGTCCGTCTCCGTAAAACAGATAAATCTGGAGGAGAAACTAAGCAAGAACCTGGAAAACCTCAAGAGCGAGATTTCCGGGCTGGAGGAAGAAGTTCAGAGTAATTCTGAAAAGCTGGCCGATATGAGTTCTTAGAATCTAAAAACCGACCGGTGATTCCCGTGAATAACTTCCGGTCTCGAGATCGGAGAATATCTTTTCTTATCCGGGTTGAAGGATCATCGAAGTTTCGAGGATAAGGTGGTATCAAGAACCCTTTCTTCGGGCGAGTTTACCAGAGCAACCGAGAACCTATCCGGAACTTGCTCCGGAGATGAATTAGATAGTTAACTTAACAGGAGATACCCAGCAATTAGTTCGTCCTGCTCATTTGAACTTGGGGCAAATACATAGCTAGTTTCGAATTATCTGCTGGGTTACCTGTCTTTTTGAAGAAAAATTTATAATTTTAAGGGGATGTCTTTGCAGACTCCGTACTTGGTCCGGGGATATTGACTTCTGTCTGAAATCATGAATGAAGAAACGCTTTCAGATCTACATCCAGCCGAAGCCGGCCTCGAGTTACTTAATCTCAGCAAAGAAGAAGCAGCGGAAAAGGTCCGTGATTTTGACCTGGACTTTGCTGCCGAGACCCTTGAGGCGCTTGACCCGTGGCAGTCGTCCGGAATATTTCTTGAGTTACCTCAACAAACCCGTGCAAGGCTGATAGAGCGAATGCATCCGGATGATTCAGTCGATTTGCTTCAGGAGATACCCGAGGAAGAAGGGGAGAAAGTCCTCGATTTCGTCGATGACCTCACCAGGAGAAGGCTTACAAGCCTGCTTGAATATCCTGAGGATACTGCCGGGGGGACGATGTCTCCCGAGGTCCTCAGTCTCCCCGAAAGGATGTCCGTCCGGTCGGCGACTGAAGAATTACGCCGGGAAGAAAAACAGCTGGAAGAGATCAACTACGTTTACGTGACGGATGAAGAAGACAGGTTGACAGGGGTGCTTCCACTGCGTGACATTGCATTTCGTGACCCCGATCTCCAGTTAAGAGAAGTAATGAAAGAAGAGGTAAAATCAGTTCGCCCGGAATTCGACAGGGAGAAGGTCGCGAGGCTCTTTGACAGGTACGATTACCTGGCGCTTCCCGTTGTTGACGAAGCTGGTTGCCTGCTGGGAATAATTACGGTCGATGACGTTATCGATATTTTACGCCAGGAGAACACGGAAGATATGCTGGAGATGGTAGGGATAAGCGAGGCCAGGGAAGAGTCAATATGGACTCCCTGGAATATCTCGATGAAGCATAGATTGCCCTGGCTCGTGATTAACCTCGGTACGGCGTTGCTTGCCGCGATTGTAGTCAGTCTCTTTAAGAGAACTATTGCCAGATTCGCTATACTTGCTGTTTTCATGCCGGTTATCGCGGGTCAGGGCGGTAATTCGGGGTCGCAGACTGTCGCGTTACTGGTTCGTGGAATTGCGCTGGGGGAGATCGATTGGGAGCAAGGTGCCAGAGCACTTGCGAAAGAGTCAGTCCTGGGTCTCCTTCATGGGGTATCGATTGGGTTTATCGTTGGTCTAATTGCTTATTTCTGGAATGGCTCCCTCGAGATAGCATTGATCGTTGGAGCCTCAATGGTTCTTAGCATGGTGGTTGCCGGTATCGCGGGCGTGGCAATTCCACTGGGGTTAAAGAAGGTTGGCCTTGATCCTGCCCTTTCAGCAAATATCTGGATGACGACAGTTACCGATGTTGCCGGGTTTTTCTTCCTTCTTGGGCTTGCCGCCTGGTTCTTGGTCTGAATAGCTTGACCCCCAAAGTTGACTCTATCCTCCCGGTTGCTCTGCTTGAATAACAGCAGGGTGTGGTTAAGTCAGTTTCCCCTTATAATTAGGTTGAAGATTTTAAAAATAGTGGTCAATGTGATATACTTATCATATAATAGCTGATTTTACATTCAAATTATTTTGGTCTTATACATTTTGTTTAGGGAAAGGCCTCTAAGAGATATCAGAATTTCTGGTTTTTCTGAGATTAACCTCGTTATTTTTGGGGAGGCGATAATATTAAGACCTCTCAAAAGACCCAAAAGGTCGAGTATATCCGGAATAGAATGGATAAACCGGATTGGAAATTAGCAGAGGAGTTGGATGAAACTCTTTACTACGTCTGGCTGGTAAAAGAAGTAAAGAGGAATCCCAAATTACAGAGAAAGCGGGGCCATATAAAGCGTTGAAGTGTTGTTACCTGGTTGAATGAAATAATTCAGGTAAGAAGGCTAGCAAATCGGGGGACATCTACGGCTCCGATAACAGAGTTCACGGTTATCAATGTTTTGTTTGCCTTGTAAATCGTGCTCTAGTGATAAGTGAAAAATATTGGCATAAAGTCAGGTGAAGAAGATCTTCCAGTTGGATATTTTTGGGTCTTTTTAATCTGAACTCTTGCCGCTGACAGATTAATGGTCGTCCAGCTAAAGCGAAAAATGGATTATAATAGCTAATTCTTATTTATAATTTCTCTCGTTACGGGGTCCAGATAAATAAATTCATCTCTATCGTTCAATGGTTATTTAAGGGCTGCACCGAAAGAACTTTTAAGAAAATATAAAATTAAATTGCACCCTGACCGTGTTAACCGGGCAGGGTGCAATATTTCTTGTCGCTGTTTGTATCCTCGGTCTCGTTCCACTGGCGACCGGTGATTTTTGTCGTCAAGGAACTCAATTAATCACCTGGCGAATTTTTTGTTACGGACTCCGCACTTTCCGGGGTTATTGGATTAAAGTTCGGTTTTAGTTGCTTTATTCTTTGAAGTCGAAGGAATTTTTCGAAAAAACTTCCTTTAGAGGCATCCTATCTCTGTCGCTTTCCTCGTTACTTTTGTGTTTTTCGTTCAAGTTTTCCTTATTCCCCGGTTTGCCAATAATTATTAAAGCTATGAGTTCAAAATCTTCCGGGACCCCCAGGGTTTTTCTGGTAACATCCGGGTCGAAACCGGCAATGGGATGAGAGACAAGGCCCAGTTCGGTTGCATGGAGTAAAAGATTTTCTACGGCGAGCCCGGAATCGAATTTATAGTATATCCGTTCCTTCGAGAGTTCACAGTCCAGTTCGGACTTTGAAGTGATAGCAACAATAAGTGGAGCAGTTCTGGCCAAGTAGTTTGCGTCCGGTAACGATTCTTTTATTCGATCCAGCTTCTCCGAATCGTCGACGAAAACAAACCTCCAGGGTTGATTATTGAAGCAAGAAGGGGCGAGATGAGCTGCCCTACCCAGGCTTTCTACAGTCTCATCTTCCAGGCTTTCCGGCGAAATAGCCCTCTTCGACCTTCGCCTTTCGATCAAATTGTTTACATTTCCCCTTTCGTCCGGTTGGTGAACGTCCATATAACCTCCCTTTTCATAAGTTAGTAAGGTTTATCCGGTCTACAATAGTGGTTTCGATCTTTCAACTCACTATATCATACATGGCTCTTGGTTTCAGGCGTCGTTGAACTATTATCAGAGCTGAACGAGAAACCCCTCCACTTTATTGGTTTTCCTCGTGATTGAGTCTAAGCGTTTGGGACATTTTGTTACCTGCTAAAATCCCCTCCATTTGGGTTTGTATTTAACTGCCGGGAGAGATATAAACTAATGTGGGTAGAAGTCGAAGATTTATACTTCTTAAGATTTCTCCGGTACGTTCTTCAATGTATAAGAGGCTCTACCGGCTGGCCCGTGATCAATCACTGTATAGGAGGTAAATATGTACGGAAAGAAATTGATTGCCGGCGCTGGAATGGTACTGGTACTTATGATGTTAGTCGGAAGCCCCCATGTCGGCGTTCTCGCTGGCCAGAATGGGGTACAGGAGCAGGTTGCTGACAGCGTCATCGACCGTCTCCTGACTTTTATTCATAGCGCTGCTGAAATAATCGGCAGTGGTATCGTCACGCTTGTGGAAATGATAGCGGGTGTTAACGTTTCGGAACTGCAGCAACCACTTGGGTATCTGGGAATTTTAACTGCTTCTTTGATCGTTTTCGGTGCGCTGAAGGCCGCACAGAAAATTGTATGGTTTATCGTACTTCTGGGCTGGGGCTTGATCATCGTTCGCATAGTGCTCGAGGCCCTCGATAAAGCACCGGTGAAGTAACCCGTTTAACGTTCCTGATTTCCAATCCAGTATATGACAAAGCGGAAGGGGCTTTATTTCCTTTGCAAGGAGGTTATTGAATTGCTACAGCAAATCTATCTTTACCTGATCTGTCTCGGGACTTTTCTTGTGGTCGACTTATTTTGGCTGGGGATAGTCGCGAGGAATTTTTACCGGGATCAGCTGGGTTCTTTAATAGCAGATTCGACTAACTGGGCGGCAGCGATAGTATTTTATCTTTTATTCGTTGCAGGTGTACTTATATTTGTCGTAAACCCGGCTGTTGAAAAAGGTGCCCTTGGCCGGAGCATCGGATTTGGATTTCTTTTTGGCCTGATAACTTACGCTACTTACGACCTGACTAACCTCGCCACGCTTGCCGGCTGGCCGCTCAAGCTGACAATAGTGGATCTTGCCTGGGGCGGAGTCCTGTCCGCCATTGTATCTCTGGTAGGTTACCTGGCAGCCAGCAATATTTTTGCTTGACCGGATACCCCTGATTCCCTTTTGGGACAATCAGGGGGATATCAATTAATCTTATTCAGGGTTAACGGGCCAGTTGATAAATTTCCAGGACGTCTTCTTCATCTAGCTCTACAAAGTTCCCCACCGGTCCCTTATCGGTACATTTGCGCGCCATTTCTTCCAGGTCCGCCTCGTCAATTTCCACATCCAGATCGCCCAGACTAGTTGGTAGGCCGGTACTCCGGAAGAATTTCCGCAGGTCTTCTATACCTTTCTGTGCTGTTCTTTCCAGAGAATTGAAGTCAACTTCTTCGTTCCATACACTGGCCGCAAACCGGGCAAACTTCTCGATGTTTTCATTATGGACGTATTCCATCCAGGCGGGAAAGATAATTGCAAGACCGGCTCCATGAGTGATATCGTACATTCCGCTAAGTTCATGTTCGATCGGGTGAGAGGCCCAGTCCCCCACGCGGCCTGTCCCGAGGAGGTCGTTGTGAGCAACCGTGCTGGCCCACATGATTTGTGCTCTAACGCCGTAGTTTTTCGGTTCTTCGAGTGCAATCGGTGTGTTCTCTATAACAGTCCTGAGAGTAGCCTCGCATAATCTATCCGTGAAATCTACGTTCGGTTCGTGAGTGAAATACCGTTCCATAACGTGAGCCATTATATCTGCGGCACCGGATGCAGTCTGGTAATCCGGAAGGGTATAAGTAAATTCCGGGTTCATGATTGCAAATTCGGGTCGTAACTTGTTACTCCCGGCATCCCGTTTTAAACCGCCTTCTTCCTTCGTGATCACTGAACCGGGACTCGATTCGCTCCCGGCTGCAGGTATAGTTAAAACTGTACCAATTGGCAGAGATTCCTCGATGGTTTTGTCTTCGGCGTAAAAATCCCAGACGTCTCCTTCGTAAGGTACTCCGATTGAAATTGCTTTGGCCGTATCAATTACGCTTCCGCCACCGACCGCCAGAATGAAGTCAATACTTTCTTCCTGACAGATCTCCACCCCTTCCTGTACGAGTTTCAAGCGTGGATTTGGCTTAACTCCGCCGAGTTCGACGGCTTCTACTCCCGCTCCTTCGAGGGATTCCATAACTTTATCGTATATTCCGTACTCCTTTATGCTTCCTCCGCCGTAAACAAACAGGACTTTATCAGCATATTTACTTACTTCTTCACCTGTTTGCTCCTCGCTTTCCCTGCCAAAGACGATCTTTGTTCTGTTTTGAAAAGTAAAATCTTGCATTGGGGATACCTCCATCTAAAAACGAAAGATTTCTGAACTCTCCGAACTTGCTGTCAGCGTTTCCAACTGAAAAAATGTTAACCGTTCGGTGGGTATAATCAACTGTAACTGTTATCTGATTGATCCTTTCCGTGAAATTAGAAGGTAAAATTCCTCCAGGTTGGTGGTTGCTCCACCCGGGTAGGAGTGAATGTGAGAGAAGTACGCCTGGGCCACTCGGGACTATCTGGTTCTCCAGGCTCAATCGAAGCGAGAGCTTTAATAATACCCGGGGAGATACTATAGTAAAGTATCATCATTAGAAGGTGGGATAATATGTTAGAAGGGAAGAAAATACTAATAACTGGAGTTAGAAATAAAAGGTCGGCTGCCTTCTGGATCGCTGAAAAGGCAATT
Source organism: Candidatus Bipolaricaulota bacterium (assembly GCA_021735185.1). Lineage (GTDB taxonomy): Bacteria > Bipolaricaulota > Bipolaricaulia > M55B111 > M55B111 > JAGXLP01. The sequence continues at coordinate 32,708 of JAIPHN010000003.1, forward strand.
GAACATGGAGCTGAAGTGGTTCTTACGTCGCCGGACGTCGAAAGGACGAGGAGAGCCGCCGAAAGACTTCCCGAAACTCCGCCGGTATGGGAGCTCGATGTCACGAAATCCGAGACAATTGCAGCTACAAAAAGTTCGGTTCGAGAAAAGTGGGGCGAACTTGACGGATTGGTTCATTCGATAGCTTACGCGGATCGGGAATGTATCGACCCCGATTTCTTTAAAGCCGACAGGGAACAAATTTTCCAGGGGTTTGAGGTATCCAGTTTCTCTCTTTTTACCCTTGCCGAAGAGTTTTATCCGCTTATGAACGGGAATGCAAGTATAGTCTCGCTTAGTTTTGATACGGAGAAAATCTGGGCCCCTTACGGCTGGATGAATTTCTTCAAGGTCGCTCTTGAATACTTTACGAGAATGATTGCTATGAGGCTGGGAGATGAGAATATCAGGGCCAATGCGATCTCTGCCGGTACGATGAAGACTTTATCGGCGCGCGGCATACCCGGATTTTCGACCATGGCAGGAGAGTACGAGGATATGGCTCCACTGGACTGGGATAGCAGCGGCTCACAGGAGTACGTAGCTGATACATGTGCCTGGCTTCTCTCGGATCAGTCAGAGATGGTTACGGGTGAAGTCGTCCATGTTGACGGCGGAGCGAATGTCAAATCCTCTTTTGGTTATGAGGGTTAATAAACCGAGCTGATTCGGCTGGAAGAAGTCTGTGGACTCCAGTTTCCTGGGTAGTTCATTCTGGAAGAAGGCCTAGAACTTTATGACGAAAGTAGGGCCTATCCTCGGTTAACCGGAGGAGATCAAAATGAGAGTTATTATTACTGGCGGTACTGGATTGATCGGGAGGGAGTTAGTTCGTAACTTGCAGCCTCATGGTCACAGCGCCGTTGTGCTCTCACGCCACCCGGAAGGAAGAGAAGTCCCCGGTAACGTTGATATGGTCAAATGGGACGCCGAGTCGCCGGAGGGCTGGGTCGACGAGGTCGAGAAGTCCGATGCAATAGTAAATCTGGCCGGTGAAAACATCGCCGGTTCCGGTTTGCTGCCGGATAGGTGGACAGAGCGGAAGAAACGAAGGATTCTGGATAGCCGATTAAAGGCAGGAAAAGCCGTAACTGAAGCCGTCAAAGCCGCGGATAACAGGCCGGAAGTCGTGGTTCAGGCTTCCGCGGTTGGTTATTACGGTACGAGCGAGGATAAAGTTTTTACAGAAGGATCTCCTCCCGGGGAAGATTTTTTGGCGGAAGTGGCGGTCGAGTGGGAGGATGTTACCGCCCCGATAGAGGAACTGGGAATACGTCGAATAGTTATCAGAACGGGTATTGTCCTTAGCTCGAAAGGGGGCGTTTTGCCCAGACTCACTCTACCGCACAGGTTGTTCCTCGGCGGGCCTCTCGGGAGCGGAAGACAGTGGTATTCCTGGATTCACATCGAAGACGAGGTTAGAGCGATTCGATTCCTGCTGGAGTCCGAAAAAGCCAGCGGGGCGGTTAATTTAACTGCGCCCAACCCCCGACGAAATGCGGAATTCGTCGAGGAATTGGGGAACTCCCTGGACCGCCCATCGAGCTTTAGAGTCCCGACGTTCCTGATTCGTGCTATTTTTGGCGAAGCGTCAACTCTTGTGGTTGACGGACAGAGAGTTAAGCCGGCTCGGCTGGAGGAATTGGGGTTTGAATTCAACTTCGCCAAGCTGGATGGGGCTTTGTCGGATTTGATATCCTAGATAAATATTGTTTGTTTACTAAAAATTACCGAGAACTCGATTGGTCTTGCCTGGGCGATGAATCGTCCTGTTTTTGCAAACCCTGTCATATGGAACGAGTTATTGACAGTGTGATGGTTTTAGTTCGGCGATTGAACCTTATCGAATAAACCATTTCGTTGTTCGAAAAAACAGGCCAGTTGACGGGCTTATCCAGGGAGGATGATATGGGAAAGCCAACCGAGCCGAAACCGAAAAAGCTTTTTATCAGCCTATTGACCGGTGTTCCGGATATACTTGATGAGGTTGAGAGTAAGTTGGGGGAGGATTTTGGGAAGATGGACGGTGAAAGTTCGTTAATTCCGTTCGATTATACGGATTATTACGAAGAAGAAATGGGCCAGGAAATCAAGAGAAAGTTCGTCTCGTTTGAGGATCTGGTTCATCCAGGAGATTTGTCGCAAATAAAGCTAAGAACGAACGAAATCGAGTCTCATTTTGCGGGAAAATTCGATCCAGAGATCCCGAGGCCGATAAATCTCGATCCCGGTTACCTCGGGTCGGCAAAGATCGTTCTGGCTACCACCAAGAACTATTCTCACCGGATATTCCTGAAGGAAGGAATATACGCAGAGGTTACTCTGCGATATAAGGATGGGCTATTTGAGCCTCTACCCTGGACTTATCCTGATTACAGATCGGATGAGTATATTGAATTTTTTGAGATGACCAGGGATATCTACCTGAATCAGCTTGATTGATGGCTATGGTTCGGCTCCTTCGAAAAAATCGAGAGATACTTAGGTAGTGCAGAGGTTGAATTTGATATTCTGAATGGAAGTTTGAAAAACTCCGCGCTTAAACTATACTTTGTTGATAATACAAAACTTTGGAGGGTTTGTAATGTCAGCAACCGTTAAAATTGATCAGGATGTATGCATAGCATGTGGAATTTGTTACGATACTTGCCCCGACGTTTACGAATCGGACGAGGACGGAAATTCTCGTGTTGTAGAAGATCTCAGGACGGATGACGAACGGACCGGGGAAGTTCCCGACGATCTGGAAGATTGTGCCGAAGAAGGTATGGAGCAGTGTCCTGTTGACGCAATCGAGTTAAGTTAGCCAAACTTTTACAGGTGCTATAGTCGTTTAATCGACGATTGACGAATTGAGATAGTTAGAGGCTCAATTAATATTTTCGAACATTTAGGTCATTCCCCCTTGCTTTCCCGCAGAAGGCAAGGGGAATGATCTAATAATTTAACAGTTGGTATTTGATAATCGGGTAGGTTGCTCTTGTATGAGTTGTGCTATTTGTCCCGAAGACAGTTCGAACTAAAGACGTTTACGGTAAAGTTTGTCCTGACTTCTCGTAAATTCTAATTAATCATGGTGGTAGAATGTCCGAGACGGAATATAATTTCGAACCATTTGCTAACACAGAGGACTATCGAAAGATCAATAGAAAGATAATTGTGACCTGGATTGCTGCGATGGTCGACTCCGGAGTGGAAAGGGTTACAAGGTTGCTCGATATAGCGACCGGTATTGGGACGATGGTTCAATTATTTGTGGAAGAAATGCCGGATGGCTGGGAAGAGCCGGAAGTAATTTGTCTGGATAAGTCCGAAGGGGCACTCGAAGTGGCCAGGAGTAAACTGGAGAACATAGTTGGCTCTTTGAGCTCTATTCATTCCCCGATACAGGTCATGGAGGTCCCCGGGGAAAAGGTCAACGTAGTCCTCTGGGGTAACGGCATCCATAATTTGTCCGAGAAGGACCAGGTTAAGGCGGTTAACCGTATAAGGGATAGCTTAAAAGAAGGTGGATGGTTCTTTTTCAACTCGGCTTTCTATGAAGGTGCCAGACCGGAGGGAACCAAATCTTTTTACCGCTACAAGGTAAAAAAGGCGGTAAAATATCTTAGAGAAAAAGGTGTCGAGCGAAAGAGAGGAGAAGATCGCGCGGAGGCCAGCAAATTTCTTCCCCGATCGCATTACAGGGAGATAGTAAAGAAAGCCGGCTTAAAAGTTCACGAAATGGACGAACTGACTGCTCCGCTTTATCAGGAAGCCTGGGAGTATATTAGCGGGTTCAAGAACTACGCTCTTGGTGCGCTTCACGGTTATCCGGCTGAAGAAGCTCAGGAGGCCCTGCGACAGGCCGTAGCCCCTGCACTGGAAAAGTACGGGGTGGAAGACGAAAACGGGGAACTGTACGTCCCCAGAAAATGGCTCAGGGTATCGACCCGGCTGGATTGATTTACGTCCACTAAACCGAGTCGTTCCGGACAAAAATACTGCCGGTTCCGTTTTCTTAAGACGAGGCTTAACCTTTAAGGGTTAGCCGGACCTGAAGCTGTGCCAGCGAGAACCGGTTTTTGAGCAGCTCTCCCGTTCGAGTTCCTTCAGACGTTCGTACAATCGGCGTTCATCTTCCGATACCAGCACTCGGCTATCTTGCTGGGTCTGCTGGTCGGAATCAATCAGTGAGGTATCTACATCGAGTCCAATTTTCTCGAAACCTTCTTTAACGTGAGGTTCCCTTTCCAGCAGGGATTCGTAGCTAACCAGGATACTTTCCTCTAGGTTTTCGTAAGCTGCTATTAGTGCGTTGGAGTTTTTCTTCCAGGAAAGAGGAAATTCGCCGATACCTCTCTTAAACAGGCTCGCTTTTACGTTGGCGGGTTTGCGGAATACGCCGACCATTTTGAGTTCGTCGGCAACGTGGCGGTAGAAGAATACTGCAGGGATGCGAACCAGTTTTAATCCGCTCCAGCCTGATTGATCGTTTAACCTGGTTATAACCTCGTTCATCTTTTCCGTGTTTTCCTCGGTCATTGCTTCTTTGAGCAGTAACTTTGAAACTTCTTTGCTTATAGCCATTTCGTAATAGCCTGCCTGGTTGTATTCATCGCCCTCGAAGTCACTTGGAAAAGAAACCCCGGCGCTTTCTACTAGCTGACAGGCAAGTGAGGTTCCACTGCGGGGATGGCCTGCAACTATGACGGAGTTATTCAGGACTACTGGCTTTGTCACCCTTACCCCCTAATAGGTAAATACTGCTATGCGGGATCAATCGTTTAAATACAAGAGAAAGCGTAAATGATCCGCAAATCTAACACTGGTGCCGAGGGCGGGACTTGAACCCGCACGGACTATAAAGTGTCCACATGGACCTGAACCATGCGCGTCTGCCAATTCCGCCACCTCGGCTAATAGGCAAACAATTATATTCAAGCTCGGAGCCTCAATCAAGTTGACGCATCTACCCTTATCAACCGGGCGTCTTTACCGATTAACTCCAGTTCGATGTCTATCCTTTCGGCGGGAAGTATGTTTTCTATCCTCCCGGCCCATTCTATTGCAACTACACCTTCTGGTTGCAGTAAGTACTCGTCCAGTCCGGCTTCCACGAACTCCTCGTCGGTCTGGATTCTAAACAGATCGAGATGAAATAAAGTGGTATCGCCTTCGTACTGCCGCAATAAAACGTAAGACGGAGAGACAATAGTGCCGGCAACACCTAATGCCTTTGCCAGACCCTTTACCAGGGTTGTCTTGCCGGCTGCTAACGGTCCGTAGAGGCAAAATATACTCCCCTTTCCGAACTGGCTAATTAATTGCTTTCCGATTTTCTCCGTTTCCTCGGGGCTCCCCGTTCTGAATTCTTGCAAAGCTTACTCCCGAAGTGTTATTCCTTTCCGATCAAGATCCGACCTTATTTCTTCCACCATTTCATCGACTTCCTCGTCGCTCAGCGTCTTATCACTGTCACGGAAAGTTATCTCGTAGGTCAGACTCTTTTTGCCGCTCTCTATCTGGTCTCCCTGGTAGGTGTCATAGAGGTAGGCTTTCTCTACCTTTGGTCCTTTTATGATGGTTTCCCGGATCTCGGATTCCTCTATTGACTCCGGAACCGTCAGGGAAAGATCCCTCGATGAAGACGGAAACTTTGGTAGTTCTTCGTAACCTCCTTCAAACTCGGCGGTCTC
>JAIPHN010000051.1 GCA_021735185.1 Candidatus Bipolaricaulota bacterium
GTACGGGCTTCATGCTTTCCGGTATTTCCGGGTCATCCATGTGGCTGCTGGCAGCAGAGGAAAAAGCAAATCCGGAGAGCACCAAGGTCATGATTAAGAGACCGACAATTCCGTTTCGGATCGAAAAGTTAAATTTATTCATTTTTTCACCCCTGATTTGGTGGTGGTTTTCGGTAAATTCAAAAATTAAACCCGAACTTTCAACTTAATTTTCCTCTATCACCCCCGACGCTCTGTCTTTGTTCACTGTGTGATAGACACACCCAAGTACCTTTTCACTGTTATCCTGATATAGCACCTTCAGTCCAACCCTTAACGATCTGTTCCTGCAAAACCATGTAAATAACGACTATCGGTATCATTGCAAAAAGTGCACCGGATAGCTGTAAGTTCCATACGCCAATTTCCCAGGCTGAAGCCCGGGACATCAGATCAACCTGAGCCATTATCGGCCTGCCCTTGCCCCCGGAAGTAAGAACCAGAGGCAAAATCAAATTGTTCCAGCCAACGGTAAAACCAATTATCCCGGCAGATACAGCGGCCGTTCGAGAAAGCGGGAACATTACGTGCCGGTAAATCTGCCAGTGCGAAGCCCCGGAAATTTCCGCTGCCTCGACAAGAGAATCTGGTACTCGGTTATAAAACTCCCGGAAGATAAAGACCACAACAGGAAGTTGACCGCCCCCAATCGCCAGACCGATATACTCCGGCACTCCGAACAGATTAAGCGTATTCGCAACCCTGACCAGAGGTACCAATCTCATCGTAGCCGGCAGGTATATCCCAATGGAAAGAATGATTACGGTCAAAAAGGTATATCTAGCTCTAACCTTGCTCAAATAGTACCCGCCAATCGAACCGACTATTATGCTAATTACCATCGAGGTAATGGCAATCCTCAGAGAAGTAAGATAGGAACCATTTACCATACTCCAGGCCGTCTTGGCGTACGAAAAGACCAGTTCAGTTCCGGGTATAAGCGGGTTCGTTGTCCTTATCTCTAAAGGTGGCTTAGTTGCCGTGATTACCGCAGTCCAGTAGGGAAAGAGGAAGAATCCGGCCAGAATTATCGCAAGCAATCCACCTATCACGTAACTCCATTTGATATTTAGCACTACAGCTCACCCTCCCTGTACTGGAAATAGATATACGGAACGGCAAATAACATTATTATGGCCAAAAATATCATGGCCGCGGCCGCTCCCTGAGCAAAATTAAAGGCTGAGAACATCCTTCTGTAAATTAATACGGGGAAGATCATCGAAGAAACACCTGGCCCCCCACCGGTCATGGTCCAGATAATCCCGAAAGTTTTGATAACCATCATGCTCAACAGAAGGGAAAACATCAGGATAATTCCCTTAATCTCCGGAAAAAGTACGTAGCGATATATTTGGAATATCGATGCCCCATCCATCCTGGCGGCCTCTCTGTGGGAAGCGGGAACGGAACTAATCGCCCCGTAGAACACGACGCCGGTATATCCGCTAAATCTCCAAATTAGCGTTATCAACAGGGCCAGAATGACTAAATAAGGATCAGTCAGAAATGACTGAGATATTGCACCCAGACCCATTGAATCCAGCACAGAATTTATCACTCCCTGAGAAGGGTTGAAGATCCATCCCCATAGAACACCGGTAATCGCCTGCGCAAGTCCAAATGAAAGTATGGCTATGGTCTTCATTATCGAACTAGCAGCACCTTTCGGGAGGAGATCAATTGTTATTGCAACCAGCATTCCGAAAGCAATAAGCAATGGAACCCCGGCACCAACGAATACCAGAGTATTTATCGAAGCTCTCTGAAAACTGGAAAGTCCTATTACCCCCTCGTAGGCAGACAATCCCGCAAAGTTATAAGAGGGAAATACTCCTACCCAGTCGGAGAAGGAAACTCCGGCAGTCCAGGCAATGAAAAATACCAGAAAAATCAGCACCATCGCAAAGAACGGGAAGAACAGCACATAATCAGTTTTTTTTACTTTTGACCCCCCTCCCGGGAGTAACAGGCAATATAAACCCGTGCTTTCCTGATCTCACGAGAATTACCCAAGTCCTTCCACGCTTAGCCTGATTTCGTGGCTGCCGTCTTCTCTCGTATATTCGTAGTAATAATATATTTCCCCTTCGTGTCTGATGGCATCCATGTATCTAACGCATCCATGAGGACTCTTTACCCAGGGGCCATCACGGGAAACACGCTTCCAGTTCTCGAGATCGTGGCTCGTCGCGATACCGGCCCATTCCTCGAAGTTGTCGTAAAAGGTGTCCCCGCCATCAAAGAAGCCGACGAACAAAGGTGACAACCAGATTAGGGAATTTAGCCTGGCCTTGTAATGACCGCGCTCACCCGCGACTCCTTTGCCGGACTCAAGGACGTATCGAAAATCTCTCCAGTACTTACCGTCCGGGCTCGTTAAAAGCCCTGAAGAATCAAATCCCAGCGGCCTCCGGACTTCTTTTCCGTTTCTCTCCACGGTTTCGTATCTTCCTTCTTGATCCACGGAAACGTAGGCATAGTATTGACCGCCAACTACGTAGACGGCTGGATCTTTGAGAGAATACAAACCGTAGTCATCGGGCAACATAACAGTTCTGTGTTTCCAAAAATCGAAACCGTCCGGGGAATCACTCTCCACCATTCCCACCTGCCAGCTCTTATTTCCTTTTGACTGGTAACTTATATAGAGGCGCCAGTTACCCGTGGCGGGGTCCCTTATAATCGAACCGGCTTCCAAACTCTCCGCGTTGAGTTGTTCTTTAGTTCCCTCTGTAATCACCTGAAAGCTCCTTCCATCCTTGCTCTCGGATATCCGAGCTTTTACACCCCTGCCTTGCCCAAGAGGTTTCCTCACGCGGTGATACATGTAAAATTTTCCTTCTTTAGAATCATATACCACCTTCGGTGCTCCCACCCAATTGCCAGGCCCTGTTTCATCAGGTTCAAATACGGTTTTACCTTCCTCTGGTTTGGGGACCGGAGGAGTAGCCAGTTTTCTTTCAGCCATTGTACTCAAATTTAACCAACCCTCCTTGAATTTCTTGAATTATTTTCATAAAAGTTGAAATTATTAATCCAATCGTCTTCATAATTTCTCGATCTCCGACGGTTTTAGTCCCGTTCCTCCGGTCGGCATCCACATGATTCCCGCACTATCAGATCCCCCGGCACAACCACCTTCGGTCTGCCCTTACCCTCACCTTCGATCTCCTGGATTAACCTATCGGCCGCCCAGTTCCCGAGCCAGTATTCGTGAAGGTCAACAGCGGTTATCGACGGATGAAAGTGCATTGTAAGCTGACTGTTACAGACGGAAACCAATCCGACATCGTTCGGGACCTCCTTACCCAGATCCTTTAAAGCATGAATCGCCCCAACTGCCTGGACGTCGCCGGCAACGAATATCCCGCCGAACTCCTTTTTCTGTGCTTTTTTCTTTACTGTTTTGTAAGCCGCGGACTCGACCAGCTCAGAGTTCCAGATAAGGTCTTCATCAAAGTTCAATCCGTTCGACTCGAGCGCTCTTCGATAACCGTTAAGGCGATCCTCTACATAGGTAAATCTCGAAGGCCCAGAAAGAAATGCAATCTTTTCGTGGCCGTGCTCTATCAGGTGTTCGGTTGCAACTTTTCCAACCTCGACATTGTCATTATCGACGTAAAGCGCGTCCCTTTCCGGGCGACCAAGAACGATGAACGGTAGGTCGCTGGATTCCAAAATATCCAGCAATTCCGAGTTCCGGGTAGGATGAGTGATAATAAGTCCACCCAGAGAACGCGAACCAGCAAGCGATCTAAGTTTATCCGCGGCACCGGATTCCGTTTCCGACATCTGGAGAGATAAGCTGTAATCCGTCCCCTCAACGGCCTCGTGGATTCCTTTGATCAGTTTGTTGAAAAAGCCGGTCGAAGAAAAGACGTGCTTTCGTGTCGCAGAAACAAACAGACCCAGATTTTGAGCCACGCCGCTGGACAGATGCTTGGCTCCAGGGTGTGGTCTATAATCTAGCTTTTCAGCAGCCTGTACCACCTTCAATCTCGTTTCCTCGCTGACGTGAGATTTTCCATTTAAAGCATCTGAAGCTGTCGAGGCTGCTACGCCGGCTTCTTTCGCTACGTCTTGAATCGTCGTTGAATTATTCATATCGAATCGATTCTATAGTATCGAATCGATTCGGGACTGTCAAGCCCTCCATAAGACGTCTTTTTACACTCTATTTGTTGACAAAGTTTACTTCTAGATCATTACATCGAATGGTTTCGACAATATTTCACTTGATAACTTAAAGATTATTTTACCGAACACCTTTTTATTGAAAATATAATATTAGAGAAACGTAAGGATATAACTAAAAAGTTAGAAACTCTTACTTTTCAGTCCCGATGGTCCTCAGGGCGAGTAGCCTCAGCGGAGTTGGATTCGTTTTCCCGGTAAAGTCGGATTATAACGTAGGCGCTCCACTGGCCGCCATTTCTAAAACCGGATGAGCGATCAGAATTGGATTCTATACAATTGAAGGCGCAATTTTGCAAACGTATGAATGAGGGACTACCTGGTATTAAGCAATTAATCAGAAAGCAACATGCCGGAATACACAGAGGGAGGAATTCTACCAGCACTTATGGAACAGGTGTTTCAGATACGGCGGCAGTTTGTCCATCGCAAATAGAGAAGCGCATTTTGTTAGGGATGGGGCCTGGCCAAAAATAAAAGGGGTCACTCCGAAAAGGAGCGACCCCATAATAGCTAATTAATTTACCAAAAGATTACTTCTTAGTAATATCCCAGGTTCGAATGTCCATAGTGGCATCCACGAAGATGTTCTCCACGTTGGGCTGGTAAACAACGTAGGCCTGAGCCAGGTTCGCCCAGAGCGGGATAAACGGTACGTCCTGTGCACTGAGAATCTGGACAGATTCATACAGCGTCCCTCTTCTTTCCGCTCCCGGGATGGACTTGGCGGTATTCATGATCTTCTTGTAAGCGTCGTAATTCGGGTGGTGATTGAAGAAGGTTCCGAGCCCTTCTGGTGAACCGGTGGTCCAGGGTTCAAGGAAGTTGCTTGCCTCCAGGTAGTCCGGGTACCAGCCGAGCAGGAACATGCCAAATCCTCCGCTGGCCATGCGCTCGGTGTAAGCACCCCATTCCAGACTTTTTGACTCAACTTCCAGGTTGTCAAGCTCGTTCAGACTCCCCTGGAGAACTGCTGCCACGTCTGCTTCTGTAGTTCCGTAATGTTTCGGAGTGAACCAGAGCGTCACTTCCAGCGGGTCGTCAGCAGTGTAGCCTGCCGATTCAAGGAGCATCTCTGCCTTCTCCAGATCCTGTTTGGGGAAAGTGGACATTCGTCCGACCCAGCCCTTGGGGACCATGGTGTAAATCGGGTCGGCGAGGCCGCTGAATACCTGTTCCGCTATTTTATTCCTGTTAACTGCGTACGTAACTGCCCGTCGGACGCGTTCGTCCTTGAAGACCTCGTTAGTCACGTTGAACAGCATGTACCTGACACTTGGGCTATTTGGAGTATGTTGAGTTTCGAAGTCAGGCGATTCCTCTAACTCTTCAATGTCTACCGGGTTCATCGTCCGGAAAGCAATGTCGATATCTCCCGCTTCCAGCGCGGTACGGAGTCCGGTACTGTTGGAGTATTTCAGCTCAATTACCGTACTCATCTCCGGCGCTCCGCCGTAATAATCATCGTACGCTTCGTAAATGACCGATTGGTTGGGCTGATACTTTTGCAGCTTGTAAGGCCCGACTCCAACCAGTTCACCTTTCGCAAATTCGTCTGCGGGAGTGCCGTTCTTATTCCAGACGAGAGCGGGTCCTACCTGACCGGTAACGCGTTTTAGGAATGTAGCGTTGGGTTCCACCAGAGTAACCTCTAAGGTATACTCGTCGACGACTTCCATCTTATCTATCGGATCCCCGACGAGGAAGACTCCGCCTTCGGGTCCGTCGAGCTTCATAGCTCGCTCAAAGGACCATTTGACGTCTTCCGCGGTAACTTTGTCGCCGTTGGTAAACGTAGCGTCTTCTCTTAAATGGAATGTATAAACTTTGGCTTTAGGCCCAACTTCCCAGTCCTTTGCCAGCGCAGGACCAACTTCGGTGCTTTGCGGTTTAATTTTGAGCAAGGAATCACTCAGCATCCTGAGTACGTGCCAGCTATAGTGATCGTATGAATTTGCCGGGGATAACTGAGTAACACGATCAGTCGTACCAATTACAAGTGTATCCGGGCCGCCGGCTGCAAGACCAACCACGGAAAAACCTACTGCCAGTACTGCCACCAGAGCGAAAATAGTGAGTTTCTTCATATTTTTAACCCTCCTTGATTTGGGTCTAAAACAAAAACTAGATTAGCAAAACGTCCAACTTTAAGCTTTCCGGTATCACCTCCAAAAAGATACAAGACTAAACTTATTAAAACCGTATTCCCAGTGTTTCTTGACAAAAATAAGTTTAACACCATATACGCTAAAGGATCAAGCAAATCTCCGTCGCAGAGATAAAAATGTTTGCAAAAATATATCTGGGGAGGGAAAAAATTCGAGCACCTCAAGGTGAATATCACACCTGGTTACGCCGCCGACGGCATCTTCATTTCACAGGGATCACTTGCCAGGACCTCTTTTCTTTAACAAACCTATTAATTGACGGAAACTGATCTACCCAAATTTTTGCTGTTGTCTTTTTGGGTTGAGCAGGTCGCTGATACCTTCTCCGACCAGACCAAAACCAAGCGATAGAAAGACTATCATAAGGCCGGGGAAGGTCACCAACCACCAGTAACCGGCCTGGAGGAACTTCTGACCGTTTTGAATGTCGAACCCCCAGTCCGGCGTCGGGGGTGGCAGACCAAAACCAAGGTAAGCCAGAGCAGCCTCCGTAAGAATGGCATCAGCTATGTTAAATGATGAAACAGCCATGATGGCATTTACCACATTGGGAGCGATATGTTTAAATATGATCCGTATCCGGCTTGCACCCATAGCTTCTACGGCCTCTATGAAAGTTTCCTCTTTGATAGTCAGCACTTCACTCCTGGTAACCCGAAAGTAGGTCGGTATGTAGACCACGGATATAGCCAGGATCATAGTGTCCACACCGGGCTGCAGTACCGATACCAGAACTATGGCAAGAATTATCGACGGAAAGGAGTAAAGGGCATCCATTGTTAGGGAGAAGGCGCGATCAAGTGCCCCGCCGACAAAGCCCGCTATTAATCCAAATAGAGTCCCCGCACTCATCGATAGAGCAATGGATCCAAAAGCAACTATTATCGGAGCCCTGGCGCCACTAATAACGCGAGAGAACAGATCTCGCTGGAGCTGATCCGTTCCCATTGGATGGGCAAGCGAAGGAGGGGCCAGACGGGGAGCCGACCGGTAATTAACCGGATCATAGGGAACGATCCAGGGGGCCAGTATCGTAACGAGCAAATAAATTACTACTACAGTCGTACCCACCGCCAGCAGTTTCTGGCGGCCCATGGCTCTTCTCAGATTACCAAATATACCGGAAAATAGTTTACGAAAGAAGAGCATCAGTATTTCACCCTGGGATCAACTTGAGCGTATATTATGTCTACTATCAGGTTAATGGTAGTGATAAATATCGCAATCATGACTATTGCTCCCTGAATCGAAGGAAAGTCACGTGCGTTTACACTTGTAATCAAGAACCTTGCCACTCCCGGCCAGGCATAAATCGTTTCCGTTAGCACGGCCCCTCCGATCAGGATAGCAAATTGAAGCCCGAAGACCGTCAAAATCGGTATCAGGGCATTTCTGAGGGCGTGTTTGTAAATAACAAACCTTTCTTTCAAGCCTTTCGACCTTGCCGTTTTTACGTAATCCTTATCAAGGATTTCCAGCATATTTGCCCTTGTCATCCGGCCAAGCAACCCGGCCTGGATAATTCCGAGAGTCAAAGCCGGCAAGATAAGGTGTTTTAATGCCTCCCAGAACAATTGAAAATCACCTTTAATCAAGGCGTCAAGAGTGTAAAACCTTGTTATCGGATCAAAAGTAGCCATTGAGAGGGCGTTAAGTCTATTACCTACGGGCAACCAACCCAGAAATACGGCAAAAATTATCTGAAACATCAAGCCCATCCAGAATAGCGGAACCGCAAATGCACCTATATGAAATATGCGTAGCCCGTGATCAATATACGTGTCGCTGTAAACTGCGGCCCATGCACCGGTCGAGACCCCAAGTAACAGAGCAATAGCCATCCCGTAGAAGGCCAGTTCGAGCGTCGCCGGCACCCGCAACATCAACTCATGTAAAACCGGTCTATCCGTTCTGAAGGAAGTACCAAAATCCCCCCGCAATAATCCACCAACGTAATCGATGAACTGCTGAGGTATCGGTTTGTTAAGTCCCATTTTTTCCCGAACTTGCTCGATGTATTCCGCGGATACGTTACGCCCCCCCAGCATCGCCTGTGCTGGATCACCAGGGATGACTCGCAAAATTAAAAACACCACTGTAATCAAAATCAACAACATAGGGATTGTGGACCCGACACGCTGGACGATATACTGCCAGAGACTATCCAAATCAACCACCCTCGGTGGATTAACCAGTTAAAAGCCTGAAAAAGAGAAAGACTTAAATGGCTTGGTTGAAAATCATTATATTTAACAGCCTGCTATTTTGCAAGATAACAAATAGCGTACGAGTCTTCTGTAGATAGATCAGGACCCGCCTGATCCGTCAAGTTCTCGCTAAATCAGACCTCCCGCGATAGAATTTTCTGGGGCTTGAGTGAAGAAGTCCTCCAGGTGCTGGACCAATTGTCTTTTTAAATAGACCGTTCCCTCATTTCAATATTTACAGCTAACGGGACGGAACCGCTCATCCCAGGTAATAGTCAACTTTCCTTTAAGTAGGCCTGAATAAACGGGTCTATTTCCCCGTCCAGAACGGAATCGGTATCCCCCACTTCAGTTTCCGTTCGATGATCTTTGATTTTTTGATATGGATGCAAAACGTAGGAACGAATCTGGCTACCCCACTCTATATCCTTCATTTCACCCTGAATCTCCTCGATTTTCTTCGCTCGTTTTTCCATTTTCAACTGGTAAAGCCGAGACTTAAGGATCTTCATGGCGGTTTCTTTGTTTTTATGCTGGCTCCTCTCGTTTTGACAGGTGGCCACTAAACCAGTGGGCTCATGAGTAATCCTAACGGCGGAATCCGTTACGTTGACATGCTGGCCTCCGGCCCCACTGG
>JAIPHN010000052.1 GCA_021735185.1 Candidatus Bipolaricaulota bacterium
CTGACGTCCATGAATATCGGTACCTGCTGGATAGGAAAGGGGTTCAGTGACCGGGAGCTGGAGAGCTACGTGGATCTTCCTTCTGATCAAACCTGCAGGGCTCTGATTGCTTTCGGACCGCTTTCGAATAGCGAACCGGAAGTAATAGCAGATCCTAAAAGAAAAGAACCTCGGGAATTTCTGGTTGATAGTAAACCCGACGAACTAAACGGAAGTACGCTAAAGATTATCGACGCCCTGCGTCGTGCCCCTTCATCTATCAATAGCCAGCCCTGGCGCGTGCTTGCTTGTGATGAAGACCTGCACCTTTATATCAAATCTCGTACTTTCCTGACGAGAAAATTTCTGGAAGACCTGAGCAATATGAATCGTATAGATGCCGGGATCGGGTTAAGTCACTTAAAAGTGGCAGGGGAGCATTTATGGGGTAAAGTAGAAATTGAAGAGGTGGATCACCCGAGCAAGAAAGATCTGGAATATATTGCAACTATGGTCAAGTAGGTGCTAGGAAACCTGTGCTAATGATGGCTGGGCCCAGTTTGTTCTATTTTATCTGTTAATCAACCAGAAGATAAAATTGATGATAATCGTCAGGCCCACGCTAACAGCCAGAGCCGTGGCAAAAGGGAAATAAAAGTTAAATTTACCCTTCTCAAAGTGAAAGTCGCCGGGGAGGTCTCCGAGGAAGGGGATTTTATTACCAAAAAAAAGCAAAAGCCCGAGTCCGACTAGCATTCCTCCAACTATTAGCAATGTCTTTCCGAATTCTTTAGCAAACGGAGGCATGATAAATCATTCCCGTTATTAGTAAATATTTTCAATGCGTTACCAAAATCACTGCGAAAGCGGACCTTTACTTTTTAAGGTTGGTTCTCCCGTTTTTAATGCAGAGCCCCCAGCCCGGCAATGATTTGTCGGCACAATGTGCCGGATAAGCCTTCCAGCACTTACTGTGCGCTCACTATGGAGCTGAAGTATCTCCACGACCGTAGACCAGCTGCCAGATAAACCCTGGAGCCCCGCCTCTTGGTACAGGGTAATTGACTTCATAATGATAGAAAAATGCAAACTTAAGTCAAGGTTATTTTAGACTTTTATAGAGTCAAAGGTTCCAACAGGGAAATAGGTTTTATAAGCTTCTAAAGGTAAGTGCTATCTAAAAAGTAAGTTCAATTCGCACTGAAGCCTATTACCAGGCTTTCGAGCTAAGAAATGCTAAGTTGTCCTGATAATATTTATCGGTGAGTCTGTAGAAGGATTTTGAAGCCCGATGAATTTACGAAATTTTCGTGGTTTTGTTGCATTGGATTTATTTTTACTTTATCATTCACCTACATTACGGTGATTAACAGGTGAGGACCCTAGCCGAGGTGGCGGAATTGGCAGACGCGCATGGTTGAGGGCCATGTGGACATTTTTCGTCCGTGCGGGTTCAAGTCCCGCCCTCGGCACCAATATTTTATGGTGACTTTTTCATACCAATATGAAAGTTTTGCTGGATACGATGAGTGGGGACGCACCACCCAAGGAGATAATAGAAGGTGCGATCCAGGCCCTGAGAGAGACGAAGGGTTCGGATTTGAGGGTAACTCTAGTTGGCGAGGAAGAAACGAATAAGGGTCACGTAAAACGTCTCGAACCGGGTGAATTGAAGCCCCGAATTTCTTTCCTTCATGCTCCAAATACCATCTCCATGGAGGATACACCGACAAAAGCAGTTAGGAATAATCCGAATTCCTCTCTGGTAAAAGGGATTAAGCACTTATCCGACGAATCGGAAATATTTATATCTTCCGGTAATACAGGAGCAGTTGTAGCGGGGGCACTTTTCAACCTGGGCAGGATACCGGGGGTGGCTCGGCCGGGACTGGCGGGCATAACACCTACGGTCAAAAGCGGTAATGTCGTCCTGATCGATATAGGTGCGACTACTGATGCGAGCCCCGAGAACCTGGCTCAGTTTGGCCTGATGGGAAATACGTTTGCCAGAAACGTGCTTGGAAAGAGTAACCCAAAGGTAGGGCTATTGAATATAGGCGAGGAGCAGTCAAAGGGTAATAAGTTAACGAAAAAAACTTTGTCCCTTATTCATAAAACTGACCTGCAGTATATCGGAAACGTGGAGCCTCACCTTCTATTGACTGAGCCCCCGGCGGATGTCGTTATTTGTGAGGGGTTCGTCGGCAACATACTGATAAAGGCATTCGAAGGAGGGGCAGAAGGAACAATAGGGTTCTTCAAGAAGGCCCTTTCGTCCAGCTTAAGAGCAAAGCTCGGAGGCTTGATCCTGCGGCCAACTCTTAAAAAGCTTCAGAATCAGCTAAATTACTCTCAGTTTGGCGCCGTACCTCTGCTGGGTGTAAAAGGCATTGTATTTGTGGCACACGGGAGATCGGGGGCAAGAGCTATCAAGAACGCTATTTTGAATGCCAGGCAAGCTTCTCGCTGGGATTTACCTGGAAAAATTGAATCAGAAATAGAGAGGATTGATTTTAGTGAATAAAGTTAAAGAAGAAAAAGAATTTCCATATATATCGAACGTGGGTGTAGGAATTCCGGATAAAGTTATTGCAAATGAGGAACTTGAGCAAATAGTAGATACTTCTGACGAGTGGATAACCTCGAGGACGGGGATTAAGAACAGGCACGTTCTGAAAGAGGAAGAAGACCCCTCTTCCCTGGGGGTAACTGCATCAAAAGAGGCGATTAGCGGAGCTCCCGCAGATAAATCGGATATTGACCTGGTAATTACTGCAACTAATATCTCGGATATGCCAATACCGGGTTCTTCTCCATTTATCACTAGGGAACTTGGTTTTTCTGATGACATCCCCTTTTTTGACTTAAAAGCGGGCTGTAGTGGTTTCTTATACGCGATCGATGTAGCTATAAACATGATCCGGGGCGACGGCTACGATGACGTGTTAATTATCGGCCTTGAGGCCCTGTCCCGTGTCGTAAACTGGGAGGATAGAAGTACCTGTGTCTTATTTGGTGACGCCGCCGGTGCCGCGGTGGTAAGCTCTGGAGGTACAACCGGAAAAGTCCTCTCATCTTCCATTAAGGGTGATCCGACGAAAGCCGAATTAATCAGATTGGAGGGCGGCGGTACTCGTTTGCCCCCGGCGGAAGGAAACGAGGCGAATGGTAGATATTACCTTGAGATGGAAGGAAAGGGGGTTTTCAAATCCGCCGTTAACATGATGAAGCGCTCCTCCCTGGACGTAATCGAGGATGCGGGGATTGAGCTTTCAGATGTGGATTGGATAGTTCCTCATCAGGCAAATATCAGAATTATTAAGCAGCTTGCCAAGAGTCTCGACGTGAGGATGGATAGAGTGGTGGTGAACCTGGATGAGTACGCAAATACCTCCACAGCCACGATTCCTCTGGCGCTGAAGGAAGCGGTTGATGAAGAAAGAATCCAGAGCGGAGACCTGGTTTTGCTGACGGCTTTCGGTGCCGGAGCTGCTTACGGCGCTACCCTACTGGAATGGTGATGTCTTTGAAGAAATTAGCCTTTCTTTTCCCAGGACAGGGATCACAGAAGGTAGGCATGGGGGAAGGGTTCTCCAATGACCACCGTGTCACCCCTCTTTACGAAACTGCGAATGAAGTGATGGGTTTTGACCTAAAAAAACTTTCTTTAGAGGGTCCGGAGGATCAATTATCTCGGACCGAATACGCACAACCCGCAATATTTACCGACAGTATTGCCAGGTTTAGGATCCTTAGCGATGAAGGCCTGGAGCCCAGGTGTGTCCTTGGCCACAGTCTGGGAGAATTTTCGGCCCTGGTCGCCGCGGATTCTCTAACTTTTACAGAAGGAATAAAGCTTGTAAAGAAGAGAGGAGAGCTCACCGGTAATATTGACGTGGAAGGCTCCATGGTAGCCGTGCTTGGAGCCGAATATGCCAAGGTTGAAGAACTGGTTGAACAAATGAAAGAACCGATCACCATCGCTAACTATAATTCGCCAAAACAGGTTGTAATATCGGGCAGGGAAGATCACCTGGAAGAGAGCTGTAAGAGACTGCGAAATGAGAATGCAAAATGTATTGAACTAGACGTGACCGGGCCTTTTCATTCTCCGTTTATGGAAGAAGCCGAGAAAGAGCTTAAACGGTATATAGATGAATGTGATATCAGCGATCCCGATATACCTGTTCTTTCAGGGGTTTCAGGTTCATTTGAAACAAAAGGAAGCAGGTTATCCGAACTTCTTGCTCGTCAGATGACCCACCCCGTAATGTGGGTAAATTACGTAGAATCCCTGGAAGATTTTGGTATCGATACTACCGTAGAAGTCGGCCCGGATAAGACTCTAACTAAACTGACGGAAAGAACTATTCCCGGGCTCGAAGGAAAAAGCTTTAATGAGGTGATATAACTTGGAGTTTTCCGGTGAAGTCGCGATTGTTACAGGGGGTGGAAGCGGTATAGGAGAGCAAATTACCCGCCGTCTGGTTGCTAACGGTGTAAAAACTCAGATATTTTCCCGTTCCCGGGGCGAAGAAACGGCAAAGGAACTGGGGTCGGCCTGTTCTTTTCTCCCGACTGACGTGTCCGATCTGGAGTCAGTTGAAGAGTCAGTGGAGAAGACGCTCGATAGGCACGGTCGGATAGACTATCTGGTCAACAACGCAGGATTAACGAGCGATAACCTCATTCTTAGAATGTCAGCTGAGGAATGGAATAAGGTAATTGACGTGAACCTGAACGGGGTATTTAACTGTACAAAAGCAACTGTAAGGCATATGATAAAAAACGGTGGCAGTGTGGTGAATATTTCCTCCGTGTCCGGTCTTCTGGGGAATAAGGGTCAGGCTAATTACGCGGCCGCAAAATCCGGAATAGTCGGGTTTACCAAATCACTGGCACAGGAGTACGGCAAGAGGAATTTGCGGGCTAATGTTGTGGCTCCTGGGTTTGTAGACACGAAGCTGACAGAAGATATACCGGGAGAGAAAAGATCCTCTTATCTGGATAACGTGATTTTGAATCGGTTTGCCGAACCGGAAGAAGTAGCTCGGCCCTCATTGTTTCTTTTGAGCGACGAAGCCAGCTATATTACCGGCACGGTACTCAGGGTTGACGGTGGTTTGTCATTTGGCTAGACTTTTCATCGCTGAACTCTAGTTTATATTCTACTAGGAGGTATTTCAATGGAAGATCTCGAATCTCAAGTTAAGGAGATTATTAGCAGGCAACTGATGGTAGACGAAGATGAATTAACTCTGGACGCTTCTTACGTTGAAGACCTGGGAGCGGATTCGCTGGACACAGTAGAGATGATAATGGAATTTGAGGACGAGTTCGGGATTGAGATTCCAGATGAAGACGCGGAAGATCTCACTACCGTTGGTGAGTCCATAGATTATCTGGAGGATCTGCTCGAAGAGGAGTAATTCTTTTTCTCGTAACTTAGTTCGGGGTGATTGTGATGGGGGAGGAGCGACGGGGAGATGTAGGGCACGAATCAAAAAATCCTTATTACGAGGGTAAGAAGTATAAAGAACCAACCTTCTGTCCTAGCTGTGAGCTCGTTTATCATGAAGGGCGATGGGTGGATACATCAAAGCCCGAGGACAAAAACGCCAAAGAAGCACTCTGTCCGGCCTGTAGGAGAAGAAGGGATAAGAATCCGGAAGGACTCGTTTATTTATCCGGAAGTTATTTCGACGAACACAAAGAGGAAATTCTCCATATAGCTAAGAATAGCGCGGAAAGAGCAAAGGAGACGAGGCCCCTGCAGCAGATAATGTGGGCAGAGGAAGAGTCGGAAACCCTGGAGCTTGCCACTACGAACGAGCACCTTGCGAGACGGATTGGAAAAGCAATAGCCAGAGCGCATGACGGGGATCTGGAAATCAAATCAGGTGAAAGCGAACGTCGAGTTAGGGTATATTGGGTGAGGGAGGATTAAGGATATGTCGAAGGATGATCAAATGAATCCAGGAGAGCAAAAGATAAAGGATTTCTTGACGGATCTTGGCTCGAGCAAACCAGCACCGGGCGGAGGTTCGGCCGCCGCGGTAGCCGGTGGTTTGTCAGCCGCTCTATCTTCTATGGTAGCAAATCTTACAATCGGAAAAGACAGGTACAAAGAAGTAGAGGGCAAGCATAAAAAGATTTTAGATAAAGCGGAAGAGCTTAAAAACGGTTTTCTGGCAGCAATAGGAGAAGATATAGCTGCTTATAATAACGTAATGGATGCCTATGGATTGCCAAAAGATACGGAGGAAGAAAAAGAAGAAAGACAGGAAGAGATCCAGTCTGCACTGAAGAATGCAACGGTACCCCCGTTTAAGATGGCAGAATTGGCGAGTGATGTGCTTGAACTAAGTGAAGAGTGCGCCAGAACTGGTAACTCTCATGCCGTAACTGACGCGGGAGCTTCTGCCATACTTGCTGAAGCGACTGTCAGGACTTCTCTACTGAACGTTGATATCAATCTTTCTTCGGTAAATGACGAGGAATTCGTAAAAGGGAAAAGAAAGAAAAGAGAGGAATTAAGCGAATCGGCGGAAGAGAAGGCAAAGGAAGTTATAGAAGTAATGAACGAAAAAATGTAACGAGGTAATTTAATGGAGGAAGATTTCTTAGAACTGGCGGTATCAATGGCCAGAGAAGCAGGGTCTTTATTGATTGACGGTCTTGGGGAAAAACGGGACGTTAGTCACAAAACCGGTCCCGCGGATTTAGTTACTCAGTTCGACCGAGCATCACAGAATCTAATTGTCGACAGGGTCCGAGAATCTTATCCGGAACATTCAATTCTGGCGGAAGAAGAATTTGGTGTTGAGAAAAGTGAAACAAAGTGGATCGTCGACCCGCTCGATGGAACGACGAATTACGTCTATAATTATCCCCTGTTTGGAGTCTCAATTGCCGTCGAAGCGGAGGGAAAAACAGTTGTCGGCGTGGTTCATATCCCGGTTCTGGACGAGACTTTTACTGCCATCAAGGGAGAGGGGGCAGAGTTAAACGGCGAACCTATTTCGGTTTCCGCTACGGACGAACTTTCCCGGTCCTTGCTTTCAACGGGGTTTCCTTACGATCAGGACCTGGTGCCGGAAGCGATTGATACTTTTTCTCGGCTTGTCCGAAAGTCGCGAGGGATAAGGCGAGACGGAGCAGCGGCGCCGGATCTTTCTTTTGTTGCGGTCGGACGTTACGATGGTTTCTGGGAGCTGGGGCTATCTCCCTGGGATGTTGCCGCGGGTTCTTTGATAGTAGAAGAAGCCGGCGGTCAGGTCACCGACTTTTCGGGTGAAAGGTTCGATATCTATGATTCGCAGGGAATCGTTGCTACTAACGGTGAAAACCACCAGGAACTTCTTGATAAGTTATCCTAAAATGAAACGGCAAATTAAGCAAGGAAAGAGAAATGGTGTAATATTTCTTTAAGACTTAGCTATAATACAGGACGATCGATATTTTTAACATATTCTAATTTTATAAAAAAGGGTCGGTTCAGATGAAGTCCATATCCATAAATGAGGTAGAGCAGTACCCCGGAGAAGAAGTTAATATAAAGGGCTGGCTTTATAACCGTAGATCAAGTGGTGGGATTCAGTTCCTCCAGATCAGGGACGGCACGGGCATCATCCAGGGAGTTCTGAAAGAAGATTCCGTCGGTACCGAGTTGTTTGAGCGGACTCTTGATTTAAAGCGGGAATCTTCCGTAATAGTTAAGGGTATAGTTGAAGAGGACGAGAGAGCCCCAATAGGTTACGAACTTGACGTAACCGGGGTGGAGGTGCAGCACTCGGTCGAAGATGAGTTTCCGATTACTCCAAAAGAACATGGACCCGGTTTCCTGATGGACAATAGGCATCTCTGGATCAGGGCGAAAGGAGCCGCACCCGTCCTGAGGATCAGGCACGAATTCCTGCAGGCGCTGCGAAATTACTTCGACGGGGAAGGTCTTATAGCGACTGAAGGACCGATATTAACTGGAGTTTCGGTAGAAGGAACGACGACTCTTTTTGAAACTGAGTATTTTGGCGAAGATGCCTATCTTACTCAGAGTTCTCAATTATACCTGGAGGCCACGGCCGCGGCCCTTGGCGAAGTATACTGGATCGGCCCGGTTTTCAGGGCGGAGAAGTCGAAAACCAGAAAACATCTGACCGAGTTCTGGATGGCGGAGGCAGAGCTCAGCTGGGTCGAGCATGAGGGAAATCTGGATTTCCAGGAAGACATGCTGCACTCGGTGGTGAATCGCGTAGTCGAAAAGAGGCGTGATGAACTGGAAAGGCTGGACGTAGAGCCCGATAAAATGCTGGAGAAAGTTGAAAAACCCTTTCCGCGGATAACCTACGAGGAAGCGGTGGAGATAGTCAATGAAGCGGGAATAGAGATGGATCAGGGAGAAGACTTTGGCGCTCCCGCGGAAACCGCGCTGGGGGACCACTTTGGTAAACCAGTATTTATTGAGGCTTTTCCGAAAAAACTAAAGCCGTTCTACATGGAACCGATGCCTGATGGCGAGAGAGTTTATACCGCTGACCTGATTGCGCCTGATGGTTATGGAGAGCTTATCGGAGGCAGTCAGAGAATTGACAACCTGGAACTTCTGGAGAAGAGGTTTGAGGAAGAGGGTCTGCCGAAAGAGCCATACGAATGGTACCTCGATTTGAGAAAATATGGATCCGTGCCTCATTCCGGTTTTGGTCTGGGAGTGGAAAGAACGATCGCGTGGATCTGTAATTCAGATC
>JAIPHN010000004.1 GCA_021735185.1 Candidatus Bipolaricaulota bacterium
CATCCATCAAGTCTTTCCTTACCTCGTCTTCGTACTTATGCTTAAGCATCTTTTAATCCAGAACCCCCTCGCATTTTTTACATACTCTAACTTTTTCTCCCCCGACTTCATCGAACCCCACACGAGTTGGTTCATCACAAGACGGACAGATGGGCATTACGTTTGAGATATCTATCGGTTCTTCCCTTTCTATTATTCCCGGTTCCTTTTGCTGCTGTGTTCGGCCCTGGTGCTTCAAGCGGAAATTTATATTCTCAACTACTACCCGATCATTTTTCGGATCAACACTCAGGACTTCTCCTTCTTTACCTTTATCATTACCGGCAATAACCTTGACCCTGTCACCTTCCTGAATTTTCCTCATAATAACCTCCTATAATACCTCCGGCGCCAAGGATATAATGCGAAGCATGTTTCCTTCTCTTAATTCTCGCGTTACGGGGCCAAAGATCCTTGTCCCAACTGGTTCCATTCTCTCATCAACCAATACGGCAGCGTTGTCATCGAACCTTATATAAGAACCATCTTCCCGGCGATAATTACCGGCGGTCCTTACTATTACCGCCTGGACTATTTCGCCCTTCTCAAGGTCGCTATCCGGTATCCGTTTTTTAACAGACGCCGTAATGATGTCCCCGATTCCTCCCTGGTTTTTATTGGACTGTCCGAGAACATTGATACACCTGAGCTTTTTTGCACCAGAATTATCAGCCACTTTTAATTCTGTCTCTTGGTGGATCACGATTCCCCTCCCGGCCTCTCCAGTATCTCTTCCAGCTTCCACCTCTTTTTCTTGCTGATTGGCCTGGTCTCAACAATCCTTACCCAGTCTCCCTCGGTCGCTTCCTCGTCCTCGTCGTGAGCGTAGAACTTCGACCTCTGCTTCAGGTATTTTTTGTATCGGGGATGTCGCCTTTGTGTGTCTACAGCTACCGTAATTGTTTTATCCATTGCGGCACTCAATACTTTACCTTTCTTCTTCTTTTTCATCTCACTCCACTCCTTCCATTTCTCTTTCCCTCTGGATCGTCTTCGCTCGAGCTATATCCTTCTTTGATTTTTTGATTTCAGCAGTGTTGTCCAGCTCGCCAGTTGCCTTCTGAAATCTCAAATTAAATAACTTTTCCTTTAACTCGGCTACTTTCTCTTCCAGCTCTTCGGGGGTCATATCCCTCATCTCGTCTGGCCTCATTTTTCTCCCCCCAGTCTTATTCGTTCCTTCAATCTTGTCTTTAACGGTAATTTATAAGAAACCAGTTTATGGAGACGCTTGGCAAGTTCCTTATCTACTCCGGAAAACTCAAATATAAGTCTCCCGGGCCTTATAACGGCAACCCATTCGGCGGGTTCTCCTTTACCTTTACCCATTCTTGTTTCTGCCGGCGTCTTTGTAATTGGTTTATCCGGAAAAACCCTGACCCAGATCTTCGAATCCCTTTGAGTCTCGTGCGCCAGAGTCATTCTCGCCGTCTCTATCTGTTTACTCGTCAACCAACCGGGGTCTTTTGCCTGAATTCCGTATTCACCAAAAGAAACAGTATTTCCTCGACTGGCTCTACCTTTAGTTCTTCCACGTTGATGCTTTCTGTGCTTGAAGTCAGCTGGGTATAATGCCATTTGATACCATCCTTGTTTACAGACTCAATCCCTCGGGTACGCCTTCGGGTAATATTTCCTCGCGGAACACCCAGGCTTTGACGCCAATCGGTCCGTACTTTGTCCTTGCTTCTATAAAACCGTAGTCGATATCCGCCCTGATTGTCTGTAACGGTATTCTGCCTTCATCCTGTGAGACCGATCTCGACAGGTTAGCTCCTCCGATTCTCCCCGAACACTTTACCTTTACACCTTTGGCCCCTTTGTTCATCGAACGGGAAATTACCTCTTTCATCGCCCTGCTTGGCGGAATCCTGTTTTCGATCTGAAAAGCCACTTCCTGGGCTATCAATTGAGCTTGTAAATGGGGGTCATTCGCTTCTTTTACGGATATATTGACGTTTCTATCCGTCGTATCGCTCAATTCTCTCTGAAACTTATTTATCTCGTTGCCCCCTTTACCGATTATGATTCCCGGGCGAGCCGAAACAATTATTATGGAAATTCGATCATCTCTCGGTCTCTCAATACTGACTTTTGCAATTCCCGCTCCTCGGTAACGTTCCCCAATCAGCTCGCGGATCTCGTGATCTTCAGCTACGTACTCAGGGGCTTTCTCATCGCTATACCAATTGGATTCCCATTTCTTGTTAACTCCGATACGAAAACCGACCGGATTAATCTTCTGTCCCATTATTCTTCCTCCACTAGAATGACTTTTATATGGCTCTGCCTTCGCTTCATCAAATCAGCTCTACCCTGGGCTCGCGGTTTCATTCTTTTCATTGTTTGACCTTCGTCAATAGCAGCTTCCTTGACTTTGAGCTTGTCTACGGCCATATCGTGGTTGTGTTGAGCGTTAGCTATCGCTGATTCCAATGTATCCTGCAGGAACCGGGCGGCTTTCTTTTTGGAAAACTTGACCGTCTTAAGAGCCTGATCCACCGATTCACCTCTCACGGCGTCGGCCACAGGCCTCGCTTTTTTCGGAGATATCCTCACGTTTTTCGTAATTGCCTTGGCTTCTTTCATATTAACCTACCGGTGTTATCGGTTCTTTTTTCGTGATACCGCCATGTTCCCGGAATGTTCTCGTTGAAGCAAACTCGCCCAGCTTGTGACCGACCATATTTTCATCAATCTCAACCGGCACATGATCTCGTCCGTTGTGAACTTTAATGGTCAGGCCAACCATTTTGGGCAGTATCGTAGAATCCCTCGACCAAGTTTTAATCTCTTCCATCTCGCCGTTCTTCGCCTTATCAACCTTGTCATTTAAGCTATCTTTGACGTATGGTCCTTTTTTTACTGACCTTGGCATGTAATTTTACCCCCTCTTTTTCTTGGTCCTTCGCTTGATAATTTTCTCATCGCTGGCCTTTGCCTTTCTGGTCTTACCACCTTTTGCCGGCACCCCAGAGGATGAAACCGGAGGCCTACCGATGTAAGCTCTTCCCTCTCCACCACCGTGTGGGTGGTCGACTGCATTCTTCGCAACTCCCCTGACCTTTGGTTTTCTACCCAGGTGTCTTTTTCTCCCGGCTTTTCCACTCTTTACGTTCTTGTGACTCGGATTGCTTACCTGACCGACAGTAGCTTTGCACTCCGGATTAAAGGACCGTACTTCACCTGAAGGCAATTTGATATCTATCTTCTCGGGTTCTTTTGCGACAATTCTGGCATCCACTCCGGCTGAGCGGGCTATTTTTCCGCCCGACCCCGGCGAGAATTCCAGGTTATGAATCGGCTTTCCCGCAGGTATTTTCCGAATTGGCATAGCATTGCCCGGTCTGACTTCTGCCTCGTCACCAGCTTCGACTACTTCTCCGACGTTGAGCTTTAACGGAGAAATAATGTAACGACGTTCGCCGTCTTCGTACAGCAATAGAGTGATCCAGGCTGACCTATTCGGATCGTATTCAGTGCTAACAACTCTACCTTTAATCCCCTCTTTGTCCCGGAGGAAGTCTATTTTCCTGTATTTCCGCTTATGACCTCCTCCGCGGCCCCGAACTGTTTCCTTTCCCTGATTATTCCTCCCCCCTGATTTCTTCAGGGGCTCGAGCAAGGACTCTTCCGGGTCATCCGTCGTCAATTCTTCAAAATCCGTAAGTTCTGCATGACGCCTCGCAGGCGTTACAGGTTTAAATCTCTTTACTCCCATGTTTTCACCTTAACCTATCCAAATATATCAATTCTGTCACTCTCGGAAAGCCTCACGTACGCCTTTTTCCACGCGCTGGTCTTCCCTTTCTCCTGATTAAGTTGTTCCCTTTTCGGCTTCCCCTGGAGGTTCATAGTATTTACGTCCAAGACATCAACGTCGAACAGATCTTCTACTGCTTCTCGGATCATCACCTTGTTCGCGTCAGGATGGACACGAAAGACGTACTTGTTGCTCTCCTCCTGAAGTCGCCATGAATTCTCAGTCACTATCGGTTCAACTATGACGTCCTCTGTGGTAAGTTCCATTTAAACCTCCTGAGTTTCACGACTTGTATCCAGTAAAATATCCCCTAATTCCGATACGGACCCCTTAGTGAGTAAGATCCCTTCATGATTCAATATATCGTAGGCATTTATCCGGGAAGTAGGAATGTAACTTGCAGATGGAATATTACTAAAAGACTTGCGTACTCTCCAGTCCTCTTCTTCCTGAGAGACAATTATAAGTGTATCCTTGGGCAAATCAAGAGCTTCAAGTACGGCCAATCCTCTCTTTGTTTTTGGTTCTTCGAAATCAAGCTTTTCAACCAGGACCAGGTTACCTTCAGAATATCTCGTTGAAAGGCCGCTTCTTATTGCCTTGTGCTTCATCTTCTTTGGAAGATCTATTCCGTAGTCCTTTGGTTCGGGTCCAAAAATGACCCCACCGCCGGCCCACAAGGGGGAAGCTCTGGAACCGTGTCTCGCTCTTCCAGTACCTTTCTGGCGCCATGGTTTTCGGTTCGAGCCCTTTACTTCCGACCTGTCCTTCGTATTGGCAGAACCCGACCTTCCGTTTTCCCGATAAGCTTTGACCGCTCGGTAAAGTAAATCTCTGTGAAAGTCAAGCCCGAGCAGCTCTTCGGAGGCCTCTATTTCCTCTCCAGCATTTCCTTCTTCGTCTTTTACTTCGAGATTAATCATTGCTACTCCTGATTTGAATTAAATTATCTCTAGGACCTGGAACCGACCCCTTGATGACTAACAGGTCTTCTTCCTCGTCGGATCTAAGTACTTCCAGGTTTTCGATGGTCACTTTTTTGTTTCCAGTCTGTCCCGGTAGCTTTTGCCCTTTTAATACCCGGCCTGGCTCCACACACATACCGACGGAACCGGGTTTTCTGTGAAAACGCGAGCCATGAGTCTTCGGTCCACCCGAGAAATTCCAGCGCTTCACTACTCCCTGGAAGCCTTTCCCTTTTGAATTCCCGGTAATCTTCACCTTATCTCCGGGATTAAATTGGCCGACCGTCACCTCATCTCCGGACTCATACTGCTCCGGGTCCTCTACCCGGTATTCTACCAGGTACTTTTTCGGCTCTACGCCGTATTTATCAAAATGTCCCTTCATTGGTTCCGTTAATTTTTTTCTTTCCGTATCCTTGTAACCCAACTGGATTCCACCGTAACCATCACTTTCTTCGGTCTTTACCTGAACTACCGCCGCGGGTTCGGATTTTATTACAGTCGCCCCCACGGAGGAACCAGTTTCGTCAAAGTACTGCGTCATCCCGACTTTTTCGCCTAAAGTCCCTAACATTTTATTAACCTCCCAATTTGGCTTCCATTACTCTCCGACTAAAGTTTAATTTCGACGTCGATCCCCGTAGGTAACTCTATATCCATCAAAGCATTTATCGTTTCCGACGTCGGTTCTTGAATATCGATCAACCTGTTATGAATTCTTCGCTCAAAGTGTTCCATAGAAGTCTTGTTCACGTGGGGAGATCGTAGTACGGTATACAGCTTTCTCTCGGTCGGAAGTGGCACCGGACCGGAAATCTTCGCTCTGGTTTCCTCAGCAGTTGTTACGATCTTTTCCACGGACCTGTCAACGAGCTCGTGGTCGTACCCTTTGAGCTTTATTCGTATCTTTTCTCTTGCCATATCTAATAACCTCGTTTATTTAAGATTTCCTCCTTTACTTTCTCCGGCACTTTTTGGTAACGAGAAAAACTCAGTGAATAAGTTCCCCGGCCTCGAGTGATAGAACGTAATCTCGTCGCGTAACCAAACGATTCGGCAAGCGGTAACTTAAACTCTACCAGCTGAACGCCCTCTCGACTCTCAATCCCCGACACCTCTCCCCGACGTTTCGAAATATCCTCCATGACGTCACCGACATGATCGGGGGGGACAAACACTTCGCCTTCCATAATCGGCTCAAGCAAAATAGAATTACCTTTTAATGCCCTGCTCGTCGCCCTGGAACTGGCTGCCTTAAAGGCCATATCTGAGGAGTCAACTGGATGATGGGCCCCATCATAAAGAGTGGCTTTCAAATCGGTAACTTTGTAACCGGCCAACTTACCGTTCCCCAGCGCTTCCTTTATTCCTTCCTCGACGGATTTAATATATTCTTTTGGTACCCTTCCTTCTTTCACGGTATTTTCAAACTCGAAACCGGAACCCCTACTTAAAGGTTCGTATTTTATCTTAACTCTCGCGTACTGACCCCTGCCTCCTGTTTGTTTCGCAAATTCCTGGTCTATATCGGAATCCGATCGAATTGTTTCCTCGTAAGAGACACTGGGCTTTCCAACCTGAGCTTCTACTCCGAATTCCTCCCTTAACCTTTTCGTCAGGATTTCCAGATGAAGTTCGCCCATGCCGGATATGATAGTTTGATTCGTATCCGGGTCATCTTTGACTTTAAAGGTAGGATCCTCCTTCGCCAGCTTGTTAATTCCGTCCGTCAACTTGTTTTCATCCGCTTCGCGTCTCGGCTCTATCGCCACCGAAATAACCGGTTCGGGAAAGTCTATCCGCTGGAGAACTATCGGATCTTCCTTGCTGCAGAGTGTCTCCCCGGTAGAAGTATGATCAGGTCCTACTACTGCAACTATGTCTCCGGCCTTGGCTTTTTCCACTCTTTCTCTGCTATTTGCGTGCATGTGGAACATGCGCGATACTCTTTCAGTGTTCTCGGAGTTTGGGTTATATACGTTATCCCCTTCTTCCAGCGTTCCGGAATATATACGCAAATAAATTAACGTACCCGTGTATTGATCGGTAGTTACTTTAAAAGCAAGACTGGAAAGTGGTTCATCCGGGGAAGGATATCTCTTTACCTTTTCCTCCTCCCCTTCGCCATCATTCATGCTATAACCTTCTACAGCCGGAACATCGTTTGGACTCGGAAGGTAGTTAACTATGGAATTCAATATCGGCTGGACCCCGACGTTTTTCAACGCCGAACCACCCAGCACGGGAACGTAAGACCCTTCTATCGTGGCACGGCGAATTGCCCGATCGAGCAATTCCCGGGGGATTTCTTCCTCTTCAAGGAACTTCATCATCAATTCATCGTCAAACTCGGCGGCTTTTTCTATCAGATCTTCTCTCCAGCGCGCCACCTTCTCCTCGACCTCTTCCGGGACGGGCTTTCTCTCTATTTCTGCCCCTTTAGTATCCTTATCCCAGGTAAGCAAAGAGGCTTCCAGGAGGTCAATCATACCAACCAGCTCATCCGATTCGTCCCTATAAACTAATTGAAGCGGCAGAGTGGTTACCCCTAGCCGCTCTTCGATCATTTCAATCGTCTTTTCGTAACGGGATTCCGTCCTATCAAGCTTGTTGACGAAGGCAATCCTCGGAATATTATACCTATCCGCCTGTCGCCAGACCTTTTCAGACTGCGATTCCACCATTTCCACGCCGGAAAAAAGTGCAACCGCACCATCCAGTACCCGCAGTGACCGCTCCACTTCCGCAGTAAAATCCACGTGGCCGGGGGTATCAATGATATTAATCTGATGATCCCGCCAGTAACAGGTGGTCGCCGCAGAAGTTATCGTAATACCGCGCTCTTTTTCCTGGTCCATCCAATCCATCTCCGCATCGCCGTCGTGGACCTCCCCGATTTTATAGGTCCGACCGGTGTAATAGAGCATACGTTCCGTAGCGGTCGTTTTACCGGCATCAATATGCGCCATGATGCCGATATTGCGCATGGTCTCGAGCTCTTCGTCCTTCAAATCTTCGTCCACGATCTCGTCAGATTTTTGCTTTGTCATTATCATAGTTATAAATACCTAAAATACACAAAATCCGTTCGCATAGAACGGTATGGGATCAGATAAAACCAGATTAATATCGAATCGCCAGTATTATTATCTATCTACCAGCGATAATGAGCAAAGGCCTTATTTGCCTCTGCGCGGCGGTGGGATTCAAGCTTTTTCTCGTAAGCTTTCCCTTCCTTGTTGCTGGCCAAAATTATCTCGTTTGCCAAACGTTCTTCCATTCGGGGCTCGCTTCTTTCCGAGGCCACTCCTACCAACCAGCGGAAGGATAGTGCCACCTGTCTATCCGGTGACACTTCATATGGCACCTGGTAGTTTGCCCCTCCAACTCTCCGACTCCTTGTCTCCAGTTCGGGCGAAATATTATCTATCGCATCTCTAAAAACTTTAACTCCAGGTTCCCCTTCTCTTTCCTCTATTAGGGAAAAAGCCTTGTATATGATTTTAAAAGCAAGATTTTTGCTTCCATCTTGCATTATATAATTTGCAAACTTACCGACTAACTTGCTTCCGTGCTTTATATCTTGGTTTACGTCACGTCCAGGCAGTCCCATTAAAGCTTCCTCCTAGCTGGGCTTTTTGGTTCCATACTTTGATCGACCCTGTTTCCTTCCCTCTACACCAGTTACGTCGTAAGCTCCGCGAACAATATGATATCTTACTCCAGGTAAATCCTTAACCCGTCCTCCCCGAACCAAAACTACAGCGTGTTCCTGCAACTCGTGCCCTTCACCCGGGATATATGCAGTTACCTCTTTACCATTACTTAACCTGACCCGGGCCACTTTTCTCAGGGCCGAGTTCGGCTTCTTCGGGGTTCTAGTATAAACCCTGGTAACTACTCCACGTTTCTGAGGACAACCGTTCAAAGCTCTAGAACTAGTTTTCTTCTTTTTTGACGACCTACCTTTCCTTACTAATTGGTTAATCGTCGGCATATCTTTTTCTCACCACTCCTATAAGTGTCCGAAATTATAAGCTAGCCCCTTTTTATTGTCAAGCTAAGCTGGGTCTCGCGTCAAGCTGAACTAGACTCTACGGGAGTTAACTCTTCTTCCTCTTCCTCGGTTTCTTCAGGCTGACCGCGTTCTTCGTAATCGTCTTCAAACCCGGTTCCAACCGCGACCTTCTTCCCTACAATTATATTCGGTTTAAGTCCTTTTAATTCGTCGGATTGACCGCTCAAAGCGGCGTTTGTTAAAGCTGAAGTCGTTCTCTGGAACGAAGCTGCGGAAAGCCAGCCCTTGGTCTTCAGAGCGGACTTCGAGATACGTAGCAACTGGCGATCCCCTTCGGGTAGCTTAAACTCTTTAATTCGAACTTTTTCTATTTCCCCGTCGACGATCACGTCTAATTCTTCCACACCGGAATCGGTCGCGTGATCAAGCAGGTCCTTCGTAACCGTCTCCCCTTCTTTTGCCACCAAACGCTTACCTTTGTATACGTCCTCTGCCACTTTCCGTCCGGTGATCTCGCCTTTACGCTCCCGGATAAGTTCGTTTTTCTTGCGCAGTTTCGTCACGACGTTGCGGAATTCCTCGAGCGTAATCAGTTCGTTCTGTGTCAGCTCCGAGTCTCCTCTGTCGCTAACGATTACGTTATTTAACATCTGAGCAATTATGATCTCGACATGCGTATCTTTAATATCCACGCCCTGACTCTTGTAGACTTTTTGTATTTCAGTAAGCAAGTACTCGTAAGTTCGATCCACCCCTGCCTTGTCCAGTAAGTTATGCGGAGGTATAACACCTTTTGACAGCTGTTCTCCAGGCTTTACCTTGTCCCCGATATCGACGACCGGGGAGTGAGTCACGTTTACCGAATCACTGTAGCGATAATTTACGTGGACGAAATCGTCTTCCGTCTCTTCGAGGGAATCTATGATTAATTTTCTCCCCGCCGGCCTATCTATGGTGAATAGTGTTTTGCCCTTCTTGACCTTTTCACCATCTGCCACTTCAGGAATCATTGACTCCGAGAGCGGGATCCTCTTTCTTCCGTCTTCCGGCTGGAATATAATGAGGGAATCTTCCGTCTTTACCAGAACACCTGATTTGTCCGCCTTCAGGCTATCCGACCTCGTAAGGTCAATCAACTCCTCGCCTTCTTCGACCCCTTCGCCTTCTTCTACAAGTGGCTTAGCCATCGGGGGAATTAAATGTTCGACATAATTTCCTTCGCTATCCGTAAGAGTTATAAGTCGTTTCTCTCTATTAATTTCCTCTACAGTGCCACCGCGTTTCGCGAAGACCTGCTCCAGCTCGACTTCTTCGGAAAGGATATCGCCTTTTTCGACGAATTCTCCCGAGGGTTTCGTTATTTCTATCCCGTCCGGTAATTCGTAATAAGCATCGGAACGGCTCATCAACAAGTACATAACCGTTCTACCGTCTTCTTCTACTAGCCTGACTGTACCCGCGTGGGGACTGGTTGTATCTACCACTTCGGAAAGGGTGACCTCTTCTTCGGGCTCAACCAGACAAAGAGCCGAAGGCAGGGTAAGTTTCTGTGGCTCGCCCTCTATATCAATCCTTATTCCTTCCTCGGTATCCTTCATCTCAGTAACGTGTCCTTCTATATCCGTTATCGTGGCCTGAGCACTTTTTGTAGTTTTCCTTGCTTCAAAGAGCTCTTCCGCTCTCGGTAGTCCCTGCGTGATATCCTCTCCAGCAACACCGCCGGAGTGGAAAGTCCTCATAGTTAACTGTGTTCCGGGTTCACCAATCGATTGAGCAGCAATAATTCCCGCGGCCTCACCCCTATCGATAAGTTCATGAGTTGACATATCCATACCGTAGCATTCCTGACAGACCCCCTTCTCAGTCTCACAGGTAACAGGCGACCTAACTACGATCCTGGGTCGAACTTCCAATTCTTCGATGCCACTCTCTTTTATCCTTTCCAGTTCAACCGGGCCGATTAATTCATCTTTGCTGACAATAACGTGGCCAGATTCCGGTTCTTCTATGGCATTTAAACTATTGGTGCCAATGACTTTTTCCGCATCCGCCTCGCTCAAACTTACCGAAACCTGTTTACTGGCCAGCTGGGATGCGAGCTCTTTACCAACTAACTCCCCTTCCTCTACCATCACCGTACCGTCTTCGGGATCTATCACGGGCTCTGCCAGGATCTTTCCATAGACACGCTCTTCAATTCCCTCCATAAGTTCTCCTCCATCGTACCTGAGCGGATCTACTTCGAGCCCTCTATTGGTTCCACAGTCGGATTCTCGCACTACTATATTGGACACTGCTTCTACCAATCTTCTAGTAAGATAG
Organism: Candidatus Bipolaricaulota bacterium; assembly: GCA_021735185.1. Lineage (GTDB taxonomy): Bacteria > Bipolaricaulota > Bipolaricaulia > M55B111 > M55B111 > JAGXLP01. Next base: position 11,108 of record JAIPHN010000004.1, read on the forward strand.
CCCGAATCGGCCGTTTTCAACGCAGTATCAGCCGTTCCCTTTCTCCCCCCGTGGGTCGAGATAAAGTATTCCATCATATCCAGACCCTCACGAAAGTTCGACTTTACGGGCATCTCTATTACATTGCCCGAAGGATCGGCCATCAACCCACGCATACCTGCCAGCTGTTTTACCTGGTCGGCACTTCCCCTGGCTCCTGAACCAACCATCATCTGAAGCGGATTAAATTTGTTCTCTGCATAATTATTCATTGTCGCTTCTTCAACCCGGTCCACGGTTTCGTGCCATATATCGACAATCGTGGACGCCCTTTCATCCTCGGAGGCAAGCCCCTTATCAAACATCCCGTTTATTTCTTCTACCCTGTCCATTGCCTGCTCGAGTATCCGGGATTTTTCCGGTGGTTCGATACAGTCTTTGGTTGAAATCGTTAGGGCTGACTTAGTTGCCTCCGAAAATCCAAGTTCCTTCAGGTTATCCAGCAAGCTAACCAGTCTTTCGTTTCCGTATTCCTCGTAAACTTCCATCAAAATCTTGGACACGTCTGATGACTCGAACCGCTTATCGTAGTTTCTGAGATCTTCCGGGAACAACTCGTTCAGTTTTGCCCGCCCCAGGGTAGTGTCCTTCAGATCACCGTTAATTCGTATCTTAATCGGGGCATGTAAGCTAACGACATCGTTATCGTAAGCCCGTTTTGCTTCTCTGAGATTCGCGAAGTACTTTCCTTTACCCTTACCTTCTTCATCTACCTCCGAGAGATAGTAGTAAGCATAAATCTGATCCTGAGTTGGCTTGGTCAGCGGTCCGCCATCCGCAGGGGACAAAAGGTTCTTGGACGACAGCATTATATCGCGAGATTCTTCAACGGCTTCCCTTGTCAGCGGGAGGTGGATTGCCATCTGGTCCCCGTCGAAGTCAGCATTGTAAGGAGGACAAACATGCGGATGTATGTGGATTGCATCACCGTCAACTAATTTAGGCTCAAATGCCTCAATCCCCAGCCTGTGGAGAGTCGGAGCTCGATTGAGCAAAACCGGCCTCTCTTTTAGCAGTTCTTCCAGGTAATCCCATATCTCTGGCATATCTCCCGCCATGGCTTTGTTTTTGACTTCGTTGTAGTCCGAATACGTAGTATCGTCAAGATACCGGGTTACAAATGGCTTGAACAATTCAAGGGCCATCTTCTTCGGTACCCCGCATTCCCATAGCTTTAATTCCGGGTCGATAACGATAACTGCTCGTCCTGAATAGTCAACTCGTCTCCCCAGAAGATTCCTTCTCAATCGCCCGTGTTTTCCTGAAATTCTGTCTGAAAGAGATTTAAGCGGTCGATCATCCTTGCCCCGAATAGGCGTGTTCTTCTTTTCATTGTGGATAATTGCATCTACTGATTCCTGAAGCATCCGCCGCTCGTTTCTCAGTATGACCTCGGGCGCTCCCATATCCTCGAGGCGCTTTAACCTGTTATTCCTGTTGATGATTCTTCGATAGAGATCGTTAAGATCAGTCGTGGCGAACTTTCCCCCTTCAAGATGAACGATCGGCCTCAGGTCAGGTGGCAGTACTGGAATTGCCTCCAGTGCTATATAATTGGACTTGTTGCCCGAATCCCTCAATTTTTCTGCGACACTGAGTCTTTTTGAGAGCTTGTTCTTTGCGGTTTTGGAGGTTTCTTTCTCCAGACGATCACTTAATTCCTGACTTAATTCTTCGAGATCGATATTTTCCAGAAGCCCTTTAATCCCCTTTGCCCCCGTAAAGGCCGAAAAACCAGCGGGGTAAAGCCTCTCATAAGCCTCTTTCCCAAGCTGACTGATTTTCTGCCCGACCTCCAGCGGGACGTCTTCGTCTTCCACGGAAGTAACCAGAAAAGCCAGGTTATCAACTTCTTCCTGCGCCGGCTCGGATTCTATCTCGTCCCCGTACCGGGATTTCAGCATGTCATGAAAAGTTTCAGAGCATACCTCTCCCACGGGAGCCTCGGCAATCAACTCCCCTTCTTCGACTTCATCGCCGTCACTCACTTCCATAATCACGTCTTCCGAGAGGGGGTACTCTTCCTCGCCAACTGAAACTAAAGCAATTCCTTCACCGTTTTGAAGTTTCTTGTGCTCTATCGATACTTCCCCCGCTTCTTCCGCGTTAATCTTTGGCGCATCATTTATTACCATTCCGTTTTCAGTCTTGAAATCTATATGGCGAGAGAGTATTTCGAGTTCAGAACTATATAGACGCTCCCCTTCTCTTAGTTTGTCGTTATCGGTGGAGGTAACTATCGAAATATCTTCCAGAGTAGTTTCCGCTTCGTAGTAAGCTATCTTCCGCAGCGTCTTCTTCTTTATATTCAGAAGTTTGCTCAATGGGCTCGATATGCCCTTTAAAAACCAAAAATGGATAACCGGGCTGGCGAGCTCTATATGGCCCATGTTCTTCCGCCGGACGGACGAATCGGTCACCAGTACACCACACTTCTCACAGCTTATTCCCTCGTACTTCTTCCCCTCGTACTTTCCGCAGGCACACTTATAATCCTCTTCGGGGCCAAATATCTCTTCTGCGTAAAGCCCACCCTTTTCCGGCTTATGGGTCCGATAATTTATCGTTTCTGATTCCGTAACTTCACCGTGAGACCACCTTCTTATCTCTTCCGGCGAAGCAAACATAAGTTTTACTTCTTTGATCTCATCACCCGACAACATCCATAATCACCTCACTGATAATAAACCAACCACACGTAAAACTTTACAGGGAATAATTTTATAACCAGCTGAAAACCGATATCGGCAATTTAATTACCCATTACCTGAACCGGAAAATAACAGCCGAGTAAAAAGGCCACAAATTGTTGACTGAAAAGAAAACAAATTATTTCGCCGAGAATTCATGAGCAACGGCTCCAATTTTCAAACAATAAATCGGCGTTCGGCTTTGGAAAGACAGTCATTCGAATTGACTTAACCCGACCGGCGAAACATCACAAAAACGGGAAAACGAAGTGAAAACCAAAAAACAGCACCCCTTTTACAGAACTAACCCGTCAATAATAATTGCAAAATCTAGCTATTTTTGATCGATTCCTCCAGACTGGAACAGTAATCGGACAACTGGACAATTCCTTTTAGATTGAACAACTTTTCCTCTATCAGCTCTCTCCCTTCTTGCTCGATTCCTTTGCGCCCTTTGTTTCCGTTTCACCTGACTCATTTTTACCACCATTTTCGTTAACTTTGCCGCTACCACCATTACCCTTGTGACTACCGTTCCCGCCGTAATCAGTCCGGTAAAAACCGCTACCTTTAAACCTTATCCCGACACTCGAAATCATTCTTTCAGTATCCCCACTTCTACATTCAGGGCACTCTGGGTCCTCGTCCTTCTTGCCGTTCTTTTTCAGGACTTTGAAAGTATTATCACATTCGTCACAACGATATTTGTATAATGGCATAACTCCCTCCACCTCTACTTGGGTCACTAACCAGTCTAAGAATCCGATACCACCTTTTCCCGTGAAGTCTAATATTTTTGATGATAATTTTTAATATATAACTTGGTACCAAAATAAGGTTGGGTACACTAACTTGGATAAGAAAAAACGGCCGTATCAAATAAAGTCCAACAAAAACTGCTCACCAATTATAAGGCAGGTGGGGACGATTTCAACTCATTCAAGAAAGTCTTTCCAATCATCTCCTCCCCCACTCCTCACCCTGGAATTATTTCTCTTTCGGGTAGGATTATCACTCCCGTTTTCCACGTTTTTCAATTCTTCATCAGGTATTTCTTCCAGAAACCGCGAAGGGCGGTGACTAAACCTTTGCCCGTAGAGGTATCTGCTGTCCGTATAACTGATCAGTACCCTCTCTTTGGCCCGGGTCAACCCAACGTAGCACAACCTCCTTTCCTCTTCCAGCCTTTGTTCATCAAGCGACCTCTTATGGGGTAACAAACCGTCTTCCATTGCCGGCATGAAGACGTAACCAAATTCCAGGCCTTTTGCGGAGTGAAGAGTTAACAGGGAGACCTTATCCCTCTGATCTTCAAAGTCGTCTACGTCTGATTCGAGTGCCACGTTCTCCAGAAAATCCTCAAGTTCGAGGTCTTCAGAACTGGCTTCCTGTATTTGGCCGATCAACTCTCGCACATTGTTTTTTCTATCCTCGGCGGATTCGGGATCGTACTCTTTGTCAAGGCAAGAAAAGTACTCGACATCCGCGACCAATTCTTTTACAAACCTGACAAGATCCAATTCCTCCCGTCGCTGACGGAGCTTTTCTATTAATTCAGCGAAGGAATTCAGTTGCGACTTCTGACGCCCCGAAATCCCGGGACAATCCTCAATTTCCGCCAATTTTTCCCACAGCGATGCGTCTTCTGCTCTAGCACACTGTCTTATTGCTTCTTCCGTTTTCGCTCCTATCCCCCTTCTCGGTGTATTAATTATCCTGAGAAGGTGGAGATCGTCGTGCGGATTACAAATCACACGTAGATAAGCCAAAACATCCTTTATTTCCTTCCTCTCGTAAAACCTGGTCCCTCTAACTATTTCGTAAGGGATGTTTCTCTCAACCAGCTTTTTCTCTATTCCTCGTGATAGGGGATTAACCCTGTATAATACAGCTATCTCCCCTAACTTCACGCCGTCACGGCGGAGTTTATTTATCCGTCGAGCCAGGAAATTCGCTTCCTCTTCTTCATCGCTGGCATTGTAGACGAATAGACCCTCGCCCTCTCCCCGTTTCGGCTGCATTTTTTTCTGCTTCCGCAGCTGGTTATTTTTTATTACCGCATTTGCCGCCCTGAGTATCGGCTTTTTTGAGCGATAATTCTTCGATAGATGGATTACTTTAGCGTCAGTGTAATCTTCCTCGAATTCGAGAATGTTGCTAACGTCTGCTCCTCTCCAGCCAAAAATGGCCTGATCATCGTCCCCGACGACGCAGATATTATCCTCCGGGTGAGCCAGCTGGCTGGCAAATACGTATTGGGCGTGGTTCGTGTCCTGATACTCATCCACCAGAAGGAAATCGAAATTTTCCCTCCAGGCCCGCACGGGCTCCGGGTCTTCCTCCAGCAATACAGTGGGAATACGAATCAAATCACCGAAATCAAGACCGTTCCATTCTTCCAGTTTCTCCTGATAATTTTTATAGACGCGGCTTACTATCCTTAGCATGTAATCATCGATCTTTCCCGCCATTTCCGCGCGGAAGTCTTCGGGACCGATCAATTCGTTTTTCGCGTCATTGATGAAAGAAGCAATCATGCCAGGCTGGTATTCTTCGGTAGAAATATCCTGATCAATCATGATTTCCTTCACTGCTTTCTTCTGGTCGGACTGGTCGTATATCGTGAAAAACCTGTCATAACCACGATCAAGCGTTTCGATCACCTGACGGAGGAGCTGGGCCCCAAGGGCGTGGAAAGTCCCCAGCCAAGGAGATCTTCCGGATAGTTGAACCGGCAACAACTTTCCCAGTCTCTGATCCATCTCCTCGGATGCCTTATTCGTGAATGTAAGCCCAAGAATACTTTCGGGATTTACGTCATATTGATCGATCAGGTACGCTATTCTATGAGTTATTACTCTTGTTTTACCGCTCCCTGCCCCCGAAAGAACCAGCAATGGCCCCTCGAAGTGGGTCACGGCTTTAACCTGTTCCGGGTTCAAATCACGCAAAAGCTTGTTTTCAGAATTATTCATGAGTATTTGATATCCGCGATATAGATAAAATTGATGATGGTTAAGTAATTTTTATAGTGAAAAATCGTCTAACTCGCCGTCTACCAGTGGGAGAACGTCGATCGTGTAGGTCTCGTTATCGTTTTCGAACCTGTAATTAACTGGAACCCTGACGTTCCTCTCGATTTCACTCCTCGTCACCGTTATCCTGGCTGCAAGATTTACTATCTCGTCGACTGCACTATCCGTCTTTTTTTTCCATTCGGACCTGACTAAAGCCATAGGTCCCTCACAGGTCGGGAGATAAAAACGCAAATCCCTTGGCAGAAAATAATTATGCAATTCCCTTTTTTCATCAGAATCCTCACCCAACACGACTTTTGTATCCGGGGAAATTTTGTAATATTTATCGAAGTCCAGCAGGCGCATATCATTTATATTGAACCCACCCTCACGTGCTAAGTCTTCCAGTCGTCCCCGATAATTTTGATCTGTCAGCTTGCAGCGCTCTTCCGCCCCATAGTAATCTATCTCCTTCTCTATACCGAGTTTACCGGCAAGGTCCTGCAACGATTCCCGATCTTCTGGATTATCGTATTTAGTATCAACCCTGACTTCTTTCCCAGCTATGGACTCAGGTAAATTTGAACAGAGAGGACGAAAAACTTTTTCTTCCACCCCGGCCCGACGGTCCAATTCTGCCAGTTCCCCTTCCTCAAAGTTAAAAACGTTATCGCCAGATACCAGGAAATCAGCATTCACCCTAGCGAGAAATTCTCCTCCGACTTCTAGCAGGGTAACTTTACACGCATCACAGTACCCGTCACCACTGTCCAGATCCTCAGAGGAAGCAATCCCCTTGGTCTCGCGCTTAATGGACTTACTTCTGAACTGAGAATCGGGCCACAACCTATTTGCAAGCTCTTTTATATCATCGTAGTGTCTGAAAAACGGGGAGCGAAACGTAAGGATAATAACAGGGTCCATTTCGCAATAATTTATTGCTATCTCCGTGGCAATTGAACTTGAAAGGCTGCCCGAGAAAAGCGAAACGGCCTCTGGCATAAATACAGCTCCCGATTACGAACCCCTGGCCGAAAAGAAATTATTAAAATTGAGGGTCAATTAACCCGTACTGACCGTCGTCCCTGTGGTAAAGGATATTGACCTTATCGCTCTCCGAATTAACGAAGACTAAAAAGTTTCTATTATATGAGTCAAGCTGTAATGCCGCCTCGTCCGGGGCCATCGGTTTTTTAAAATATATATCCGTCTGTATTATTTCCCTTTCATCCTCGTCTTCAGAGGAAGTCTCGAAAGCAAGCCCCTTTAAACTGTCTACGTCCCCCTTATGTTTATCCTTCAATTTTTCCTTGAACTTCTTCAACTGTCGCTCCAGTTTATCCATTGCGCTATCGATTGAAACATACATATCGTCGGACTCCGCCGACGCTTTTAGCACCTTCTTATTGATCAAGTGGGTAAATACCGTGACCAGCCTTCTTTCTTTTTCCACGTCCATTGTAACTTCCACGCTTATTATTCCATCAAAAAACTTCTGTAGGCTCTCAGCTTTTGATATCGCGTACTCCCGCAAAGGATCGCTTTGCTCCATGTGTCTTTCTTCTATTTTTACTTTCATTTGTCTCACCTACGGTAAATTTTATGTTAACCTATTGCTGTCCCTAATTCAAAATAACACTTTGAGGTAAGCAATCCCCGTAATCGCATCCTACATTCCCCTGCGGGGGACCACTTCACGATCAAAGTGAAACCGACCAAACTTTCTCAACAGAGATAGCCCGCGTTTCATTTGCTCTTCCGTAACCCGCAATCGGCTAATTTGTCCCTGGGGGGTAGATATCAATCTCATCATCACCTTCCTCAAACCGCTGGAAACGGAAATAGTTTCGTCCTGAGCACATTCCTCGCAAACTATTCCTCCGGCTTCCGGATTAAAGTGAAACTGACTCCTTTCCCTTAAGGAACTACCACATTTACTGCATCTGCTGAACTGTGGCCGGTACCCCAGTTCTCCGAATAATTTCAGGTAAAAGGAAAGCTCAAGTACACCCGAACCAGCCGTACTTCTATCGAGAGAAGCGAAGGTCTTTTTCGTCAAAACGTACGCTCCTTCTTCTTTCTGCCCTTCTTCCAGTAATTTATTTATTGCCCGAGCACACCTAAGTCCTGCGTTTATCGCTTCGCCCGATCCCCTTAACTCCTCCCAGTTCGTAATTAATTCAGTTTCGCTGATGAAATCCAGACCAGAGCCCTGATAAAAAACCACTTCAATCAGGTTTAATAGATCGAACCCGCCGCCAAACTTACTATCCAGTTTTCTTGCGCCTTTGGCAATCCCCACAAACTTCCCGGTTTCCCGCCCGAAAAGGGTTACTATGTAATCGCTATCCCTGTAATCTATTTTTCGCAGAACCAGAGCCTCTGCCCTCTCTAGTGCCATTATACCTGATGGTCTTGGGTCGACCTACTATTCGGCCGGAGCACCTTGAACTATCTCGACTCCACTGCTTGCACCAATCCGAGTCGCTCCAGCTTCGATCATCTCCATTGCCGCCTCGTAGTCACCGATACCACCCGCGGCTTTGACCCCGACCTTACTGGAAACTACCTCCCGCATTAGCTTTACGTCTTCAAGCTTCGCCCCACTCGGACCAAAGCCAGTCGATGTCTTTACGTAATCAGCTCCGCTGGCCTGAGCAACAATGCAGCCCGCCCTCTTTTCCTCTTCTTCCAGACAGCCCATTTCCAGTATAACTTTCACTTTGATATCTCTGGCACTATCCTCCGCTACCTCTGTAACCGCGGCAATATCCCTGGCGACGGTTTCGTAATCCCCTTTCTTGAGAGCGGCAATGTTCGTCACGGTATCCAGTTCGTCGGCACCGTCCTCTATGGCAAGCTGGGCTTCAAATCCCTTGGCTCCTGCCTTATGAGTCCCGTGAGGAAAACCAATTACCGTATCAACCATCACGTCACTTTCACCCAAATATTCCTTTGCCTGACTGATGTAAATCGGCTCCACGCAAACAGAAGCAAATCCGTGCTCTTTCGCTTCCCCGCAGACCTTTTCCACATCCCCTTCAGAAGAACCGGGCCCCAGAGTCGTATGATCGATTTTCGCAGCAATTTCCGACTTTTTCATTTCTACCTCCTTCTCTTAGTTAATCGGAGTCAAAACCGGCCAGGGTTTCTACCGAATCGGAATTGCGGTTCCAGTTTTTGGCAACTTTTACCTTCAAATCCAGATATACCTTACTCCCCACCAGCCTTTCCAGATCCTCGCGGGCTCTTTTACCAATTTCTTTTATCTTCTTCCCACCTTGACCAATGATGATACCTTTCTGTGATTCCCTGACGACGTATATATCCATGTAAACTTCGACCAGGTCTTCGTCGTCTCTCCATTCTTGATCCCTCGTTCTGGTCGCAACGGAATAGGGTAACTCCTCATAGGTCAATTCGTACACTTTCTCCCGAACCATCTCGGCCATGAGAAACCCTAAAGGCTTGTCAGTCGTAGCGTCTTCGGGAAATAACTTCTTTCCCTCAGGAAGGTAGTCAATTACTTCGTCCAGTGCTATATCAATACCGTCACCAGTTAAAGCCGATATCGGAACGTATTCATCGAATATTCCCTCTTTTTCGTAAGCCTCAAGTGTTCTGGCAATTTCCTCGGGAGGATGGATATCCACTTTGTTTACCAGGAGGATTAGATCCGCATCCTGGCTGGATATCTTTTTCAAAAAAGGTTCTTCGTCCTCCGAAACTTCTTCCCAGGGCTCAACCATGTAAAGGATGATATCTGAGCCTTTTATCCCTTTCTTGGCTTCGTCTACCAGATGGCTCCCGAGAGGGTTTTCGGGGCGATGAATACCCGGAGTGTCCAGAAAGACTACCTGGGCATCCTCCCGGTTATATATACACTTGATCCTATTTCTCGTGGTCTGCGGCTTGTCGGACGTGATAGATACTTTATCCCCGACTACTCTGTTGATAAAAGTAGATTTGCCGACATTTGACTTTCCTAAAAGATGTACGAATCCAGATTTCAAGTTATCAACCCTCCGTTAGTTTGAATTATAGTTCAGGAGAAATAATACTTCCAGCAAAGCTAGAATGTATGGAACTCTTGTTCGCAACCACCCTGCCAGGTATAATGGTTTTTGATCGAAGGGAAGGGTAAAATCGAACCACAAACTTCATAAACTTTTTAAAAATGGTGGCTCCGAGTGATAATCAAGGCAAAATCCTTCGCCAAAGTCAATCCCCATCTGAAAATTACCGGCTTAAGAGAAGACGGCTATCACGTGCTTGATCTAAGCTTCCTGAGTATAAATTTGTCCGACGAGCTGAGCTTCCGCCGGTTAGATGAGAGAGAGATTACGATTTCCACTGATGCCGACATTTCCTCCGAAGAGAACCTCTGCTTCAGGGTAGCAAAAAAGCTGCAGACAGCCTGCAACACTTCAGCTGGAGCAAAAATAGACCTCGAAAAGGAAATTCCCATCGGGGGTGGACTCGGCGGTGGAAGTTCGAATGCAGCCACGACACTCATCTGTTTAAATCGCCTTTGGGAATGCAATTTGACTGAAGAAGAACTGACAGAAATCGGAAGTAATTTCGGCGCGGATATCTCTTTCTTTTTCAAGGGGGGCTACTGTGCGGGGCGAGGAATTGGCGAAGATATCCAGACGCTGGACAATACTTTCCGGGATAGACTTATCCCGGTATTTATCCCCTCCTTTTCACAATCCACGCCGGAAGTATACTCGAAATACGATCGGTTGAACCCCAAAATATCGGGAAATCATGAAAAACCCAGAACCCCCAGAGTTGAGTATCCAGCAGATTTTGAGATAGAAAACGACCTTCAGCTACCTGCTATACGGTTGAACCCCGAACTAAAAAAATACCTGAACTGCTTTGAAGCTGCGGATACAATTCAAACGTCCGGTGTGGCAGGCAGTGGAAGTTCCCTTTTTGGGATCGCACAAGCCGGAGTTAAACGCGCTGAACTCGAAGAAGAATTGAGCAAATTACTGAAACCTGAAGGAGAAGAGGAATTAATAGTAACCAGACCGACTGACAGTGGTCAGCAAATAGTAAAAAATCTGGAGGACGACTGATGCAGGTAACGATAGACGGTCCCGCCGGGGTCGGCAAGACCAGCGTGGGCAGAAAAATTGCAAATAGATTTTCTCTGGCATTCATCCAGTCCGGCAAATTATATCGTGCCCTGGCTTATGCTAAAATACACGACTTAGACCCGGACTCTCTGAAGCTGAACCCGGGCGATGCCACCGAACCAGAGTTGATCATCTGTGGCCGGACCCTGGGGAAGGATCTGGACTCGGAAGCAATAGGCGAGGAGGCTTCGAAGCTGGCAAAAGAGGGGGAAACACGAGAGAGAGTAAATAGCAAGATCGCTCAAATTGCCGGTGAAAAGGACGTATTGGTCGAAGGCAGAGATATTGGCACGAAGGTCCTGCCGAATGCCGATTTAAAGATATACCTTGATGCTTCTATCAGGGAACGTGCCCGGAGGCGTAAGAACCAGAGGGAGACTGAACTATCAGTAAAGGAAATAGAAGCAAGGTTGCGAAAGAGGGACGAGAGGGATCAAAAAAGAAAACTTGCCCCCCTGAAACCGGCCGAAGACGCCGTAATTATCGATACTACCTCTATGTCCGAAGAGGATGTAGTTGAACGTTTATCCCACCTGACTGAAAATATTACGTGATCCAACTTGCGAAAAAAAACGAGACGTAAATTGAATTGGCTGGCTTATAGTTTCATCCTGTTGATAATCTACATCGCTGTCAAATTTCTATTCAGGCTAAAAGTTCAGGGGCAAGAAAATATTCCGGATAACACGGACAACCTGATTATTGCGGCAACACACGTGAGTTACTGGGATCCACCTTTAATTGGAATTACTTTTGGTCCCAGCCGCCAGATACACTTTATCGCCCGCGAAGGGTTATTAAAGAATCCAATTTTCTCGTTTCCCGTAAAGGCCTTTTCCACGACGATAAACAGGGACAACTTCGGCAAGAAAGATCTAATCAAAATGATGAAAGCTTTTAAAAGAGAGGGGCTGATCTGTATTTTTCCCGAGGGAACTACTTCTGAGAACGTACCCCCAAAAAGCGGAACTGTTAGAATGGCTGAGAAGACGGGCCGGGAATTCCTCCCTCTGAAAATCGAGTTCGAGAGAAGCCCCCTCGATTTCCCTTACCTCTTTGCGCCCGCCAGACTTGTGATAGGGGAACCAATTGATTTAGAAGATTTAAAGGAATCCAGCTTTCGGGAAAAGAACCAAAAGGATGGAGAAAACAGCGTCACGGACTACCAGGATTTGAGCTTCAAACTCATGGAAAGAGTTCACGAACTCTGAGTCCGCCTGATCGGGAGCCTATTCTCTAGCCCTTATTCTTCCTTCACGAAGTTCTAAAAGTCAATTTTATACCATCTTCACTGTTGATTCAAAGTGACTAAGAGGTTATCATATTATAACTTATGGCAAAGTCGGTAATTTAACAACAATCTAGTTAAGTAGGCCTTGTCAAAACTCAAATTAATAGGTGGTCGTTTGATGGAAGAAAAAATCAAGATGGAAGAAGCGTTCGACGAAACTGACGTTAGGACATACAGCAGGGGTGACACTATCACGGGTAGTGTCGTCCAGGTCGAAGATAAGGATATTTTGGTCGACATTGGCTACAAGTCCGAGGGTATCCTGCCCAAAACGGAACTCTCTCCGTTTAGAGAAGAAGCAGGGATAGAACCTGGCGAAGAAGTAGAAGTACTCGTCACCTATATTGACGAGGAAAAAGGTACCGTTTACGTCTCCGAGAAACAGGCTGCGTACGAGCGAAAGATCGGAGAACTGGAAGAAGCATTTAAAAAGGACGAAACAATTACGGGAACGATAACCGAAGAGGTAAAAAGCGCCGGTTATCACGTAAACGTAGACGGAATCCAGGCTTTCCTTCCCGGATCTCACCTGGGGTCGGATATGCCCAGTGTAATTTCCGAATTAGAGGGCCAGGAATTAAAGTTCAAAATACTCGAACTTAGCCGGAAAAACCGCAATATTGTTATTTCTCGCAGAGAATACCTCAACGAAAAGCGAGAGGAAAAAATTGACGAGATATTTGACGAACTCGAAATAGGCGAGACACTCGAAGGAGAAATAAAGTCCGTGGTAGATTTCGGACTATTCGTCGATATCGGTGGTTTCGAGGGTCTGGTTCACAGGTCGGAGATCAGCTGGAAGGATCTTCCCGCTCCTCCCGACGACTACGATGTAGGGGACGAAGTCAACGTCAAGGTAATTGACATCGATCAGGACGAAGAGAAGATCTCGCTCTCGATCAAGCGATTAACCCCTAATCCCTGGGAAGGAGTTTCGGACAGGTACCCTGTCGGAAAGACAGTAGAAGGGGAAGTAGTGTCGATAACAGATTTTGGTGCATTCATCGAACTGGAAGAAGACGTCGAAGGGCTAATTCATATCTCGGAACTCTCCTGGGGTTACCCGGAAGATCCGCACGAAGTTGTGGACGAAGGCGAAACAATCGAGGCGGAGGTACTGGAAGTCGACGAGGAAGAACAGAGGATTAGTCTTTCCGCGAGGAAGGCGCAGCAGGACCCATGGGAGAAGATCGAAGAGGAATACGAGCCGGGCACGGAAGTTAGCGGAAAAGTTACCAAAGTAACTGATTTCGGCGCTTTTGTTCAGTTAGAAGAAGGTGTTGAGGGACTGGTACACGTTTCCGAACTTTCCTGGGATCACGTTAATCACCCGAGTGACATGCTCTCAGAGGGAGATAACGTAACAACCCAGGTACTTGAAGTCGATAAAGACGACCGGAGAATTAGCCTGAGCATCAAGCAGGCACAGAAGGACCCGTGGCACGAATTCCAGGATCTCTATTCAGTTGGCTCCAAAGTCAAAGGTGAAATATCCGAACTAAAAGATTTCGGAGCATTTATCCAAATAACTGACGACGTAGAAGGGTTGATCCACGTTTCGGAAATTTCTACCGAAAAAGTTTCAACACCGGAAGACGTCCTGGATGTTGGGGAAACCGTAGAGGCAAAGATAATCGGGATCAACGACGAAAAAAGACAGGTTCGTCTGTCGATCCGAATTCTCCAGGAAGAGCAACAGGATATTTCTCGGGATAGTGACTCGGAAGGAGAAGAAAACGGTCACGAGACGATTTCTATGAGGGAGCACCTCGAAGACAAAGGATTTTAACCTTAGATGACCAGCACCCTGCTTCTTCTTTCAGCATCAGCATTAGCGTCCTATTTTATTGGTGCTATACCTTTTAGTTATCTAATACCCAAGTTATTCCTGGATACCGACGTGAGACAGCATGGCTCCGGTAACCCCGGAGCCTCTAACGTCTCCCGGGTCTGTGGTAAAGGGTACGGAATAGCAGCTCTGTTTCTGGACGTAGCAAAGGGCGTTTTTGCCCTGTATCTGGTGCAGCAGATGGGGGGAGTTATAGCGCTGGGATTCCTGGCGATACTGGGACATATAGCCAACCCTTTTTTTGGCTTTTCCGGAGGCAAAGGAGTCGCAACCTCACTCGGCGCTATAAGCTATCTTTCCCCGCTTGCCGGGTTAGTTTTTGTTGCTGTTTGGGCTGCCGTCTTCCTGATATGGAATATAGCGGGGCTTAGTTCATTGAGCGCCATTACCGTAGTTCCAGTATCACTTTACTTTCTCGGAGAACCGTCCATGATTTTGGGAACCTCCGTCGGGCTAGTGTTTTTGATTTACTTTACTCATCGGGGCAATATCTCCAGATTGTTAAAAGGAGAAGAACGAACCGTTTAGATAGCCTCTTTCGTTTGAGAAGAACGGGCTAATCCGAAGTAAGCTGGGTGGATAAAATTGCCAGAGCCACTGCATATTTTTCCACGTGCGTAATTGAAATAAATACGCTTCCTTCCACCGGAATTATTTCCTCTTCAGTCGGTAAATACACTTCAGGGGCACCGTTACCTCCGGGTAGTATTTCCATTGCGTCCCAGGGAAGTTTTCGGCCTGCGGATTTTATGATTGCTTCCTTCGCCCCGAACCTGCCCGCCAGGTGTTCGAACTTGCGATTCTTTGTCAAACAGTAATCGAGTTCTCCCCTGGTAAACACCCGGTTGAGAAACTTTTCGCCCCATTTTTCGACTAAATCTTTTATCCTGTCTACCCGAACTATATCAATCCCCACACCTTCAATACTCATCCAGCACACCCGAAATCCACATTATACTTTCAATCTTTCCGCCCTGATTATCGCCCGTAAATCGGCAACGGCGCTGTCCAATTCTTCGTTTACGATCAAATAGTCAAATTCTCGTATTCTATTCAGTTCTTTTCGGGCCACCCGGATTCGTTTGTTTAACGTCTCCTCGTTTTCCGTTCCCCGATTCTCGATTCTTCGCCTTAATTCTTCAATCGAAGGCGGAGCTACGAATAGAAATACGGCTTTTACCTCTGGGTTATTTCGTATCTGGGCGGCTCCCTGAACGTCTATATCGAGAAACGGATCCCGACCGTTTCCCTCGATCCGATCTATTTCAGCTTTCGAAGTACCGTAATAATCCCCATAAATTTCTGCCCACTCTACAAATTCTCCCTCCTGCTTCATCTTTTTGAACTCGTCTACTTCAATAAAGTGATAATCCTCTCCCTCGGACTCGCCTTTTCTTTTTTCTCGAGTGGTATGGGAAACTGAATAGGAAAGTCGATTATCACTGCCCAGAACCGTTTCCATGATAGTGGTCTTTCCAGCACCCGAAGGGCCGGTAATAACGAAAAAAATCCCCTCACGCCTGTATTCTTTTACATTCACGGATTAACCTTCCCTACAGTACTGGACCAATTATGATACTCCAACCAATGACGGAAGTAGATGCACTCAAGCCAAATTTCTTGTCTGTTCTTTAAACTTCTCGAGGGCCAGCTTCATTTCAATTACCTCGGACTGAATCCCACCGTCTTTGGATTTCGCCCCCAGGGTATTTATTTCCCGCTGCAGTTCCTGACGAATAAATTCGAGTTTTTTTCCAATGACTCCACCCTGTTTAATGGACTCTCTTGCCGTTTCTATGTGAGTTTGGGCTCGCGAAATCTCTTCGTTAACGTCGACCTTGTCCGCGAATACCGCAACTTCCTGTTCTAATTTACCCTCTTCAAGCTCGACTCCTTCTTCAACCAGCTTTTCAATCCTATCCTTCAGTTCTTCCTGGTACTGATTGACAACTTCCGGAACCCAGTTCTCCGCCCTACTCAACCGCCGAGATATTTCGCTCAAATAGGCAAGTAAATCCTCTTTTATATCTTCACCTTCGTCTTTTTGTGCTTCCAGGGTTTCCTCCGTCGCGCCAACCAGAGCATTTTTCACCACTGACCAGTTTCCTTTATACGGAGGTTTTGTTTCCAGTAAATCGAGATCAATCAAATCCTTCAGCTCTGGTCCCTGTACCAGCCCCAGTTCTTCCGTTAATCGAGATAGGCTGTCAAAACTCTGACCGATTGCTTCCACGTCCAGCTCGACGGAAGACAGCCCCTTCCCGCCTTCAGTCGCAATATTGACCTCGATCCGCCCCCTGGGAAAAGAGCTCCTGACGAACTTTTCAGCTTTATGGGCCAGCGACTGGTCTTTCTGCAAGCCACGAATTTTCACGGATGTGTCTTTGTGGTTTACGGTTCTAATTGTTACTTCTATCGTGCTGTCTCCCGTTTTTGCTCGGCCCTCACCGTAACCCGTCATGGAATAAACCTGATTGCTATTTTCGAAACCCGATGGCACTATAACCTACTACCTCCTCACCGTATCCGGCTACTTCTCCGGAAGTGGCATATTTTAGTTCGCTGGGTTCGAGAGCCTCATTCAAAGCAATATTCAACAGAACTGCTATCGCTCCGTACCCGCAGATCGATATATCATGCTCTCGCACTTTTTTGTAAAACCCCTCCGAATCCAAATCTATTATGGATTGAACTGCTCTTTTGTCCTTTTTTTCGGCGATCTCCTGTTTTTCATAATGGGAAAAATCCGTACTGGCAACCAGCAGAATCTCCTTCGAAAGGTACTGGCTCATCACGTTCGCCAGGTCTTCAGCGACCTCCTCGTCCTGCCTTTTCAGGCAAACAGGTAAAATCGAAAAATCATTTCCCCATAGATGCTGGAGAAAAGGCAATTGAACTTCTATCGAGTGCTCACGCACGAAGGAGGATCGTTCATTCCTTAAATAATCGCTTGACTCCAGAACTTTTTTACCTAGATCTTCATTCACGTTAACCTCTCCCAGGGGGGTGGACCAGCCACCTTCAACCAGAAGGGAAGCATCAGGGCCAAAACCGGAATGGTTCGTCCCGATCAGAACTACGGTTTCCGGCACCCCAAACTGTGCAATCCAGTGATACGCGTGTGCCGCAACCGGACCGGAATACCGGTAACCGGCATGGGGAGCCACAAGCCCTGCAGGCCCGGAAAACCCCGACCCCACACTTCCGGGCAACTCCCCCGGGCCATGTCGATCGGTATAACAGGACTCGATTCGATCCACCAGTTGATCCTCTTTCTCTGGATAGAACTTTCCTGCCACTACCGGACCCAAAAAGTTCTGCATGGTTTAACTCCCTCCGTTGTTATGCTCAAATATCGTTGAATTATAAGTTAAGAAGACGAGTTTAACAAAATACGCCGGACGTTACTTTTCAATGTTACTTTTCGCGGTGGATATAAATCCTTATTGATCTACTACTTAACTTTAGTATAATTAATGGGATTTGGGAGATCGTCTAATGGTAGGACGGCGGGTTCTGGACCCGTTAGTGGAGGTTCGAATCCTCCTCTCCCAGCCAAGACTCGGTCCCGTCGTCTAGCGGCCCAGGATATCGGGTTCTCATCCCGGCGACAGGGGTTCGAATCCCCTCGGGACTGCCAGCAAATCCGCCAGTTCACCCACCCTAAGACGCAGCTAAGAAGAGGACTGAGTGCTATTTACGATTCTCCGAACTTGAGAAGATATAATCCCTCTCGTAAAATTCGTGAGTTAAGAGGTGAGTTTAATTGAACGAGGATAATGACTTTGAAAATCGTGACTTTGACCGTCGTGAAGACGAGGACCGAGACGACCAGGGTCAGTTCAATTTTCCCAACAACAATAACAATAATTTCCGCAACATTGCTCTGATAGTCGGAGCAATTATACTGTCTCTGATCCTCTTTCAGACACTCTTTAATGCGCCGTCCAATCAGGACGAAATAAGCTATACAGAATTCTTACGCCAGGTTGAGAATGGAAGAATTAGCAGCATTACCGTTAAGGGCGGTCTGATAAACGGAACTTACAAAAGTGGCGGCAATTTCGTGACAAGGGGCCCCCCGGAACCCACGGATTACCTCTCTAAATTAAGGGAACAGGGTATCAGTGTTACGTTCAAAGAGGATTCCGACAGCAACTGGTTCTTCTCGCTGCTGATATCGCTACTGCCCGTTCTATTGATTGTCGGACTGTGGATCTTTATGATGCGTCGAATGCAGGGGAACAATGCCCTGAACTTTGGTCAAAGCAAGGCAGATCTCGTCAGCAAGGAATTTTCGGATGTAAGTTTCGATGACTTCGCAGGAGTCGAAGAAGTCAAACAGGAAGTAGAAGAGATAGTAGAATACCTGAAAAATCCGGAAAGGTTTGAGAAACTGGGCGCAGAAGTTCCAAAGGGGATGATTCTGGTCGGTGCACCCGGAACAGGAAAAACCCTCCTGTCTAGAGCTATAGCAGGAGAAGCGGACGTTCCCTTTTACCAGACCAGCGGCTCAAACTTCGTCGAAATGTTTGTCGGAGTCGGGGCGTCCCGGGTCCGCAACATGTTTGAAAAGGCAAAGGAAAACTCCCCTTCGATTATCTTTATAGACGAACTAGATGCAATTGGAAGGAAACGTGGGGCCGGTATTGGCGGTGGTCACGACGAGCGTGAACAAACGTTAAACGAACTTCTATCAGAGATGGATGGGTTTGACCCCAACGAAGGAGTAATCATTCTGGCAGCGACAAATAGACCGGACGTACTCGATCCCGCACTGCTCCGCCCCGGTAGATTTGATCGAAAAATTACAGTTCCCAGTCCTGACATAAAGGGCAGAAAAGAGATACTTGAGGTCCACACCAAAAATAAGGAGATATCGGAAGACGTGGACCTTGACATCCTGGCACGGAGAACTCCCGGTTTCGTCGGAGCTGATCTCGAAAACCTTGCCAACGAGGCAGCCCTGCTGGCCGGCCGAAAAGGAAAGGACACCGTAGAAATGACTGACTTCGAACAATCAATTGACAGGGTTATCGCCGGAGTAAAACGCAAGGGGATGGCAATAAACGAGGATGAAAAGGAAAAGATCGCCTACCACGAATCAGGCCACGCGATTATCGGAAAACTATTACCGAACGCGGATCCCGTGCACAAGATTTCGATCATTCCGAGATCCAACGGCGCCCTCGGTTTTACGCTTCAGTTACCTTTAGAGGAAAAATTCCTGGTTTCCAAGTCAGAACTTCTGGACAAGTTAACAACTTTGCTGGGAGGCCGAACGGCGGAAGAATTAATATACAGCGAAGTTACGACCGGTGCCCAGGACGATTTCAAAAAGGGAACCGATATCGCCAAACGTATGGTCGTCCAATACGGGATGAGCGATAAACTTGGTCCGATCAACCTTGGTAGTGAAAACGGTAACGTCTTCCTCGGCGAGGAGATAGTGAAAAGCAACGAACACTCAGAAGAAGTCTCTTCTCTGGTTGACAAGGAAATACGTAAAATCGTTGAAAGCTGTCACGAAAAGGCACAAAATATTCTCAGTCAAAACCAGGAAATACTGGAAAAGCTGGCGGAAAAATTGATTGAGGTCGAGGAACTGGAGGGGGAACAGTTAGAAGAGATCCTTGACCAGGCAGCCTTGCCCTCCAATAGCTCTTAACTCACGCTATGGCTAAAAATCTCGCATTACTTGGCTCTACAGGTTCAATCGGAACTCAAACACTGGAAGTTATTCAGTCATTGAACAATTCCGGGCAGGAGAACTTTAATGTTCTCGGTCTCGGATGTGGAACCAACGTCGGACTACTTGCCGAACAGGTGAGAGAATTTCGGCCCGATATTATATCCGTAAAAAGCGAGAAGGAGCGAGAAGAAATTTCCGGAGGGATCCCGGAAAACGTAGAGATCACGACGGGCCGGGAGGGATTAAATCGACTGGCTCAGTTACCCGAAGCGGGGACTGTGATAAACGCTCTGGTCGGTTTCGTGGGGCTTGAACCGACACTGCAAGCTATAGGTGAAGCGGATAGACTCCTCCTTGCCAATAAGGAGTCTCTAGTAGTTGGCGGCTCACTTGTCACGGACAGGCTGTCGGAACAAGAAACTACATTGATACCGATAGACAGCGAGCACAACGCAATATTCCAGGCCCTCGAGACGGGAAAGCAGGAAGAGATCGAAACTCTTATCATTACGGCTTCCGGCGGCCCTTTTCTCTCGACCCCCCTAAAAGAGATCCCGGAAGCAACGCCCGAGGAAGCACTTGATCATCCAAACTGGGACATGGGAAGCAGAATCACCTGCGATTCGGCATCCATGGTAAATAAGGGGCTCGAAGTAATCGAAGCCCATTGGCTTTTTGATCTACCCTATGATCAAATAAAACCAGTCGTTCACCCACAATCGTTCGTTCACTCCCTGGTACAATTCCGAGACGGTTCTATGATCGGCGAACTGGGTGAGCCCGATATGAAGGTACCAATCCAGTACTCTCTTACTTATCCTGATAGGAGGGCTAATAATTACGAGAGAACTGGCCTGGCCGAAATTGCCAGCCTTGATTTCAAAGAGCTTGAAAGGGAAAGGTATCCAGCCTATCAGGTAGTCGTCCAGGCAGGGAAAACCGGAGGCAACAGCCCTGCAGCCATCAACGGTGCCGACGAGGCGCTAATTGAAGAATTTCTGACCGGAGAAATCAAATTTGGTGGTATTGCAGAGGGGCTAGAAATCGTCCTTCGGGAAATGGATAGAATAGAAAATCCAACGCTTTCGGACCTGAAATCTAGTGACAGCTGGGCGAGAAAAAAGGTTAATGAACTCGTAAAAACAGAGGTAATTGGAGAGGGATAAGATTATGTCAAATAAGTGCGTATACTGTGGAGAGCGCAAAGGAAAAAGGGAATGTCCCGCACTCGGGGGATTGATTTGCAGCCGTTGCTGCGGGGAACATCGGGGGGTTGAAATCAAATGTCCTCCGGACTGCCGATATTTTAAGAAACACGAAGAATTCCAGCAGTCAAAACAGGCGGAATCATACAGAAAGATCTGGGCAGAAGAAAACGAAGATATTCTGGAGGAACAGGACAGGAAGATGATCGAGGCAATAGGCGTTCTGGAGACCTTGATCTACTACCGTTATCGGGACGACACGACTTTAACCGACAAAAGGGTAATCAAGGGGTTAGAAGGTCTGGAAAACCGGTTCAAAACGATAGAACTGCCAGGTAGCCCGTCAGAGTTCGCGGATTTCGCTTACGAAGAACTCAAGCCTCTCATCGAACGGGGCAAGTTCACTGAAAAGCAACTTAAAGATGCAACTAGTCGATTACTCGGAATAGCTCAGACCTTTACGGATGAGTCTCGTCGCCTGGTTCAGGGTGCAGTGGGAAGAATTAAAGAAGATTACGACCTGCCAGCCGAGGGGCCGGAGAACAGAACCGAGGAAATAGAATCCCTTATAACTACTCCAGATCAATTTAACCAGGGGCCAACTTGAGAGGGGAATAACACCGGAGATTTGGCTTAGGATGTTAAAAATCCGGAAAGGAACCGAGGAAGAATCCAAGTCCTCGAGGTATCAATCCCCCACCTGGAGCAGTTCCTCCGCAAAGGTCTCCTTCAGGCCAAGTAGAAAGCCCGCCCCAAGATAACTGCCCGCACCCAGGATCACCCCGGAAGCCACGATAGCAAGATCGCTCGCAGTAGGAATAAATTCACGAATAGCTATGACGACGAAACCCATAATCAAAACCGACGCCAGGACTTTTAATAGAAAGCGGCCCTCGGGTAAAAAACCTTTTAAACCCGTTTTCGCCCCAAAAACGATTAACAAAAGCCCCCCGTTGACTACGCCGCTTACGCCGGTTGCCAGGGCTAAACCGCCCACTTCCATAGGTCCTACCAGCAAGAGGTCAAGCGCGACGTTAACGGCAACTGCAAAGAGACTCACAAATACGGGGGTAACTGTATCCTTCATTGAGTAAAAAGCCCGGGAAAAGAGCGTGACGAAACTATAACCGACTAAACCTACCAGATACATATCGAGTACATGCACGGTCCGGGCAGTGTCAGAAGGCAGGAAGTTCCTGTGTTCAAACAATAATTCTATAATCGGTTTTCCCAGTACAAACAACCCCAGAGTAGCAGGCAGAACTATCAAAAGGGAGATCTTTACCCCCCTGTTAAGCATCTCGGCAAATTCTTCGTCGTCACCCGTGGACCAGCGTTCAGAGAGACGAGGCAGGATTGCCGTGGATATGGCAATTGCAAACAGGCCCAGCGGTAACTGATAAAGTCTTGTGGCGTACTGAAGAGAAGAAACGGAACCGGCAACCAGATGAGAAGCCAGTTTGTTATCAACCATAACGTTGACCTGCATCGCGACCAGGCCAATAATTACAGGCGTCATCATCCTGAGAGACCGCTTTAAACCTGGATGAAGCGGAAATAAAACCGGCTTCCAGGAAAAACCATTTCGTTTTAAATAGGGCACCTGGAAGGCAAGTTGGCCAAAACCCCCAATTAGAACTCCGACAGCCAAACCGAAGATAGGGCGAGAGAATAATCTTCCCAGTAACAGAGCTCCGAGTATTACCCCTACGTTAAAGAATACGGGCGCAAAAGCCGGGGCAAAGAAAGATTTTTTCGATTTCAAAATACCCATCACCAGCGCAGCCAATCCAATTATCCCGATAAAAGGAAAGATGACCCTGGTCAGCTCGACCGTCAGTTCCTGCTGCGACGGAGAAAATCCGGAAGCGAGAAAAGGAATGAAATATGGGGCCAGAGTTATTCCGCCAAGAATTACCAGAGGGAAAGTAATAAGGGATAAATTGATAGCATTTGCAGCCATTTTACTGGCTTCTTTTGGATCGGTCTGAAGGTAATCGGTGTAAACCGGGATAAATGAAAGAGCCAGGGCCCCTTCCGCAAGCAACCGCCGAAGAAAATGTGGGACGTAGAAAGCAATCAGATAGGCATCGTAAGCAGGACCGGCACCGAACTTATCGGCAATTACGATATCCCGAAAAAGTCCGAAAACACGCGAAACCGCCGTAGCACCAGCAATAATTACGATATCCCTGGCAAAGCGCTTCATTGAGACTTTGGTATCAACGCCAGGCCGACCGGAATTTGCCTATTTCCTCCAACTGACTGGGTGCTCAATCCATCTCGATAAATCATCCCGGCGGACGATCCCCCGTCAAAAGCGATAGCATTAGCTATACCCAGCTCGGATTTATCAAGCAGCTCTGGCAGGGCTCTTAGGCCTACTCCGCCTCCCGTTACAACGATAAAATATAAGTCTCCCTCGTCGGTGTTCGCCAGTACGGTTCTCCTCGCCCGGCCTTTGACGAGACCTCCATCCATGGTAAAATTCTCTCTCTCCAGATCCAGCACATTTTCACCGTCCTTAATCAGCAATGGACCAGCACTAACGGCACCGCGTAAAAGCGGGACAAAAGGCTCCATCGTCCAGTCAAATTCGGCATTATCGCCCCGAACGAGCCCCGAAATCTCCTCCTGTCTTTTCCCAGTTGCAGCCACGATTGTTTTCCCGGAAGTAATAGAATTCGGAAAGCTACTCCGACGTTCAATCACTTTCCCATCCCCCAGAACCAGCACTGTTCCGGAATTAATCCGGCCAGGATCGTTCCCGTAGTTCCCGGTATAGACTACAAGGTCATCGTTGCTTACCGGTCTATTAAACCCGCGGACGGTGACCTTCCCGCCTGAAGTCCGCAAAAACAAATCGAGGTCCGGCCGAAAAAACCTTAATCTACCGAAGTAATCTATCCCCAGCGCCGCGCGGTTACCCCAGTCACGCGATAATAATTTACCGTTTTTGACTATAAGGCCGAT
>JAIPHN010000053.1 GCA_021735185.1 Candidatus Bipolaricaulota bacterium
CATCGACAGGGTTGGCGGAGGTTTCTGGGAAGGGTAAGCCCACCGAATAAGACCTAAGTTGTGCGATTCTCTCACTTGAGATCAACTTCTAAATCAGGGTCCAAGATAAACTAACTACTGTTTGAGAAATCTATTTCTTCACCTAATGGGTAATGCCTAAAAGGTTCAGTTCAACTTGCTTTCACGAAACTTTCAACCAGCACCCAGATGAGAAAAGTTACCTGGAAATATAATCTGCCACTAAACGAGCCTGGCAGCCTATACCCTATTAAAGTGAAAAACCTGGAGCCAGGTTCCGGAGCTCATCTGGGTGCTGGACCAAATTCCGCCTGTAAAATACCACTTATGGATAACCCTTTTCTCTTCGGCTTATGTGTTAAAACCGCTCAGTTCAGGTAAGAATATACCCAGATATAAATAAAACCCTATCTACCTAAGTCAGACCTTTTTGCAATTAAATGGGGAAATATATAGAATTATTCGGGTGATAAAGAATGGGAATTTTCAAGGGTCTCTGGCAGGCGGAATCGGATATACATGAAATGATAGAGCAACACGTCGGCCTGGTGGACGAAACCCTGAAAAAATTCAAGGAAGGAATGTGCCTCTGGGTGGAAGAAGGGGACCTCGATCGGGCAAACGAACTCGCCCTGGCAACTCACAACCTGGAAGGAGAGGCGGATGATCTCCGCCGAGAAATCGAGATGAAATTGATAAATGGGGCTCTTCTTGCCCGATCCAGGAGACCATTGCTCGATATAATCGAAAGGACCGACAAGCTCGCCAATGCAGCTGAGGCCTCCATGGACTTTACTTTACTCCAGCGCATCAGACCGCCGGAAGAACTGGTACCGGTTACCAAAGAGATAGTTGACTTATCCGTAGAAATAATTGGCGAAGTCGAAAAGGCCCTGAAGTCCCTCTTTGGAGGCGACGATCAGGTACTGCAGTACACGGAAGAAATAGAGGAACTAGAAGGAGAAATAGACGGCCTCGAGCGTGATTTCATCCAGGAATTATTCCAGCTCGAACGCCTGGACCTTGCCGAAAAGATCCTGTTACGTCAGTACCTGGAGACTCTGGTGGAGATTTCCGACCGCGCCGAAGACCTTTCGGATGAAATGGAAATCCTGACTGCCACAAGGAAGGTGTAAGGGCTCAACCCTCCACACTTACCTCTTTTCGTAATTTTTCCAGCGTGGCAGGTCCTATCCCGTCAACCCGGGTCAGCTCGTCCACGGCCGAGAACCCTCCGTGCTGCTCCCTGTATGAAATTAACTTTTTTGCCAGTACAGGTCCGACACCCGGCAGCTGTTTTAGCTTTTCCACCCCGGCTGAATTCAGGCTTATTCCCGACTTTTCTTCGACCAAGCGGGGCACTTTGACTGCCGTTTCTTCGAGCTTAAACCGTTTCCCGTTCACTTCTTTCAGGTTCTGTTCCGGAAAATCAGAATTGATCCACCCCGTAATATATGGGTGGAGAAGGGCAGCAGCCCCGAGACAGATCCCGACGAACAGGATGATTTTGTCACTTTTTTTCAAGAGATAGTCCATCTTACCCGGTCTTCTAAGCGAAAAGATCCTTTATTTTCTCCAGGCCCGCCTTTTTTCTTTCCTCACGCATCTTTTCGGGCAACCTTTCATACCTTTTTTGACCGAATTTCTCCTTATAGCCGAGAACAAATAAGTCCTTCAGCCTCTCAGCTGCCTCCTCGCTAATGGCGTGACCGTATTCGTCATGTAAATCTTCGATTTCGGGGAGAAATACGTCCAGCTTGACCGATCGTTCCAGCAGTGCTTCCGCTTCCTCTAACTCCCCCTTTTTGATAGCCCTGGCCCCCTTTTGAAAGAGCTCCCTTCTCTCTATTTCCTCTTCAACCAGCTCCTCCATCCTTTCTTTCTTTTCTTCATATCTATCAATTTCCCCGACGGAGAAGGACAGAACCTCGAAATCACAACCCGAAATCTCCGGAACTTCTGACTCGTCAGCCACTATCTCACCGTGATGCTCGAGACAGCGTTCCGGGGTAGAATAAGTTATATTAGAATAAATCTGAAAAAGTTCCGTCCTGCCCCGCAACCTGTGCAGGAGAGACCTAATTCCCATTATCCCCTCCCTTTAATCCAATTTCTACCTGCTCATCAGCAACGAAAGCAAAGCCTTTTGAGCGTGCATCCTGTTTTCTGCCTGTTCAAAGATGACCGAGTTCGGGCCGTGCGCTACAGCCTGGGATATCTCTTCGTCGTAATGTGCCGGAAGACAGTGCATAACGCTCACGTCGGAACCGGCTATTTCCAAAAGATCCTGATCGATCCGGAAGCCCTCGAAACTTCCTTTTTTTTGACCCGCGACGTCTTCTTCGCCCATGCTTGCCCAGACGTCAGTATAAACCACGTCCGCCCCTCTCGCCGCCTCTTCCGGCTCGTGATATATCTCTACTGAAGTAGATTTCCTGGCCCTGTTCACGAGGTTATCGTTCGGTTCGTAACCTCCAGGACAGGCCATTGCAAAATCAACTCCGACCAGAGCTGACGTGTTGATCAAAGAATGAGCAACGTTGTTCCCGTCACCGATAAAAGCAAGCTTTAGCCCGGTCAACTCCCGCTTGTTTTCGTATATCGTGAAGAAATCGGCCAGAGCCTGACAGGGGTGGAGAAAATCGGTCAGCCCATTTACCACGGGAACCGACGAGTATTTTGCCAGCGCCTCGATTATTTCGTGCTCAAATACTCTGGCCATGATACCGTCCACGTAACGAGATAGAACCAGGCCGACATCCTCCGTCGTTTCTCTTTCTCCAAGCTTTATGTCATCCGGACCAAGGTAGACCGCGTGTCCACCCAGCTGGGTCATCCCGACCTCGAAGGAAACCCTTGTCCTGAGAGAGGGTTTGAGAAAGACCATTCCCAGCGTTCTATCCGGGAGGACCTTGTGACTCTTCCCGGATCGAAGATCCCTCTTCAAGCTTCCGGCGGTCTCCATGATTTCCCAGAAACCCTCTTCTGTCAGTTGATTGACCGAGACAAAATTTTCCAGTTTCATACTATCTCTCCTTTCTTGATGGTTTAAAATACTCGATGCATACTTTCCTATCGAGCCTTCAATATAGGGTAATCAGCTAAGGGTAATACGTGCAACTTTATTATTACCCCAGGTTCCCTTAGATTAAACCTTGAGCCACGGTAAGGACCATTGCACTAAAGTTTCAAGGCGGTAGAGCATTTCTATGATAAATTATTAGGAGGCAAAGTATGAGTCTATCACCACTGGCAGTAGATATAGAGACGGTCGGACGACGGTGGGAGGAACTGGACGAAGGAGTCCAGAAATACTTGATAAATCGGGGTAAAAAGAAAAAATCAAGAGAGGAAGTAATCGAGAAACTTCCCCTCAACCCGGGAACCGGGAGAATCGTCGCGATTGGAATGTGGCGTCCGGAAGAAGAAAAAGGCGGGGTTCTGCTGGAAAAACTCGAAAATGAAGGAGAGGCGGGGAAAATTGATAAATGGGAGGAATTGACGGAAAACTCGATGATTTATCGGGGGGACGAGAGTCAACTTCTGTCCGAATTCTGGCGCTATATTTCACAGGGCGTCAGCCGCTTGATAACTTATAACGGACGATCATTCGACGGTCCCTTTCTCATGTTGAGGTCGGCAATTCTGGGTATTGAGCCTTCGAGGAGCTTCTCTCCCTACCGCTACAGCTTTAACCGTCACTGTGATCTGGCAGAAGTGGTAAGTTTCTTCGGTGCACGGGATATGGAGTCGCTCGATTTCTGGTGCAGGCAGGCCGGAATCGATTCGCCAAAGGAAGATATGGACGGTTCCGAGGTTGGAGAAGCTTATAAGGAGGGAAAGATCGAGGAGATAGGAAAATACTGTCTCAGAGACGCGGAAGGAACTGCGAAACTCTTTAACACGCTCAAACCAGTGATCGAAATAATGGAAAAGGAACTTTGACTCCAGAACGTTCGGATCACTCTGACTAACAATCAATGATTCACCTTCTGGGCAAGCACCTGGGGGTTCCCAGCTAGCTTTTTTTAAAATTACGCCTTTTTGCACCGCAGCAAAGACTTTTTCGGGTTGAAAAGTGATAAAAAAGAGGTTAATCTATAGCCGTCTGCAACACAGTAGTATCAGGCACAATTTTACAATTTACAATTCGTAGGATGATTAAAAGACAGTATGGCTGGACCTAAAGCATTTGATACAGAGGGCTTAGAAACCCCTTCCTGGTTCGAGGTGAAACGGGGCAGTCAAATCTCGGCAGACAGGGAGGGTTGTTAACATATGGCTACAGGAACCGTCAAATGGTTCGATGACGACAAAGGATATGGTTTCATCGAACAGGAAGATGGTGAAGACGCTTTCGTCCACTATTCGGAAATAGCTGGCGAAGGGTACAAGTCGCTGGAAGAAGGCCAGGAAGTAGAATTTGAAGTGGAAGAAGGCGACAAAGGCCCTAAGGCTATCAGCGTAGAACTTCTATAATTCTTCGTGCATCAGGGATGAATCAGAACAACTAATGAAAGGACTATAGGGGGTTATTTCTCCTATAGTCCTTTTTATTTTCACGAATAAGGTGCATTGAATTTGAACGCCAAACTATCTACACACCGTACTTAACCCGAAACGAAGGGGTTATCCTGAAAGAAGTACCTCAGTTGCTCTTTTTTTCCTCTGGATATTCCGATTCTTCCAGAAGTTTCCACTTTTGATGTCCCGTTTACCGAACCTTCTTCCAACCATAATTCCTCTGACTTTATCAGATCTAGACCGTTTTCCTCCCGATCTATGGCAAATGCCTCGGTCAACTTACCGGGCCCGTTTGTGAGCTGGCGAATCTCAGCCCCCTCTCTATTGCTGACCATCATCTCTATTCCTTCTTCCGGTTCTACTCCACGAACCAGAACCGCGCCAGGTTTTCCCTCCGGCTCGCAAACCACGTTAAACATATAGTGGATCCCGTATACCAGGTAAACGTAGGCCAGACCGGGTTTCTCCCACATGATCTTGCTCCTGCTCGTTTTTCCGGATGACGCGTGAGAGGGCGGGTCACCTTCTCCATAGTAAGCCTCGGTCTCCACTATCCTGCCCCGCAGAAGCTCGTCTCCATTGATTCTGACCAGAAAATTGCCCAGCAAATCTCTCGCCACAGCTGCCGTATCACGTTCGAAAAAATCTCTATCTAATCGCACGTTCAAAACTCCACCTCCGGGCAACCAGTGGCAAATAATGAAATTGAGAAAAACTCACCGAGAATTCCGTGAACTCGCCCGGGACTGAAGCAGCTGATTTTCCCCGGGATTGCGCTTTCAATTAGTTAAACAAAAATATTGCAAGCAGCCCGGCCACGAGGAGAGAGATAACCGCCGGGGGCGCGATTTTTCTGAAGTAATTCCCCATGGAGGTCTCGAAGAACTCAACGGAGACGGAAACGCAGGGGTGAATCGGCGATATGGCGTACCCGACAAATATGCTGAAGTAAGCAACGGCAAAAGCCATAACAGGCACAACTTCTACACCCTGTCTGGCAAAAAATATCGGAAATATTATCGAAGCTGGAGCCTGGATCCTCCCCGTAACCAGTCCAAGCAAAAAAGAAACACCCACAACTAGAACCGGTAAAGGAAAAGAAAGGTCACCTATAGCTTCCGGAGCACCGGAATTCTGGAATACGTTAAGAAAGGTAAACATCCCCAGAACAATCAGCGCAAAACCCCAGGGTTCCATCTTTTTCGTTACCTGACCGAGTTCGGATAGCCCGTAACCACTGACGACAAGTGCTGCAACAAAACTCAACGTGACGCCGATCAGCGTAGTGTACTCCGGAACGGAAAAATTGAAGAAGGTCTTCAACATTACATCCACCAGCGGAGCTAACAGTATTACCGTCAGCGGGACCAATAAACCCCGGAGAGAGAATTCGTCGGAATACTCCATTCCAGTCTCGGTCTCCCGCAGGAGAAAGAAATAACCAAGCAATACCGATATCAGGAACAGGGGAGCAAGGTAAGGGATCGTGGCGTACACGCTCAGACCGGCAATTTTCGCGGAAGCGATAAGGGCGGGACCCAGCGGATAAATCAGGAACAGGATATGGCGGAACCAGACGTTAATTACCGCCTTGGTGCTTCCCGAGAGCTTCCCCCCGCTGCTTTCAACCATCGGGGCGGAAAGCAAAGCTCCGCCGGGCATGGGCAACATTCCCAGAAGGGCAGGTGAAGAAGCAAGAAAAGGGCGTTTGCCAATCCGCATGTTACTAACAAGGTTTTCCATCTCTCCGCTCTCTTCCAGGATACCCCCAACCATCGCGATAATTCCCACCAGCCCGGCAAGTGAGAGAACAGAGGGGTCGGAAAAGGTGGCGGCAAGCTGATCCAGAAAACTACTCCATGACATCGTGGTCAGACCCATGACGATCGCGGCAGTAAACATGCCCAGCGCAAGGTTCTTCTGAGAAATTAAGAGCAACAAAAGCAGCGAGACTACAAGTGAGACCCAGGTTAACATCTAACCCCTCCAAAATTCTTCACAGTCGGCGTAGATTTAAAAATCCTTTTAACAAGATAACCAATTCACCCGGCTACTACAAGTGTAAAACTTAGTTCAGAGATATCCCTGTTTACACGCCTCGCCATTGCTAACTCCCTGTTCTTGGCTTATAAATAACGGTTAATTGTTCGGTTGTTTTGTTCTACTAAGTCCTAATCAGCCTAAAGCCCTAACATCAAAAACATCACAAAAAGAGAGTCAGGATAAACGATGAAGGATAACACAACAAGAGTTGAGCGGCTGAAAGACGATATTCTTAACGGGCCAATCATCAAGACCCTGCTGGTACTTGGATGGCCGGTGATGATATCCAACGCGCTTCAGATGCTTTATAATCTGGTCGATACTTACTGGCTGGGTAAAATCGGTAAAGTGGCAGTAGCCGCCCCGACCGTCGGGTTCCCGGTAGTATTCATGTTAATTTCGCTGGGTTTCGGCTTTTCAATCGCTGGAGTATCTCTTGTATCACAGCATACGGGAGCCGGAAGTGCGGAAAACGCCAACAAAGCCGCAGGACAGGTAATCGCCTTCATGTTTGTCAGCTCAATTTTACTTTCCGCTCTGGGTTATCTAATTGCCCCGGGGCTATTAAGAACCCTGATGGGAGTCCCGGAAGACGTATTCCCCAAAGCCCTTGTATATATCAGGATAATCTTCGGTGGATTGCCGCTGATGTTCCTCTTCTTTGCTTTCAGGTCGCTGGTGAGGGGGATCGGAGATATGGTGACGCCTATGCTGGTAACCGGATCTTCGGTAATAGCCAATATGTTCCTGGATCCGGTATTGATCTTCGGCCTTGGCGGGCTACCGGAAATGGGCGTGGCCGGAGCTGCGGTTGCAACCGTGCTGAGCCGGGGCGTGGCTTCTTTCGTGGCAATTTATCTACTTTTCTCCGGTAGACTAGAAATCAAGTTAAAGTTCCACGACCTGTTGCTTAAACTGAGATGGGTAAAACAGATTTTGAAGATCGGCCTCCCTTCCGCAATCGGCCAGGTAGGAACGGCTATTGGTTTTGTCCTGCTCATGGGACTGGTTTCCCGTCTGGGAGTGGTCGTAGTATCCGCTTACGGAATCGGACAGAGGATCATAGGGCTACTCAATATCGCGATATGGGGGCTGGCCTCTCCCCTGACTACAATGATTGGCCAGAACATTGGAGCTAAAAACAAAGCCAGAGCCTCGTTAACGGCCAAAAAAGCCTACGGGCTATCATTCGCAACCCTCATGGGACTTGCCCTTGTAGTATTTTTATTGCGGCGACCTTTATTTCAGATATTTATCGACGACATGGCGGTAATTGATGCCGGAGCGAGGTTCATAACGGTGTTCATCTGGTCAATTCCCTTTTTCGGGATCTTTGTCCTGACCAGCTCGGTATTTCGCGGCACCGGCCACACGAGACCGCCGATGATAATGTCTCTCATTCGGTTGCTCCTGTTGAGGGTGGGGATCTCGTACGCTCTGGCTTTTGGGCTATTTGGGGTCAACATGGGGGCCGACGGGATCTGGACCGGCCTGTTTATCAGCAATTTCCTGGGTGGCCTTATGGCTCTGGGCTGGTTTCTCACAGGCACCTGGAAAGAACGAACTATAGAGAAGACCGAGACCGAAGAGGCCCTCTCGGAAGAAGTCAAAGAGTCAACTGAAACGGCGAGCCTGAGTGGTTCTTAGGTAGAATAAGAGGCAACACGAATAGATCCACCGGAAGTGAGGTGATACAGGTGAAATTGAGGCTACTGCAACTCAAAGTAACGGAAGACAAATCCGAAAACCTAAAAAAAGTCGAAAATTTCTGCCGGAACCAGGCAACAAAGGAGTCCGATTTTCTCGTACTGCCGGAAATGTTCAACTGC
>JAIPHN010000054.1 GCA_021735185.1 Candidatus Bipolaricaulota bacterium
AAGAAGAGAGACGAGAGTTTTATGCAGACGGTGGAGGGGGCATTGAAGTCACAATTTACTTCAGAAAACTAAACAGTTACGAATTTCCAGTGCTTCTATCGCAAATATTGCCCCTCCCGTCATTATCGTACCGAGAAAGGGAACCGGTAGAAAGGAGAGACCAAATACAAAGAGGTAGTCGTATTCGTAAGTTTCTATCAATCTGGATATTGCTTTATCTCTAGATTCACTGGACGTCAAGAGATTGCTTTGACTGTTTTCAAAATCGTCCCGAAATTTTTCCACTCGTTCCAGGTGCCGCTTAATCAGAGGAAACCTGTTCTTCAGGTAGGATCTCAGATCTTCGATTTTGGCTCGTGGAACGAGGAAGTTTATCGGAACGTAAAGCACAAACACGCCCCAGAGATTAATTACAAGCGAAACACCCAGGGCAAAGAACATTGCTTCATGTTGCAGGAAATGACGAAAAAGTATCTGGTCGGATGTCAGCCACCACTGAAAAAACAAATTTACCACGTGGGCAAATTTCTGGAAGAACATCTCAATCGTCCCCGTTCGTCGAATTTAACTGTGGGGCAATTGTAAAGACCCTGAAAAATTTCCAAATAACAAAAACGTTTTCCTTTGAATTTTGAGTTATTACAGGAAATTTTACGAATACTTTTTAATTTTCTCTATAAGAGGTAAAACTCTCAACTATCTCACTGCTCTTCCGTTTCATCTCTACCCTTCTTTACCAGAAAATGAGTCCTTGTTGCCTGTGGGATGTACCTTGCTGGGGCTACAGAACAAATGCTGAGAAATATAGGTGGCCGCTAGAAATATTGATAGAGGGATATTCCGTAAGGACCGGCAAACAAAAGCTTGAAAAGACAGCCCGGCTAAAAATAACGGGGAGGATGAGTTCGTGACCCCGCACCAGGGTAGGGAGAGCAGCTCTATATCGAGAGTTTCCTCATGTAATACCTTTCTCCGTCGAATTCAGTCCGGATCGTAATAACTTTACGCTGAGCCCCTGGATCAATTGTCGGGCCCAGCAGGCAGTATATACAGGAGTTGCGACCAGGGCGACTGAACGGTACCGGTCCGTAAGCTTTCATCGTTTTAACCTGTAGTGACTAATCCTCGTCCCTATCCTCCAGCCCCTCGTCTTTTTCCAGTATTTCCTCTATTCGGTTTAACCTTTCCAGGCTTCTGTCCAGTTTGAAGGTAAGCTCCGGGGTAAGCCTGGGATTTATTTCGTGTGCCAGGTTGGTTCGAAAGAAACCTTCTTCCTCGTTGAATTTTTCCAGTGAACTTTCTTTTTCTTCCTCTTCTCCGATTATATCGAGGTAGACCTTGGCGTATTTGAAGTCGTCGGTAAGCTCTACGTCGGTGACCGTTGCGAGATCAAATTTCTTGTCCCTGGTATTTTTCTCAATTATCTTTGCCAGTGCTCTTTTGTACTTTTCTTCCTTCCGCTTCTTGGCTCTACTTCCCATTATAGCACCTCTTTTGATTGACGTTCGATTTGTAGATCTTTTTCCTTTTCCGCCTCTTCAACGAGCTGGGCCAGTTTCTTGTGGTTCAGATCGCTACTTTTTGCTATATGGGCAAACCCTAGAGTAGCCGAAGACCTATCGTCTTCAGCATCAAGCTCATTGACCGATAAGTTATAATTCCTGCGAATCCGATGGATAAAAGGCTGGATTATCGACCGTTTGTCCTTGAGAGAGCTTGCGCCATAAATCCTAAATTTTAACTTCAGTACCCCTATACTCATCTAAGCTCACTTTTTCCGACGGTTAAAAAGCCTCCACTCTGTTTTTGGTATATGCTTCCAGGGTATCTCCCTCTTCAAAACCTTCGAAGTCTTTGATGGAAACACCGCATTCGTAGTCCTCGCCGACTTCTTTTACGTCTTCTTTGAACCGCTTCAGACTCTCTATCTGCCCTTCATGTATCAGTTCAGAATCGCGCCAGACCTTTATGATCGATTTATTGGTTATCTTGCCGGAAGAGACGTAGCACCCGGCAATCTGGCCCGACCCCGTTATGTCAAATACCTGTCGGACTTCGAGCTCTCC
Source organism: Candidatus Bipolaricaulota bacterium (assembly GCA_021735185.1). Taxonomy (GTDB): domain Bacteria; phylum Bipolaricaulota; class Bipolaricaulia; order M55B111; family M55B111; genus JAGXLP01. The sequence goes on from JAIPHN010000054.1 coordinate 2,067, forward strand.
GATCTTGACTTCTTCGTATTGCGGTCCCTTGACTTCTCCAATTGCTCGTTTTACGTTGTCAACTAGATCGTAGATAATGTTGTAAGTTTCTGCGGGAATATCCAGCTGATCAGCCTGCTCTTCAGCTTTCGTTCTAAGTTTAACGTCAAAACCAAGAACCGCGGAGTAGTTTTCAGAGGACGAAGCGAGCATGATATCGCTTTCTGAAATGTCCCCAATTCCTTCGTGAAGAACCTCGATCTCGATATCTTCGACTTCGATTTCCCCCAGTTCTTTCTTTACTGCATCCAGTGAACCGCGAGAACTGGCCTTCAGGACGAGGTCCAGGTTGTCTTTTTCTGCTTTAGCAAAGAGGTCTTCAACCGACGGTTTTGCCTTCCGGCTCTTTTGTTTTTGCTTTTCCTTTCTCGTCTGAGCCAGTTTCTTGGCTTTGCTTAGATCATCGTAAGCTTCGATACTGGCCCCTGCGGGAGGAACGTCCTTGAGCCCCAATATTTCGACCGGTTTACTCGGTCCGGCTTCTTCTATCTGGCCTGATTCGTCTGAAAGTGCGCGTACTCTGCCATGAGTGTTGCCCACGACCAGGATATCGCGCGGCCTAAGTGTTCCCTCCTGGATGACGGCCGTAGCCATCGGCCCCATTTGAGAATCAAGATGGCTTTCGACGATAAACCCTTTTAACTCTCCTTCTGGATCACCCGTCGGGGCCTCCATTTCGGAAACCAGACTTAACATGTCCAGCAGTTCTTCAACGTTTTCTCCAGTAAGAGCGGATACCTGGACCATTATCGTGTCGCCTCCCCAGTCGTCCGGGGTAAATCCTTCCCGTGCAAGCTGGTTCATGGTTTCCTGGGGATTGGCGTTGTTCTTGTCAATCTTGTTAATTGCCACGATCAGCGGGATGTCTGCGGCTTCTATGTGAGAGATTGCTTCTCTGGTCTGATCCATTATTCCGTCGTCTGCTGCAATGACTAAAATGGCAATATCCGTAGCGTGGGCTCCCCTGGATCTCATTGAGGTGAAAGCTTTGTGACCCGGAGTATCTATGAAGGTGAATTCTTCTCCTTCCCAGTCTATCTGGTAAGCCCCTATGGATTGAGTGATGCCCCCTGCTTCCGAATTTGCGACCCTTGCTTCTCTTATCGTGTCCAGCAGGGTCGTTTTGCCGTGATCGATATGACCAAGCACCGATACTACCGCCGGTCTACGCGGGGCTTCTTCTTCAACTTCTTCCTCAACCTTTTCCTCTTTTTCCGTTACGGTTTCTTCTTCTACGGTTTCTTCTTCCTCTTCGGCGACTTCTTCGGTTTCCTCGCTCAGCTCATCTTTCCTTTCTTCGTATAGCTCAAGGATTAAACCGTATTCCTCGTCGTCTACGGTATTTAAAGGTGTTAATTCACCCATACCGAGTTCGTCGAGTATATCCAGTATCTCCTTACTTTCTAAATCTAACTCGTCCGCGATTTCGTAAATCCTGTGCTTTGACACTAATTTATCCCTCCACACTAAGACCTGTATTTAAATATCCCTCATAAAAAAACAATTCAACCGGTTTAGTCAGAAAATTTCGAATTTATTCCTCTAATTTTCCGTTGATCTCCCCTTGCAAAACTGTGCTCAATTTGCCCCTGGTTTTGTTCTAAACTAAGTTTTCGATGGTTAGCTAGAGAGATAAAAAGAGCGTTATCTATTTTAAAAACAACACTTAACCTCAACCCGGGCCATTACGAGTTATCCCAAAAGTTTTCAAACTCCGGTCTCGATTTTTAGACGATAATACTTTACTTGACCAGAACGACCTCTTATACGAGGTTAGTATAAGATTTATAGGGGCGTTATCCAAGTGCGGTCAGGCTAAATGGGTTTCTAACAAATTCTGGGTATCGGATCTCCAAGCGGTTCTTCCAGAAAACGCCTGCCGCCGACTTCCGTTTCCATTATTACTTTTTCTGGCCAATCCTTATTAACTTCTCCGATAATAGCCGCGTCGGTTCCCAGGGAGTGTCGTTTTATTTCTTCTACTACGCCTTCGGCGGTTTCTTTCGAGGCAGTGATGACCGCTTTGCCTTCGTTGGCAACTTCGTAGGGGCTAATACCTATGAGCTCTGCTATTCCGGAAACAGCTTCCTTGATTGGAACTGCTTCTTCTTTAACGGTAATTCCGAGACCGCTTTTACCGGCCATTTCGTTCAATACGGTAGCGATCCCCCCACGAGTTGGGTCCTTCATCGCGGTAATACCCCCGGCGTTCTGTGCAATTGAGAGTAAATCGTTCAACGGGGCTATATCAGAAGTTAATTCCGTTTTAAAACTCAGCCCCTCCCGGTACTGCATCAGAGCCATTCCGTGATCTCCGATGGATCCGGTTAAGATAACCTTGTCCCCCGGCTCCATTCCGGCGTCAGAAATCGGTTTATCTGCCAGTCCGAGACCCGCCGTATTAATTGCCAGACCGTCCATATTACCTTTTTCCAGAACTTTTGTGTCACCCGTTATGATAGGCACTCCCGCTTCGGTAGAAGAGTTCTCCATCGAAGCCAGGACACTATCCAGTTTCGATGTTGGAAAACCTTCTTCGATTATCAAGCTTGAAGTCAGCGCGAGGGGTTTGGCTCCCATTACCGCCAGGTCGTTTACCGTACCGCAAACGGCCAGCTTGCCAATATCTCCCCCCGGAAAAAAAAGCGGGTTTACCACGTGACTATCCGTAGTCAGGACCAGGGTACCACCGTTTTCTTTTTCGATAGTTGCACCGTCGTCGAGTTCTCCAAGACCAATTTCCCCGGCACTAACGTTGGAAAAGTTGGCCAGAATGTGGTCCCCAATGAGCCTATCCATTGCCCTGCCTCCAGCCCCGTCCGTAATTTTAATCTTTTCTTCCTTTTCCTCGTTCATAGCTTTGGCCTACCCCCGTAGCGATACCAGATGTTACACATTGCTTCTTCTCCAACCATGCAAGGCCCGTAAGGGCTTTTCGGCGTACAGGTTTCCCTGAAAAGATCGCACTCCTCCGGCGTTGCCCTGGCCGTAATTACCTGTGGGCAGAGGCAGTTTGGCGGGCTTTCCTGACCGGCCTCCGGGTCGATGTCAAACCTCTGGCGCGCGTTTCGATTTTCGTAGTTCGAGTTCAGTGTCAAACCGGATTCGGGGATATTGCCGATTCCCCTCCATCTGCTGTCGGTTACTTTGAAAACGTTTTTGATCAAATCCTGTGACTTGCGGTTTCCGCCGTAATCCACGCCTCTTTCGTAGCCGTTTTCCGCTTCCGGCTTGCCGGCGGCAATTTGTTTCACTATTAAAGCCAGTGCGTAAAGGATGTCGAGAGGTTCGAATCCACCAATGACTATCGGAGCACCGTAGTTCTTCACGAGAGGTTCGTAAGGTTCGACCCCGATTATCGTAGAAACGTGGCCTGGGGCTATGAAACCGTCTATATCGTTATCCGGTAGCTCCAGAAGGCTTTTCATCGCCGGTGGGATCAACTTATTGCTGGGTAATATGCTAAAGTTTTCCGGGGGATCGTTTGCGAGTACTGCGGCAGTCATCGGAGTGGTTGTTTCAAATCCGACGCTGAGAAAGACGACTTCTCTATCCGTGGATTCGGCGATTTTTATCGCTTCACTGACGCTATAAACCAGACGAACGTCAGCTCCTTCTGACTTCAATTCCTTTAAAGACTTATCCGTTCCCGGAACGTTCATCATATCGCCGAAGGCCGTAACTATAGCGCCATCACGTGCTAGCTGTAAGGCCGCGTCGAGATCAGCTGTCGGCGTGACGCACACCGGGCAGCCGGGACCTTCTCTTATGTCTATCCGGTCCGGAAGTAAACTTCGTAATCCGTTTTCGGTTATGGTTACTTCGTGCGTCCCGCAAACGTGGACTATTTTTACCGGTCTATCCGGAACCTTTCGGTTTATCAGCTGGACCAGGTCTCTGGCCCGTTCTTTATCTTTAAATTTAAACTCCACTCTCTTCCTCCAGCTCTTTTTCCGTTTCTATTAATTCGTCAAATAAAGACAGAGTCTCCTCGGCTTCTTCCTGCGAGAGCTTTTGTATGGCAAAGCCGGTATGTACCAGGAGGTAATCCCCCTCCTTTACCTCTTCGGTGAGTGTATCTAACCTGACCTCCTGTTCCACGCTGCCGACTTCGACGCTGGCAACTTCCTCTTCTACTGAAAGAACTTCACCTGGAATTGCAAGACACATGGTTTTATTTCCCTCCAAATCATTAGATGGTAAATTATTGCTTCTTCCTATTCCAGTGAAATCCCGTCGGGAAAGTTGGAAAGTGGATTTTAGTAGCGATAGCACCTCACGTGGATGGTAAAAGAATCAGTTAAAACCGCCAACAAGTTGAGGCCTACCCCAGGTCCCGATTGAAGGTAATGGGCGCTTTTCACATACTTTTTTTGAGGTGATAATATGTTTCTGTCCGCAGAAGAATTAAAAGGATACGTAGATGGTATAATCCACGAGGAAACTCAGTTTGCCGATAAAGGTCTTGACCTAACTGTAGACAGAGTGTTAAAGGCCAGGTCACCTACCGAACTAGACTTCGGCGGAAGCGAAGAAAAACGCGGGGAGCTCGAAACGTTAGAACCGAAAAAAAGGTCGCCCGAAGACGACTATGGCTGGTGGAACCTCGAAGGTGGGATTTATATAATTACATTTAACGAAGATATTGAAATAACTGACGGGCTGGGACTTATCGCACCGCTGGAGAGGTTAACCGTAGGTGGGTCTTTTCACAGTACTTTCTTGCTCAAGGATGGTTCGGGCGTACGGCCGATACTGTTTGTTAATTCATCGGGTTTGAATATAAAAGAAAACGCAAGGACGAGCAGGTTGCATATCTGGAGGTAAAGTGGGAAATCTTCACTACTTTTTAATTACTCTGGGCGTCTTTCTCCTGGATAGAGGTAGCAAGTTCCTTGTTCGATTCGGGTTTCGCTCGGGTCATCCGGTTTTTTTTCGTTCGGGGTTTTTTTCGATTCATTACGTGAAGAACTCGGGCGGCGCTTTTGGACTTTTTCCCAGGAAGGGCTATATTTTCTTAATCGTAACGGTAATTGCTGTCGGACTTGTGATTTATCTTCTGTTCTTTTCCAGTTTCCGGAGAACTACAACGAACGTAGGTCTGGCGCTGTTGCTTGGCGGCTCGCTGGGCAATCTGCTGGACAGGGTTATGGCGGGTGCTGTCGTCGATTTTATTCAAATAGGTAACACTCCGATCTTTAATTTTGCCGACGTGGCCATTGTCAGTGGTTCCTGTTTGATAATTTTCGTCCTGGCTGGAGGTATGAAGTTTCTTGGACAGTAATTACCCAGGTTTCTTAATTGTGCTTGAAGGTCTGGATGGGTCGGGTACGACGACCCAATCGGGGTTGCTGGCCCGGTACCTTAGAGAGGAAGGGTATTCCGTGGTCGAGCTGGAAGAACCCGGTGGAACCGAGCTGGGCCGTCAGGTACGAGAGATTTTGCTTGAGGATCGAGGAGTTGGGATAGAGCCGCTCAGCGAACTGTTTCTCTATGAGGTCTCTCGGGCTCAGATGGTTCGAGAAAAAGTGATTCCGGGGTTGAAAAAGGGGAAAGTGATTATCTCGGACCGTTTTGCCGTTTCTTCTGTTGCCTATCAGGGATACGGAAGAGGGATACCGATTGACCGGGTGAAGTCGCTGAACGAAATTGCGGTAGGTGGACTCGAACCGGATATCACGTTTTACCTCGATATTGATCTCCATGAAAGAGAGAAGAGGAGTGCCGGGAAGAGGCCGGATCGAATAGAAAAGGAGAAACAGGATTTCTATCGAAGGGTCCGAGAAGGTTACCTTGCAGAAATTAAGGCTCTTTCCGATTCCGTGCTTATTGACGGATCCAGCTCAAAGAAGGAAGTATCGCGGAAGATAATCGAGAGGGTCGAGGAAGAAATAGTAGATCCAGGATGACAGAAGTTAAGGAAATTGGTATCATTAATGGCAAATTGTCGGAAAAACTCGTGAAATAATTTAGGAGGTAAAATAGTGTCTGACCAGGAACTTGATGTGGGAACGGATAGCCCCGCCGAAGTTGATTTTAGGTGCGATACTGAGGATCTGGTTTACGGAATGGATATCGTG
>JAIPHN010000005.1 GCA_021735185.1 Candidatus Bipolaricaulota bacterium
CACCCCACTGCGAGTCCCCAAGCTGGCTCCGATAAAGCGATTCCATTTCCGGGGAGACGACCAATCCGACTTCCGTGATACCGGCTTCGATCACTTTCTCGATGTTATACTGCAATATCGGTTTGTTTGCTATGGGAATAAGATGTTTTGGAGTGGAATAACTTACCGGACGCATTCTCGTACCTTTACCCGCACAGAGAAATACTCCCTTCAAGGCAATCACCTCGGTTAAATAATTATAACTACTGTAAAACCAGGTTAAAAGAAGGAGACTCTAACGTTTTTTCTTACGATACTTTATAGGGCTGTCGTTTTCCGAACTCGCGGGTTAAAATTTTCATCATGTAGAATAATCATAAGAAAGATAAGGGGGAAATGAATATGGTTAATTTGCCGGTCGTGGCGATATATGGAAATTCCGATTCGGGAAAGACGGAGCTGGTAGTTAGGCTTCTTGAAGATCTGATAGATGAAGGGTTGGAAGTATGCACCGTAAAACACAGTCCGGGGGAATACAGTCTTAATGAAGAAGGGAAAGATACTTGGAGACACAGGGAAGCCGGGGCGAATTTAACTGTATTTTCCACTAAGATGGAAACAACGATCATTATCCCCGAAGAACGAGAACTGGAAGAGATAGTGGGTTTATTGAGTAATTTTTCGGAATACGATCTCGTAATTGCCGAAGGTTATAAGGATGAAGATGTTCCGAAAGTATCAGTTGGGGAAATCGAAAAAAGAAAAAGTACCGTTTACGAGTACGATGGCGATATGGCTGCTCTTAAGGACAGGGTTCGAACTGAAATAGAGTTAAAGGAGATCGAGAACGAACTACCCGGGTTGGATTGCGGTCGGTGTGGCTACGACAGCTGCCGGGGGCTCGCCCGGGCAATACACGACGGTGAAGAAGAGCTAGAGGATTGCGAAGTCAGGGAAGAACGAAGCGTGGTACTGGAGGTAAACGGCGAAGACGTGCCTCTGGAAAACTTCCCGGCCGACTTCGTCGAAGGAGGACTGAAAGGCATGTTGCGGGCACTCAAAGGCGTTGACGACGAGATCGATAGTATATCGCTGGAAATTAATGGATAAGCTCCAGTACTTCTTAAGCGGGACCCTTAGAAGATTAGAAAAAAAAGAGAGGAAAGCTTGTCTGCCGAATTCACCCTTGCAGAGGTAAACTTATTTACCGCTGAAGTTCGTGAACGGGATAGTCGGGTTACGGTTATTGCTGCGGAAAACGGAGAGGAGTTCAGAGCTCACCTCCGTAATACAGGAAGACTGGAGGGTCTCGTTTATCCGGGAGCTCCTGTAGCGTGCGAAAGAAAGGAAACTGGAAAGACGGATGCCCGCGTGATCGGAGCTATAGACGAGGGTTCGTACGTACTGCTGGATACCTATCTTCAGGAAAAGGGTTTTGAGAAAATATTGCGATCCGGGACCCTGGGCTGGTTTCCCGAAGAACTAAGTTCTATCGAAAGTCAGGCCACATTCGAGGACAGAAGGTTCGATTTCGGTTTTCGAACAAAAAAGAGAAATGGCTATATAGAATTGAAGTCGGCGGTTACCTGCAGGGACGGCCGGGCAAGTTACCCCGATGCTCCGTCGGATCGCGGCCTGGAACACGTTAATCGCCTGAAAGAGCTTGCAGCTGCCGGGCTACCCGTCTATATAGTCTTTGTCGTCACTCATCCCGGCTGTAACATGTTTACCCCGGATGACGCTATTCAGCCTGCTATGGGGGAAGCCCTTCTGGCAGCAGAAAGGACGGGGGTAAATGTGTATGGAATAAAGATGGCTCTGACCGAGAACGGTAAGATCTTACTGGTGGATAAAGATATACTGGTGAAACTAGACGATTAGCCCATCCCACTTTGATCGGGATTGGCGGGGCTTTCACCTACGAAATTCCTCAAGTATAATTTATGATCGATAATGAAGAAAATATCCATAAAAGGTGCAGGCGAGCACAACCTAAAAGACATTGATCTGGAGATACCACGGGATAACCTTGTCGTGATATCAGGGTTAAGTGGGTCCGGAAAATCCTCCCTCGCTTTTGATACGATATATGCGGAGGGGAGACGGAGGTATCTGGAATCTCTTTCCGCCTATGCCAGGCGGTTTCTGGGCCAGATGGAGAAACCGGACGTCGATTTTATCGAGGGGTTATCACCATCGATATCGATAGATCAGAAGACTACAAGCCAGAACCCCAGGTCTACAGTAGGAACTGCCACGGAAATATACGATTATCTGAGGTTGCTCTACGCCCATATCGGTGTGCCGCATTGCCCTGAATGTGGTAAAGAGCTATCCACGCAGACTCCCGAAAGGATTATAGATCAGGTCATGGAGCTGGAGGAAGGGTCGAAGATTTACGTCTTGGCCCCTGTGGTGCGGGGGAGAAAAGGGGAATATCAGGATTTGCTGGAACAGCTCGCGGATCAGGGGTATTTAAGAGTCCGGGTCGACGGAAGGATAAGGGAGCTGGAAGAAGATATTGACCTGGAAAAGTACGTGAAGCACGACATAGAAGTAGTAGTCGATAGGTTGATCGTCAAACAGGACGTCCGATCCCGTGTTGCCGACTCCGTCGAAACGGCCCTTGAGTTAGCTGAAGGGAATTTAATTGTAAAAATTAAGAACGGGGCCGAGCTGACGTTCAGCGAAGAGCAGGCCTGCTCCGATTGTGGAATTAGCGTTCCGGAGTTAACCCCGCGCATGTTTTCTTTCAATAGCCCTTACGGGGCATGCCAGGAATGTGATGGTTTGGGAAAAAAGGCGGAAGTAGACCCTGATTTAGTCCTGGATAAGAGCCTGTCGATTGAAGAAGGGGGTATTCTTCCCTGGCGAAAGAACCCGGGTAAATGGCGAAAAGCGATTCTCTCTGCTTTCTGCAAAAAACATCAGATACCAAAGGACGAACCGCTTGGAGAACTTTCCGAAGAAGAGCTCGATCTCCTGCTTTACGGAGACGAGGAGAAGGTCAGTTTCCTTTATACCAATCGAAAAGGACAGACCAAAAGACATAAAAGGAAGTTCAAGGGAGTCGTGCCTGAACTGGAGAAGAAGTACAGGGATTCAAGCTCCAACAGTAGCAGAAAGAGGATAGAGGAGTACATGGCAAAACTCCCCTGCCCTCAATGTGGCGGGGGGCGGTTAAACCAGAAGAGCCTGGCCGTTACGGTCAACGATAAGAATATACGGGACGTTACCAGACTCTCGATCGACGACGCTTATGACTTCTTTAGTGGGCTGAAACTGAGCGAAAACGACCAACTGATCGCGGGCGAGATCCTTGAGGAAATCAAGGCTCGACTCGGGTTTCTCCTAGACGTCGGCCTGGATTATTTAACTCTGGACAGGGAAGCAGGGACCCTATCCGGTGGTGAGGCCCACCGGATCAAGCTAGCGACGCAGATTGGTTCCGGTTTAACCGGAGTGCTGTATATCCTTGATGAGCCGACAGTGGGGCTTCACCAGGAAGACGTTAGTCGGCTGCTGGATACCCTGAAAGACCTGCGGGACATGGACAATACGGTGATCGTGGTAGAACACGATCGACAAACGATCATGGAATCGGACTGGGTAGTGGAACTGGGCCCGAAGGCAGGTGTGAATGGAGGAGAAATAATGCACGAGGGACCACCCGAGGGTTTGTTGCAGGACGCGGACTCCCTGACCGGGCAATACCTGCGGGGGGAGAAAGAAATACCAATCCCTCGAAAGCGCCGGCATTCTTCCGGTGGTAAACTCTGGATTCGTGGCGCGAAAGAACATAACCTAAAAGATATTGACGTGGAAATACCACTTGGGCTGTTTAATTGTGTCACGGGAGTCTCGGGCTCCGGTAAGTCCACCCTGATAAACGATATCCTCTACCGCCAGCTAGAGCGTGAGCTTCATAATAGCGGTGCCAAGCCGGGCGCACACGACGATATTACAGGGGTAGATAAACTGGATAAGGTTATTGAAATAGACCAGTCCCCGATCGGCAGAACGCCTCGTTCGAATCCAGCGACTTATATCAAAGTTTTTCGATATATTAGAGAACTTTTTGCCGAGACCCCGGAATCGAGAACCAGAGGGTACGAAAAAGGACGGTTTTCCTTCAACAGAAAGGGAGGGCGGTGCGAGAAGTGCAAGGGCCGGGGCGTCAAGGAAATCGAAATGCACTTTTTACCCGACGTGACCGTCCCGTGTGAGGACTGTAACGGAAAACGCTATAATAAGGAAACGCTTCAAATTACGTACAAGGGAAAAACGATAGCGGATATCCTGGAAATGACGGTTGAGGAAGCCCTTCATTTCTTTGCCAATCATTCAAAAATCAAAAACAAACTGCAAACCCTTATGGATATCGGTCTGAGTTATATGAAACTCGGACAACCTTCTACGACCCTCTCGGGTGGTGAAGCTCAGCGGATAAAGCTAGCCCGGGAACTTTCTCGCCGACGGAAAGGCCATACTCTATATCTCTTTGACGAGCCAACAACCGGACTTCACGCGGAAGATATTAGGAAACTGCTCGAGGTTCTGCATCGACTGGTGGACGAGGAAAATACTGTAGTGGTAATTGAGCACAACCCGCACGTTATCAAAACCGCGGATTGGATAATTGATCTCGGGCCCCGCGGAGGAAAACACGGCGGGAAATTGATAGATGAAGGGACTCCGGAAGAGATTAGCAAGTCGGACGAGTCGTTTACCGGCGACGTTCTGGAAGATATCTTCTCAGAGAAAAGACAGGAACTGCTGACGAAATGAGTTTGAAGGAACGAGTTGGGGATTTTCCGAAAGAGGCCGGAGTCTATATAATCCGCTCTGAGGGAAAGGTAATATATGTAGGTAAATCCGCCTCTCTCCGCGACAGGGTAAAGAGTTATTTTAACGAAGGCTCCGCTACCTCGGTCAAGACTAGAAGCCTGAGAGACGAGGCCGATGAGATAGATTACATAGTTACGGATTCCGAGGTGGAGGCATTAGTTCTGGAAGAAAACCTGATAAAGGAGCACCGGCCGAAGTACAACGTACTTCTGAAGGACAACAAGCGTTATCCCTACCTAAAACTCACTGACGAAAAGTTTCCCCAGTTAGAAGTTTCCCGCAATCGTGGCGATGACTCAGGAGAGCTTTTTGGCCCTTATATAGATTCAGGCGCAATGCGCAAAACCCTGGATACCATAGAGAAAATATTCCCTGTCAGGGACTGTAGCTGGAAGCCGGAAGAAGGTTATAGGAGGCCGTGTTTGCGCTACCATATTGATCTCTGTCCTGCGCCATGTGCGGGAAAGGCCGATAGAGATGAGTATATGGAGTCGATCGACCAGATTAGAGCCCTGCTCAAAGGTAAAATTAGCGACGTTGCGGATAACTTGGGGGAAAAGATGGAACTGGCTTCGGAAAACAGAGATTACGAAAAGGCGGCTGAGTGGCGGGACAAGCTGGAAGCTCTGGAGAAAATTACCCGAGACCAGAACGTTAGGTTGAGTGATGAGCTCGACCGGGATTTTATTGCGTTAAAGGTGAAAGACCCTTCCGACTCGAAAAAGAAACCAGGCGGAACGATCCAGATTTTTTTCGTCAGAGCGGGGAGTATAAGCGGGCAGGATAGTCTGGAAATAAATATACCCCCTGGAGAAGAAAAACCATCTATCCTTGCTGGTTTTATCAAGAAGTTTTACTCAAATCGCAGGGTGATTCCCGCCGAAATTTACGTCGAGGAAGAGCCGGAAGACGCCCAAACCATCGAGGAATGGCTGGCCGAGGCAAGGTCTGGAAAGGTGGAGATAAAAGTTCCCAAAAGGGGGCAGAAAAGAAAAGTACTGGAGATGGCGGAGAGGAACGCCAGGTATAACCGAAAGGACATCCAGAGTTCGAAGGAGACCGGTGAGCGAAAGCCGATTGAAACCGGCCTGAAAGATCTGCGCGAAGTTCTAAGTTTGTCGACTACTCCCCGCCGGATTGAAGGTTACGATATATCAAATATATCCGGTTCCGATGCTGTAGGCTCTATGGTGGTATTCGAGGATGGCAGCTCGAAGAACCGGGATTATCGGAGGTTCAAAATTCAAGGAGAATCCGACCCGGATGACTACAGGATGATGAAGGAAGTAATGCGCAGACGGTTCCTGCACGGAAGGGAAGGTTCTGGTAAAAAGAATGAAGAAGCTGACGATAGTTTCTCGGCTTTTCCCGATCTGATACTGATTGATGGAGGGAAGGGCCAGTTAAGTGCAGCGGTGAAAGTTTTGAAGGATCTTAGTATGGCAAATATTCCGGTAATCGGTCTTGCCAAGGAATACGAGGAAGTTTATCAGCCGGGAGAGATGACTCCTGCCGGTTTTTCCCGAGACTCAGAAGGCCTTAAGCTGCTTCAGCGGGTACGTGATGAGGCTCACAGGTTCGCAGTCGACTATCATCGAAGATTGAGACAAAAAAGGACGGTCAGATCTTCTCTTGATGCAGTTCGTGGAGTTGGACCCAAACGTAAAAAGACCCTGCTTTCTACTTTTAACTCAGTGGAGAGGATAAGTCAGGCATCTTTAGACGAGCTTAAATCGGTCTCCGGTATCCCCGACAAGGTAGCTGATAGGGTATTTGAGTTTTTTGCGGAGCAAAAGGATTAGTTAACCTAAATCAAGCGGTTTTAATACATGAGCTGGAAAGAAAAGGGTTATTCGTAAATGGTATTTTACAGGCAAGATTTGGTCCAGCACCCAGATGAGCTCCGGAACATGGCTCAAGATTTTTTACTCCACTACGGTATAGGCTGCCAGGCTCGTTTAGCGGTAGATTATATCCCCAGGTAACTTTTCTCATCTGGGTGCTGGTTGAAAGTTTCGGGAGAGCAAGTTGGCTTGAACCTTTTGAACATCACCAACTGGGTGAAGCAATCAAATATCTCAAACAATAGCTAGTTTAACTTGTATCTGATTTAGAAGTTGAACTCTAGGGAGAGAATAGTTTAACTTAAGCAAAAATAATTCAAGATTCCCTCGGCGATTTTCTTTGCTGCGTCCCCTTCCCCGAATGGGTTAACCCTGCTCGCAAATTTCTCGTAGAGTTCCTCGTCAGTCAGGAGCTTGTTCGCTTCCCTGACTATTCGCTCCGTGTCGGTGCCAACAATTATGGCCGTTCCGGCCTCTATTGCCTCTGGTCTTTCCGTATTGTCTCGAGCCACCAAAACAGGTACTCCCAGAGTAGGTGCTTCTTCCTGAATTCCGCCAGAATCGGTGATAATTAGGTGCGAGACCCGCATTAAACCGACGAAGGTAAGATAGTCAACGGGTTCCACCAGTTTGACGTTTTCAGCCTCCCCAAGAGTCTTCTGAACTGCCTGCCTAACCTTTGGATTCAGGTGAACCGGAAAGACGACCTCCAGGTCCGAGTGTTCGTTCGAAAGTCGCTTTAGTGCCCGGGATATCCTGGTAATCCCTCCATCCTGGCTTTCCCTTCTGTGAGCTGTAACGAGCACCAGCTTCTTATTTTTTTCACGAAATTTCGTCGTATCGATCGGATATTCTGGCTGTACTTCTCCTTTCTTGATTGAATTCTCTATCCTGATTAATGCATCTATAACCGTATTTCCCGTGACGTATACCGAGTTTTTTGGGTAACCCTCTTCGATCAGGTTTTTTCGAGAGTTCTCAGTGGGTGCGAAGTAAAGGTCGGACAGGTTATCGGCAAGCCGACGGTTTATTTCTTCCGGGAACGGGTTGGATTTGTCGCCGCTCCGCAGACCGGCTTCCACGTGACCGACCGGAATTTCCTGATAAAAAGCTGCAAGGGCCCCGACGAAGGCAGTTGTGGTATCGCCCTGGACCAGTACCATGTCGGGGTCTTCCTTTTCCACAACACAGGAGATCCCCGTCATTGCCCTGCTGGTCAAGCCGGAAAGGCTCTGTGATTCCCGCATCAGGCCCAGGTCATGGTGGACGGAAAGATCAAAAACCCCAAGCGCACCATCAAGCATTTCCAGGTGCTGTCCGGAAGAGCAGAGTCGGGACTTGAATTCTTTTCTGCTTGATAGCTCTTTCAGCAAGGGGGCGAGCTTTATTGCTTCCGGTCTGGTGCCGAGTACTGTAAGTGTTTTTATCATATCAGTGACAAAGGATATTAAACCGATTAACTTCGTGCAATTGGTTAAACAGTTAATATATTCTCGCCGGTTTAAACTGGTTTAAGCCAATAACCTGGTTGTGTGCAAGGAATAACGCCTTTTGGCTGAATCGCTTGCAACTTGCTCTCCTGGCTGTAAAAATAAACGACCATGATAAAGAACAGGGAATATCGCGCGTTTCAAATTTTTGTCCTGCTGTTCGTAACGCTTTTTGCCTTTACTCATTTTGCTTTTTCGGAAAACCTGATTGTCACTCCGCTTCTCGATACGCCGGATAACCGCACCTACTACAACCATCTCCTGGAGTCCGTGAAAAGCGCAAAGAAAACTGTCAAGGTTATGATGGCAACCGCCGACTACTATCCAGACTACCCGGAAGGTATCCAGAATGATCTCTACGATGCCCTGGTAAAAGCGGATAGCAGGGGGGTAAAAGTAAGGTTAATTCTGGATAAAAGTAGCTGGTCAGAGTCTATTACGAAGACGAACACCCGGACCGCCGTATACCTGAGAAACAGGGGCTTAAATGTAAAATTTGACGACGAGAAAGTTACCACTCATACAAAAATTATTATAATCGACGGAAGAATAGTTTTTCTCGGCTCGAGTAACTGGAACTTTCCGACGTATACGGAAACCTATCAAGCCAACGTAAAACTTACCAACAGGGAGGTAGCTTCGTTTTACGAAAGTTTTTTCGATTCCGTCTGGAAAGAAAAGAAGTTCGAAGCAATTAAGGCACCACCTTATCCGGAGGAGAAAGCAGTTATACCGATCCTGAGTTCCGGTGACGACAGGACATACTACAGGTTTGCCAAAAAACTAATTTCCAGCGCGGAGGAGTCGATCGATCTGGTAATTTTTAAATTAAAACGTTACCCGAGTTTTAAGGACAGTAAGTCAAATATATTGATCAAGGAGCTGGTTAAGGCAAAAAATCGTGGTGTCAGCGTCCGCATAATTCTTGATGTTAACGATTGGTCCGAAGAGATCAATCAATCCAACCGAGAGACCCCGCTCTGGTTGCTCGGTCAGGGAGTTAGGAAGGTCGGTTTTGATAGCCGGGGGTCGACTACGCATAGCAAGGTCTTGCTCGTGGACGAAGAAACGGTAATGCTCGGCTCGACTAACTGGTCCTATTATTCGCTGGATAAAAACGTGGAGGCGGATTTACTTATCAAGGATAGTCCGGAAGTGGCTCAAGCGTTTGAGGTGTATTTCGAAAAGCTCTGGAGTAAAGCGGAAATACCTTCAAGGGAGGAACTGAGTGGAGGGAGTTAGGATAACGGAGTTTCCCTGGCCAGCTTTGGTAGAAGGGAGAAACTACATTAAACTACCTTTTTGTAATTAAAGTGTTCTTCTTACGGACTTTCCTTCCAATTGATAGACCATTATTTCCTTAATCGTGGCAAATCTCAGTTTAGCTCCTCCTGTATATGGAACCGCCAGATCTTTTACCCATAGATGAATTGCAAGTTTTGCCTGTTCTAAAGAGATGTGATTGTCAAGGTCAAGGTCCAGTTCTCCTGTTTCTAAATTCCAGCGGGAAAGAACCAGTTTTATCGGGAGCTCCTTAACGAGTTCCAGCTCGTTGTCCCCCTTAACTGTGATCGAAGTTTTCGACCAACTTTCGCTTACCTCGCCGAAGAGCTCGTAAGTTCCAGGGGTTTCTTCACATGGTAGCTTTACAGAATACCTTATAGTGAATTTTTCTCCCGGGAGAATTGGTTCCGTCAGTATCCACTGTCTGGTTGAGCTCTTATAAGCAAGTTTTTCAGTTCTTTTCGGAATTATCTCCCAGTTAGATGGTATTTCGTCGTCAATCCCCGCTCCCATAAGCGTTCTGTTACGGGGCTGGATAATTACTGCGATGGAGAATTCCACTTCTCCTCCTGCGGCAAGAGGGTTATCGGGTTTGACGTAAAGTAGGTCGTCCGGAAGTTTGGTGGAAATACGGCGGTAGGAACGAAAATCAGGATTTGCCGGTTGGCTTAACTCGGTTCCCACCTCCGCCCCTTTTTGATGATAGAGAAGGGCTTTCTTTACTAAGTGGAAGTTCAACTTTTTCCCGTTCAAACCGGGTACCTCGCCCCCGTTTTTCCATATCCGGATTACCTGTTCAATCTGGGTATCGGAAATCTTACCCGGCAAGCTGAAATCAAGCTTATCTTTTTCAAAATCGAAGTGGGCCAGCGCGACCAGGGGGTTGAGTGAGGTGACCAAATTCACCCCGGAGTCCCCTCCTGTTTTGCTGGACAGTTTCGGGCTGACACTACTTACTTCTCCAGAAATATCCAGCTGTTTATTTACTGCTTTATCCTCCAATTGGGCTGCTGAAGGCGCTCTAACTTTGTAGTTAAGCTTCTTTGTTTCATCTGGCCTCAGACTGGATTGTAGAATCCACTGAACCTCGGAGCGTTTGAACGTAAAGTCATCTTTACTCGTGTCGATTACCTGCCAGTCCTCCGGTAAGTTTTCTTCAATCCCCAACCCGGATACCTTTACTCGGGCGGTGATTTTTACCGAGACTTCGAATGTACTACCGGGCGTTATTGTTTCCGTTGAAAGTTTCCTCGTAGCTACCAGGGGTTTGTTTACCACTTTGATAGTTCTTTCGAGGGTTGCCTGATTCCCCTCTGGTCCTGTTACCTTGAGAGTGATTGAGTGATTACCGCTCTTCTCGAATGTATGTACTGCTCTGGGGGTTTGAGACACATAAGAGAAAAAGCCGTCATTGTCGAAATCCCATTCGTACTGAGCGATCTCTCCCCGGGGGGCCGCTGAACCCCTAGCGGAGAAAGTAACCTTTTCCCCCACCCGGGCAAAGTCCGGCACGGAACAGCATGGTTCTAACTCCTTAATTGTAGGTTGGGTCCTGAGCCGGATTTCCCTTTCGGGATCAAGCCTCAGTCGCTTGGTCGAATTCAAGTTTCCGGTTACAATATGCAGGCTTTTCAGGTTCTCGGTCATTCCGAAGGACAAACTTAAATCCATGTTGCTCGGTAGATTTGTAATGATTGCTCCGTCCGCGCCCATGGGGCTCCAGGACCAGCGAAAATTACCGGTCGTCTCGCCCAGGGAATAGTTGTCGCTCCGATCTTCTCCGGCCTTATCGTCAAATAATGATACTGCGGAGTTGGGTTTAAGCCCTTCAAGGGTCAGCTGTGCTCTGCCTCCGTAAGGTGACTCCGGATCTCCCAGGAGGATAATCAGGTTGAGTTTTCCTCCTGGGGACTTATAAGGTATCAAAATACAGCCCTTTTCTTTCTCAAGGCCCGTATTTGGGGCGTTTCTGTAGTAATTATAGAAGTCTTCTGCCGAAATATTTCCTCGAAAGAAATCAATTTTAGAAGTCACGGGGTCATCTTTTAATGCACCGTTTACCACTATATGGTCCTGAGCGTTTACCTGGGCGAGGGGAGAGAAAAGAATAAAAGCTAAAAATATTATCACAAAACGAGCGGACGGAGTTCTAGAAGATATGAGGCTCACCTTTGCCCTCCATAGTTTTTCGGTCCAGCTTAATTTTTTGCTCTATATATTATATTCACTGACGTTAAGATAAATAATCAACCAACATCAAGAAAAGATTAGTCGGGGCTTAATTCTCCATCTAGTTTACAGAACTTATGGACTTTTAATCAAGTTAGAAAGCGGTTATTTATTTGAAGCTGTACCCGAAAGCCAGCGGGTATAGAGTTTCAATAAGGGAAAAATAGTCCTTCCTCTGTCTCCCCTGGTAATAGAATGTGCATATTAGTATAATTTTTCCATATTGATATACATAATAAGGTTAAATAAGTATTTTTCTTCTTTCCTACTAATGGGACTCTAAAGAGGTGAAAAATATGTATAGCAGAAAGGTCCAAATAACAGGTGGGTCAACTTTTATGGTGACCCTGCCAAAGGCTTGGGCAGAAGGAATCGGACTGGAGCCCGGAACGGAAGTCAATATGGTTAGCATCAAACCTAATACGATGGTTATGCAGCCCCAGACACAACTCGAAGAAGAAGACAAAATTGGTAAGCTGGTTATAGGGGAAAAAGAAGGGGCAGTTTTGACAAGGAGTATAATTTCCCTATATATAGCTGGTTATGAAGTGATAAAGATTGAAGGAGAACAGATATCTTCAAGTCAGAGGGGAACGATAAGGAAGACCACCCAGTCTCTCATCGGTCCGGAAATTGTTGAGGAATCCTCAAATCAGATCATCATTCGCAACCTCTCGGATTTATCCGAGTTGTCTATCAATGAAACTCTTTCGAGAATTTATCAGATTTCCAGGACGATGTTTGAAGATACCGTGCATGCTATGCTGGAAGGCGACCATGAACTGGCCAAGGATGTAGAAGACAGAGATGACGATGTGGATAGACTTTTTCTTGCTCTCTCCCGAAGGTTCAGAGTCATGTTGTACACAATCGTCGAGCGAAACGGGAAGGAAGTCAACAGGGCCCGCTACTTCGATTATCAAACTGCCGCAAAACAGCTGGAACGGATTGCCGATCACGCAAAGAAAATTGCGAGCATTTCTCCTGCACTTGACGAGGATCTGCCCGACAGGGTAAGTGAAGCTTTCAATAAGACGGCCGTGGAAGCACTTTCGATAGTTGATAAATCGGTTCATTCCCTTACGGAAAGGGATATTGAGCTTGCTAACGAAGCTCTTGCTCAGGGAGAGGAAATCGAAGAGAATCTTTTGAGCCTGGACAAATCCCTGAGAAAACTCGACCCGCAGACTGCCCAGTTACTTGGTATTGTCTCCGATAGCATCGATAGAGTCAAAGAATACGGGAACAATATTGCTGAAACCGCTTTAAATTCTTCCTGTCCTCTTCCCGGAGAGGGTTCCGGCTGGGAAGCTTAGTCTTTCGGAACGACCCTACCTGTTGCATTGGTTGGTCCCTGTGTCTTAACTTTAATTACATTCAATAATCTGGAGGTAAATACATGAACGAAAAAGACGAAGAAAGCAAAGATAGAGAAGAGCAAGCTAAGGGTGAAGAGTCCGAGGAAAAAGATCTGGAATCGGCGATGAACGACCTCTCAGAAGGAATGGGAGGCGGCGGAATGGGCGGATTAGGACAAATTATGAGCCAGATGGGTGGAATGGGTGGAGGAATGGGTGGTAGATCAGGCCCGGACCCTCAACTCCTGAAATCCATTCAGGACCTGCAGAGTAAATTAGAAGACCTTGAAGGAAAGATAGACGATATAAACGAAAAGCTCTAAATTTTTATTGGTGGAGATGAGCGGGCTCGAACCGCCGACCTCCGCGTTGCGAACGCGGCGCTCTCCCGACTGAGCTACATCCCCACTCGTATACAAAGTTATTATAAACAACGCCGGGATTTCCCTCAAGCACCTGCGCCGAAAACAATAAGCCTGATCAGTAATTTGGTTCGTATTGATTAAACTGGACCAAATTACTATAGTTTTACAGGTGGTAGAAGATGAAAGAAATGATCTACATGGATAACGCGGCGACTACTCCGGTGGCCGAGTCAGTAAAGAGAAGGATGTCCAAATTTTTCCGGGATAAGTTCGGAAACCCCTCGAGCCTCTATTCTTCCGCCAATACAGCCAGAAAGGAAGGATTGAAATGGAGCAGGAAGAGAATAGCGGATTTTCTTGGCGTGGAGTCGGACGAAATCGTGTTCACTTCCGGCGCTACGGAGTCCGATAATCTGGCAATTAAGGGCGTGGCCTTAAACCTGGATGAACCAGGCCATTTTATCACCACGGAGATCGAGCATCACGCGGTACTTCACTCTTTCGAATGGTTAGAAGACCAGGGACACGAAGTAACCTACCTGGAGGTAAATGAGGACGGATTGGTGGATCCGGATAACCTGCGCGAGGAGTTACGAGATGATACGGCTCTGGTTTCAATTATGTACGCAAATAACGAAATCGGCACGGTTGAGCCAGTTGAAGAGCTGGCCGAAATTTCGGATCAGAACGGGACGTTATTCCACACGGATGCGGTTCAGGCTTACGGTAAATTTCCTCTTGACCTGGACAACGTCGATATGCTATCGGCATCCGGTCATAAAATATACGGCCCCAAGGGGGTCGGTTTGCTTTATCGTAGAAAAGGGGTGAAGCTTGAACCTCTTATTCACGGGGGTGGACACGAAAACGGTCTGAGGAGCGGCACGGAGAACGTTCCCGGTATAGTGGGACTTGCCAGGGCAACGGAACTCATGGACGAGGAAATGGATGAAGAACCCGAACGTCAGCGCCAGCTTCGAAATAGAATTATTGAGGAAATATCAAAGATACCCGATACGGTATTAAATGGACCACGAGAGAACAGGTTGTCTAACAACGCTAACTTTAGTTTTCAGGGCATTGAAGGGGAATCAATAGTGATGAAGCTGGACAATAAGAACATTGCTGCTAGTACGGGTTCTGCCTGTTCTTCTCCGACCCTGGAACCGAGCCACGTTCTGCTGGCGATAAATCTCCCGATGTCTCTTGCTCACGGTAGCCTCAGGCTTACTCTTGGAAGGGAAACTACGAGAGAGGGAGTGGATTACCTGCTGGAGGTTCTTCCCGGTATAGTGGAGGATCTCAGACGAGCTTCTCCTCTTGCCAACTAATTTAGACAGAACCCATTGAGGTGATATTAATGTACTCAGAGAAAGTGATGAAGCACTTTAACGAGCCGCATAACCAGCGAAAAATGGAGAATCCAGATGGGATAGGCAAGGTAGGCAATGCTCTTTGTGGAGATGTTATGTGGCTTTACATTAAAGTAGAAGAAGATGAATCAGGAGAAGAAGTAATAAAGGACATTTCCTGGGAAACATTCGGCTGCACTGCTGCTATTGCCACATCTTCGATGGTAACTGATCTGGCAAAAGGAGCTTCTCTACAGGAGGCATTTGATATATCAAACCAGGAAGTAGCTGAGGAACTTGACGGACTCCCCAAGGTGAAGATGCACTGTTCTAATCTAGCGGCTGACGGTTTGGCTGAGGCGATTTACGATTATCTTGATTCTTCCGATAGCGAAATTCCGGATCGGATAGAAGAAAAGCACCAGCAAATCCAGAAGCATATGGAACAGGTAGAAGCGGAATACGGGGACTACGTTGAAATGGAAGAACAGATGCATGGGGCTGATTAGGTATATTGGCTGCAGGTGTAGGGCTTATTAAAAAACCATCTTGCCAATTCATTCGGGATTATAGGGTTTTTGTCTTTTTCTGGTAGACCTTAAAGTTTTCCGGTCTCAATTAAGCTATAATTTAGTTACCTTTGAAAGAGAAGGAGGAATATGGATTTAGTATTTTCTGAAGAGGCGTTACAGTATCGGTCGGCCGGACACCCGGAAAGCCCGGACCGGGTTAAGACAGCTTACGGCTATTTGAAAGACGATTATAAAGCCAGGAAACCGGTTCAGGCAGATCTGGAAGATTTATACCTTGTCCATTCGGAAGATTTTGTCCAGAAAGTTCGCAATGGAAACTTTTCCGATCCCGATTGCCCGAAGTACGATAACCTTTTCTACTATGCTACCCTCTCGGCCGGGGGAGCTATTAAGGCCCAGCAAACCAGTGATCTCTCTTTAATGCGCCCTCCGGGGCATCACGCCGGGAAAGATTTCCTTGGCGGTTTTTGTTATTTTAATAACCTGGCTATAGCAGTCAAGAAGTCCGGGGTAAAAACTTTGATCATCGATTTTGATGCGCATCACGGGAACGGAACGGAAGATATTTTTCTCGGCGATGAACAGGTGGTCTATCTTTCTCTCCACCGTTCCCCTGGATTTCCGGGGACGGGCGATGAGTCCCGAAAAAACGCTATCAATCACCCTGTTTCAGCCACAATAGGCGACGAAAGTTACCTTGAGTTACTCACCCAGGAGGTCGAGCGGTTTAAGGGGGAGGATTTCGAACAACTGGCGTTATCGGCCGGTTTTGACGGCCACGAAAGGGATCCGCTTGCATCGGTTGGACTTTCCACTTCTGCATTTCGGGAAATCGGCGAATTGATGAAGAGCCTTGAATTACCTACTTTTGGTGTGCTGGAAGGGGGATACGTCGGTGAAGATCTGGGAAAGAACATTGATGCCTTCCTGAAAGGCTTTAATTCTTAAAGTAAAATTAAAAGGTTGACAAATGAAGATACTCTCCTATTCCAAGGCTCTCTACTCCAGCTGGCTTTACTATAGTCCGGATAGAATTCTCTTCGACGCCGGAGAAAGCGTCAGTAGCATTATGGGAAACAAGACTTTCGCAATAGAAAAGGTATTTATATCTCACGGTCATACTGATCATATAGCCGGGCTGGTAAGTCTTATTAACATCAGGAATAACGCCATGGGGGACAAGAAAAAACCCCTGACCGTTTATTATCCCAGAAATAACTTTCACGTTTCCGAGTTAATAAATTACCTCAGCCGGACGAACAGCAACGTGCAGTATTCCCTTGAATGGGTTCCCCTTGAGGGAGAGGAAGAAGTTCAGGTATATGGCGAAGACGGTTCCCGGAATCCCCGGTTCGTAAAGGCTTTTTCCACGGATCACTCTCGTAGCGAGAAATCACTTGGTTATAATATCATTGAGGTCAGGCAGAGGCTGAAAAAAGAATATAGCGATCTTGCTCAACACGAGATCAAGGATCTCGCGGAAAGCGAGGGACGGGAGGGGCTAATGGAGAAATACAGGCAAAAAACCTTTACGTACGGTGGGGATTCCGTTCCGCTCGACCCGGGGCGAATAAGTAATACCGAAGTCCTCTGTCACGATTGTACTTTTCTCCTCGAAGAAGACAGAAAGATGTACAAGCATGCTACACTGAAAGAGGCTATAGAAGTGGGAAAAAAGGCCGGACTGGAAAAGAAATTGCTCGGTATTCATGTATCCTCCAGATATAAAGACTCGGTAGAAGAGATCAAAGAAAGAATAGTTGAAGAAGAAGATCCTCCTTTCGAAGTTGAACTTATAAACCCTGGGCGGATTTACCGGGAATATTAAACTACCAGTTCCTTTGCCAGCACGGTGGATCAGGGTTATTATTTTGACGGTGAATTTTAACTCCAGTTCCGGAGTACTTTTTGATGGCAAAGCTCTAAGATCCAAATTATCTTGCATCCGGGTTCCATCTACCCTTTTGGTAATACGTAGAAATATATTGCGTAGAAGTGACTAACGCTTCCTCCCATGACAAAAAGGTGCCAGATCATATGGTTGTAGGGAAGTTCGTGCCAGCCAAGAAAAATCAATCCGATAAGGTATATTAGGCTTCCCAGTAAGACCCAGGCAAAACCGGCGAACGGTAGACCGAGGTATAACTGTTTCATGATGAAGATGGACAGTGAACCCATGATGACGTAGGTGCTTGCTTCAAATTTCGGGTACTTGTTTATGTAAAAAGTTTTAAATACGATACCGCCGAAGGCAAAACTCCAGACAAGCCCGAACATCACCCAGCCTACCCTGTTCCTGAGCGTCACCAGCACCAGCGGTGTGAAAGTTCCGGCAACCAGAAAATAAATGGAACCGTGGTCGACGAACTGGAATACCCGCTTTAGCTTTTTTGTTGTGACGCTGTGGTACAGGGTCGATGACAGGTGAGCCAGGATCAAGGTAGTCCCAAATATTACTACGCTTGCAATTCTCCATTTATCGTGCAGCGGGAGGGTACGTAAAATCATTAGGATTAAACCCACAATGCTGAGAGCGGTCCCGAGACCGTGCGATATACTATTTGCTATTTCTTCCCCTCGTGTGTGGGTTAAACGAAATTCATTTCCTTCCGGGGGATCTTCAAGAAGCATTTTCTCCCAACTTTACTTTTAATTTTTCTATCATATCCTTCGCCATAGCATCGAGATCGTAACTGGGTTCCCAGCCCCATTCTTCTCGCGCCGGGGTATCGTCCATGGAGTTCGGCCATGAGTCAGCGATTTCCTGGCGCTCGTCCGGTTGGAAATCGTAGGTAAATTCGGGAATTATTTCCTCGATCTTTCGGGCTAGGTCGCCTGCGGTAAAGCTCATCGAGGAAACGTTGAAATCGCAATGATGGTCGAGGGCTTCCAGGTCCGCCTCTGCCAGGTCGATCAATGACTTAATACAATCCGGCATGTACATAAGGGGGAGGGTAGTATCTTCTCGGACGAAAGAGGTGTAATGTCCCTTACGGATTGCCTCGTAAAAAACTTCGACCGCGTAATCAGTAGTTCCGCCCCCGGGGAGGGTTTTCGAGCTAACTATTCCCGGAAGCCTTAGCCCGCGGACGTCGAGGCCGAACTTGTTATAATAATAGTTTCCCAGTAGCTCACCCGTCACCTTTGTCACGCCGTACATTGAAGTGGGTCGGAGGACGGTTTCATTTGGTGCGTTCTCGCTTGGTACCTCGGGGCCGAAAACGCCGATTGAACTCGGGATAATTATCCTGTTCAAATCGAATTTGAGCCCCAGCTGGAGCAATTGAAAGAAACCTATTACGTTTACCCTAAAAGCCTCGGCTGGATTCTCCTCACCTTTTGCCGATAGGATTGCCGCCAGGTTGAAAACGGAATCTATATCGTATTGATCGATTATCCTTGCCGTGGCTTTCTTGTCCATAATATCCAACTCTTCCAATGGACCTTCACCCAGATCGCCCCCTGATTTGGTCGTGTAATAAGTAGCTATAACGGAATCCTGACCGTATTTTTCTCGCAGGGCCGGCGTTAGCTCGGAACCTATTTGTCCGGTAGCGCCAATAACCAGAATATTGTTCATTCTTCTTGACATCTTTCTATTTCCTCCAGTGTTATTTTACCAATTATAGAAACAATAAAACCGGCGGACAACTCTGTTTAAGATTGACGGGTTAGAACTCGAAGTTGATTTAATGTTTTAACTTACTACCTGTTTAATCTCCTTTTGATAGGTCGTATTTCCGCCCCAAGGTGCAGAGTTAACACGATAAGCTTCGGCCAACTTCCGAACCTTCCCTGGCACCTGATTCAACCTGTCAAAAATAACACAAGCCGAATCGTTCGTGCCGGAGAAGGGTCGGAAGTTGGCTATTAATAGAGAAAACTAGGATTCTGTAGATGGTAAAAGTTGGATAAAAATATCAGTGTCGTATAACTCTTACGGGGCCGTATCAATTTGACCGCTTCAACTGGCTTCGTTATCCTTATTGAACAAATAATAAAAGAGGTGACGCAAATGTCGCTTGATAAAATGGAAGAGAAGATTCAGAAGAAATTGGATAAGCTTGAAGAAGAGGGTACTCTCAAAGGGGAGGAGCTCGTCATCACAGGGGTGGAAAAATCCCCCGACGGCAACGCCCCGCGGTATAAAATCGAAGGAGAAGAAGGTTCTTTTCTGAAAATGAACTCGAACTCGTACCTTGGTTTACATCTGAACGAAGAAGTGATTGAAGCCGAGGAAGAGAGTTCGGAAAAATACGGTTCGGGGCCGGGAGCTGTTAGGTTTATTCACGGGACTTACAAACCTCACGTCGAACTGGAAGAAAAGCTGGCTGACTTTCACGGGAAAGAATCCTGCGTGATCTATTCCTCCGCCTATGCTACGATGACGGGGATTCTCCGACCGCTAACTTCCAACGAGACGCTGATTCTTTCGGACGAGTTGAACCACAACTGTATAATAAACGGAATCAGGATGGCAAAGCCGAAAGGCAAGGATATTTATTCCCACCTGGACAACGATAGCCTGGAAGAAAAGCTCCAGGAGGCTGCCGGAACTTATGACAGGGTTATAGTTGTCACGGACGGCGTATTTAGTATGCGGGGCGATTACCCCGACCTTTCGGAACTTGTTAGCAAGGTCCGGAAATACGATTCCGAATTCGAGGACGGCGTATTTACCGTTATGGACGATTCTCACGGTGTCGGTGCTTACGGCGAAACCGGTCGAGGAACTACTGAGGTTACGGGAGAAGAAGGAATTGACCTGATAGTCTCTACTATGGGGAAGGCTTTAGGAGTCAACGGAGGATACGTAGTTACAAAAGAGACGATTGCCAGGTATTTAAGGGAGACTTCGCCGTTCTATATCTACTCCAATCCGATAACGGCTCCTGAGGCGGAAGCAGCAACCAAGTCGCTGGAGATACTGGATAGCGAAAGAGGAATTTCGATGCTGGATCACCTGAGTAAGATGACCAATTACTTCGAGGACGGTCTGAAAAATATCGGCCACGAAGTTATTGAGGGACCTCATCCCGTTGTCCCACTCATGGTACGGGATACCAAAAAGACTCGTGACATGGTTGATTATCTGAAGGAAAACGAAGTTCTGGCCACGGCGATCGTTTACCCGGTAGTTCCCCAGGGTGACGAATCCATCAGGTTCCAGATCTCTGCCGATCATACGAAGGAGGATCTGGATTACGTCTTGAAAAAGATCGATCAATTCGAGTAGAACTTACTGGAAAGGAGAAATCTCATCTCTGACGATTATCCAACTTATTCTAACGGAAGTTATGAAGTAGTTGAGGCAGGATTAACTCCTTACCGGGAATGTTATGAGCTGCAAGAGGAGTTTTTTTCTCGTAAATTGCAGGGAAAGGGTGAAAATACCCTGCTGGTTACGAGACACGAGCCGGCGATAACTATGGGGAAGTCGGCCCGGGAGAAAGACTTACTCGTTGATAAAGAGACTCTGGCTAGAAGGGGGGTAGATTACGTAGAAATTGACCGGGGCGGAGGTATTACTTATCATGGCCCCGGTCAGGTAGTTCTTTATCCGATTTTCGATTTACGGGAATACGGAAAAGACCTCCGGGAGTTTATCGCGCGCCTTGGTGAAGTTACCCGACGGGCGGCGAGTAGTTTTGGTGTCGACGCCGAGTTTCGGAGCGACGATAAGATCGGCCTCTGGATATCGAAGGAGCGAAAAAAACTCTGTTCCATCGGACTCCGGGTAAAAAGATGGGTAACAATGCACGGGGTTGCATTTAACGCCGATATAGACCGGGAAAAGTCGAGCCTGATTCGTCCGTGCGGAATTCGTGGCACCCAGCTGGTATCAATTACTGACTACACTGACGTCAGTTTTGAGGAGGTCAAAAACCTATTGCTGGAAGAATTCGAGAAAGAGTTTGCCGCTTAGGGGGGGAGAAATTGAACTCTAAACCGGAATGGTTAAAAACCAGAGCGCCTAGCACGAGTGAGGTCGAGGAGGAAGTTGGTGAAATCCTCGATGAGCTGGGGCTAAATACTGTTTGCCGGGAGGCAGACTGCCCCAATCAGGGCGAGTGCTGGGGTCAAGGCACAGCTACCTTTATGCTACTTGGAAGGGTCTGTACCAGAAATTGCCGCTTCTGCGACGTGGAACACGGTGACCCTGCCGGTAAGGTAAATAGTGATGAGCCGGGCCAGCTCAAAGAAGCTGTTAAACAGCTTGGGCTGGATTACGTAGTCCTGACTTCCGTGGATAGAGATGACCTGAGCGATGGAGGGGCTTCCATTTTTGAGGAGGCTATAAAAAGGATAAAAGAGTTACCCGGTTCTCCTCTGGTGGAGGGGTTGATACCGGACTTTTCTGGGCGTACGGAAGCGTTGAAAAAAATAACCGATAGCGAAGTGGACGTCGTCGGTCATAACGTTGAGACAATCAGAAGGTTAACGCCGAAAGTAAGAGACCGAAGGGCAGGCTACGAACAATCGCTTTCGGTTCTGGATCAATTAAAAAAGATCAATTCGGATCTGGTTACAAAATCATCGTTGATGCTGGGGCTGGGAGAAAGTAAAGGAGAAGTTATCGAAACGATGAAAGATTTGCACCAGGTAGATGTGGATATAGTGACGCTTGGTCAGTATCTCAGGCCGACTTCAGAACAACTGCCAGTTGAGAAGTTCTGGGAGATTTCAGAATTTGAAGAATTGAAGCGTAGAGGAGAAAAAATGGGGTTTTCTAGCGTGATAGCGGGACCGTTTGTCAGGAGTTCTTACAGGGCCAGGGAAACCTACTTGAGACCAAAAGAGGAATAGTTATTAACCGCAAAAATTTCGTGATTATTTTTGGGGATGGATTTTGTTTTATCATGAAGTTATTTTGACCCAAATTCAGCTATTCTTCCTGGGGATTGGAAATCATATTTGGACTAGGAACCAATTTTGCCAGCAAGAGTTGGTCCAGCACCCAGATGAGGAAGGTAACTTGGAAGTATAATTTACGGTTAAATAGGTGAGGCAGCCTCAATTGGAGTTAAGTTAAAGACCTTGAGCCCGGTTCCGGAGCGCATCTGGGTGCTGGTTGAAAGTTTTAGAAAAGCGACTTGATTTACCACTTTAGATATTACCCAATGGGTAAAAAGATAAATAAGATTCTCAAACAGTATGGATATTGCCTTGTAACAAACTGAGTTAAGAGTTGGTCTTAAGTGGAGAAAATGGCACGACTTAGGTTTGAGGAGATATGACAGAAACCGATAGGACAAAGCGAGGGGGTTATCTGGTCGATGACGACCGACTGAGGGTAATAAATGACCTGGAAATGAGGAACCCTTCTCTCAATATTGGGCTGGAGGAAGCGATTGCGAAGGAAGTGGCAGAAGGAAAGGTCTTGCCTACGCTCAGGTTCTGGCGAAACGATCATTCGGCAATTATAGGCAGGTCTCAGGAAGCAGGAGCCGAGTTAAACCTCTCTAGTTGTGGTGAAAACGGGGTATCGGTTGTTAGGCGCCCAACTGGGGGAGGAACCGTTTTGCACCATCCGGGTAACCTAAATTATTCGATTTATCTCCCAGAATCTACCTCTGATTGCGTAAAAGAAGAATCCGTTAAACTGTCCCGACCCGTGGCCAGAGTGATTCAGGATCTTGGGTTTGAGCCGGAGGTGCGGCCGAATGGATTGTTTCTCGGGGATACCAAAATAGGCGGTACGGCCCAGTCCCGCCGCTGGGGGTTATTACACCACGGTACTTTGCTCGTTAAGGAAGATGATATAATGGATTCCATGGATTTATTCCTCCGGGCACGTCAGGATAGTTATCCGAAAACGAAAGTCCAGTTGCCCTCGAAGTCAGCTAAAGTGGGTAGCTTAAAAAGCTTACTGGGGGGAAAGCTGGAGCTGCCTGACCTACTGGAACTGTTGAAAGAGAGGATTGCAGGTTGGCTGAAAAAAACTCCGGTATCGGGCTCTATTACGGAAGGAGAATGGAACTTTGCCACGGTTCTGGCGGAAGGGAAGTATTCCCTACCGGGGTGGACTTTTAGGTTTCACGAGGAGAGGAACGAGTCGGAAAAGATCAATTCTTAGCTATATATGGAGGTATCGAATGTTTAGCAAAGGGTTTTCTAGAAATCTGATCGGATTTTTTGCTCTATTGCTCCTTTTAACTTCCGTTCTTTCTCCGGGGGCTGAAGTTCGCGGCTCGGAGCCTGCTAAGCTTGGGGCCGGCCTGGCCGGCGTTTTGTTAAGGTGGAATATGGTTTCTTCCGGGTTCGTATCCCCTGGAAAAAAAATTGGTGATGAAGATTTGATGGCCGCGCTGGAAGGACTGGAAAGTTTAGTGGCGGAAAACGGCCTACCTTCAAACGTTAAGGGTAGGCTTGCCCCACTAAAAAAGAAGTTAGTTGCGTCAGAGGATACTTATCTATGGCCGATTCAGCTTGGTTACTGGAGCTTTAGCGGAGGCGATGATTCGATATCTCTATCCGGAGCGGAAGTTAAATCCGCCAGTCCCGAAGCTCGGGTCCAGGTATTCCAGTACCTTTCTTTCCCCGGAAAGGAAGCAAGTGCGACGATTGATATTACGAAGAAGACTTTCTCTCCCCCTTTGAAGAAGTTTTCCCTCCAGTTATGGGTTCGCCCTGAAAAACCTCTGACGGGCACGCTGGTTGAAACCGGGAAATGGAAACTGGGGTTTCGGGAGCGGAGGTTAACCCTTGCTGGCAAGTTCGGGGACATTCTATCAGGAGCTGGGGAAGTTGCTTTTGAAGATTGGACTCACGTATCATTAGTTGTAGATGGTAAAACGATCAAACTATATGAAAACGGATCCCTTGCAGGAGAACGCACAACCTCCAGTTCTTTACGAGTTACTTCAGAAGTGGTTTTAGGTCAAGGTTTTACCGGAAATCTCGACGAATTCAGGTTAACCCCTAAAGTTCTGGACAAAACGCGACTTCGATTTGACCAGCCGCTAGATTATCTGATTGGTTTCCCGATAATAAACTGGGCTCAAACCAGCTGGAGTTCAGATCAGCTCTGGGAATTTTACGCCGGTTTGTTGATCTCCAACCTTACGATAAAGAGGGACAGCGAAGTTTCTTCTTTGAAGGCGGATAACTTGTTAAAAGTGGGTGAATTTTTGCTTGGCGAGGTCGAAGGAATGCCATCGACCCCTGAAGATCTACCGGATGACGTCGAGTCCGCCTTAAATGAGCTTTACCGGCTCGGTCAGTCCGAAGAAATAACCGACGCGGAAAGTTCCAGAGCGGGATCCGTCATCGATAAGCTGGTTAGTTATCTCGATCTCCTCTGACCTTAAGACCTTTCCACCAGGTCAGGAGTTCTTCTAGCTCTCCGGATTCTTCTTTTTCCGCGAGGAATTTCCCGATTCGTTTGCCGGATTTCGTGTTCAGATCCGAAGCCGTGTTGAAAAACCACTGGCGAGCCAGCGGGGTTCCCTGATGTGAATATTCCAGAGCCTGGAATAACAGGTCGAGCAGGTCGGCGTCTCTGGCGATTCGGGTTATCCGGTCGCTTCCCTTTCCTCGATCAATAGTTTCTTTGAAACTGATCCTTAAATCCTCGGGTAAACCCTCGATCTGATCCTCGAGGACTTTAGAAGAAAGATAATCTTCCTTCTCCAAATAGTCCTGAGCCAGCCAATCCAGGTCCAGAGTTCGGGTTTCCGCGATATCGTGAAAGAGACAAAACCCAGCTACCTCATGGGGGTTCTCGCCCTCAAGGGCAGCCAGAAAAAAACCAAGCGCCGCGGTCCTAAACGAGTGATCGGCTACTGTTTCGGGGTTATCAATACCGAGCTTTAGCCAGCCGGATCGAGGTGTGCGCTTTAACTGACCCAGTTCGAAAATAAATTTTATAAAACTTGCCAGTTCCTGATTGTCCATTATTTATCCTCCGTTATTGAATGAAAATAATCTCGCAAATTATTATCAGAGATAAGTCCTTTTAACGCCAACTCTATTAATATTAATTTTTCTTATGGGTCTTGAATCTACCTGGACTCGTCGAAAAGATCCCCGATCCTGTGTGGATAACCCCCGAGGACGAATAGTCCCCGGTGAGGTCTGAAGTTCTTTCACGAATTTTATTCACGAGGGAATTAAAAGACGGACTTTATCCTGCATGGTGACACTTTTCCTTGTAGTTAAGCCCCAGGCAAGTCAAGATTCTTTTAGATATAATGAAAAAGATTGCTAGATTTATTACCGGTTTTTTATTGATTATCGTTTTCCTCGGATTGGCCCCTTCCAGTATCGGCCAGAGGACTTTCGTTAATATTACTGACACCGATAAACGAAAGCCCCAGGGTAGTTCCAGGCCGATAAGAGGGGTATACCTTCATTCCCGCGCGATATCGATGGAAAACGTGGATAACTGGGTTAAGGTGCTCAAAAAACATGATTTCAACGGCTTGGTAATAAACGTTAAGAACGTCTCCGGGGTGGTTACTTACTCTTCGGACGTGGAACTGGCCTCTGAGATCGGTGCGACAACGGGACGCCTTGATATCGAGAAAATCGTTGAAGAGTTACACAAAGCTGGTATCTACGCAATTGCCCGCCTGACCTGTTTCAAGGACCCAAAAATGGCAAAACATTGCTGTGGTGGTGGGAACTGGGCCAGTCCGGAGAGCCCCTTGGCACAGAAATACAATATCAGTCTGGCTCAAGAAGTAGCGAATCTGGGCTTCGACGAAATTCAACTGGATTACATCCGTTATTCGGACGGCCCGGGCCAGATAGGTGGTGACTACAGGGACAGAAGTAAGGTGATAGCTAATTTCGTCGAGCAACTTCGAGCCGCTATACCGCCACACGTAAAACTATCAGCGGATGTATACGGTAGGACTCTCTGGGAATGGAATAGCAAAAACAACGATCCGATCGGCCAGAACCTGGAATACCTCGGAGAACACACGGATTACCTATCTCCGATGATTTACCCTTCTCATTACCAGGACCCGGATCTAGTTTACAACCCGAAGAAGCTTTTGGATCTTTCCCTGGAAGTTGGGAAGGGGAGGTTATCCGTTCCTCTTAGACCATTCATTCAGGGTTTTGACAGAGCAATGCCCCGAGGTATGAATTTAGTGGAATACATAAAAGAGGAACTAAGAGCATTGCGCAAGCACGGTGAGGATGGTTTTCTCGTCTGGAACCCGCGGTCGGCTTACGATTCTCTCTGGAAAGCAGTTGAAGGAATGCAGTTAGATTAAAAAAAAGCCCTCCGAGCTTCCACCCGAAGGGCGTGATTGATTTTACCTCAGAATACGTAACGCAGGTATAGTTATTCGTCTTCGTCTTCCTTGTTGTTACCGTTTAACGCTTCGTGTATTTCCCTTATCTTTTCGTCCGCTCGGGCAAAGACCGTACCTTCTTCGTATTCCCCGTCTTCGAGCTCTGCTCCGGCGGGAGTGTCCGTCAATATTTCTAACCCTTCGCTTACCGTTTCTACAGTATATATATGGAAATCACCGGCTTCTACGGCGTCAATAACTTCGTCATTTAACATGAGGTTATCCTTATTGTCTTCTGGAAGGATAACTCCCTGGTCACCGGTCAGTCCCTGAGCTTTACAGACCTCGTAATAGCCTTCGATCTTTTCCTTTGCGCCGCCTATTGGTTGAATCTCCCCTTTCTGGTTAACTGAGCCGGTAACTGCGATTCCCTGATTTATTTCCAGATCAGCCAGGCTGGAGAGTATGGCGTATAACTCCGTACTGGAAGCGCTGTCCCCGTCGATCTTCGAGTAGCTCTGTTCGAATGCGATATTTGCCGTCAGGGATAAAGGTTTGTCGTATGCAAATTTCCTTCCCAGGTAACCCTTCAAAATCATTACGCCTTTCGTATGGGTATCGCCTGAAAGATCCGCTTCTCTGTCAATATTTACGACACCTTCTTTTCCGGCATAGACGTTAGCGGTTATCCGAGCCGGCTTGCCGAAGCTGAAGTCTCCCGTTCTTAAAACGGAAAGACCGGTAATCTGTCCGACCTCTTCGCCCTCGGTATCGATGAAGATCTTTCCCCGGTCGATATATTCGTGGATCTTATCCTTGATCAGGCTCCGTCGCTCGATCTTTTCATCCATCGCCTTTTTTACGTGATCCTTATTGACGTAGTCTGCCCCTTCTTTCTTGGCCCAGTAGCTTGATTCTTTTACCAGTTCCGTGATTTCGCTGAATTTCGTTGAGAGTTTTTCCTGGTCCCTGGCCATTTCGGAAGTGTACTCGACGACTTTGGCGACACCGGAATTTCGGAAGTGTCTGATTTCGGAACTGTTATCGACCTGATCTTTGATAAACCGGGCGATCTCGCCTTCCTTCTCGTCTTCCCAGTCCATTTCAAAGTCGAAGTCCGATTTCACGTTGAATAACTTCTGGAAGTCCTCCTCAAAACTGTTCAGGATATTATAGATTCTCCTGTTACCTATGAGGACGACCTTGATACTCAAGGGGACTGGCTCGGGCTGCAGACCTTTTGTCGAAGCGTATCCCAGCATCTGAGCCGGATCTTCTATCTTGATTTCACCCTGGTTAAGGGCGGATTTTAAACCTTCCCAGCTCAGCCCGTACCGAAAGAGGTTCTTTGCCTTTAGCACGAGATAGCCTCCATTTGCCTCGTGTAGTGCTCCAGGTTTTACCATGGTAAAGTCCGTCGACATCATGCCGAACTGAGCCTTCTTCTCAACCGCACCGAATAGGTTCGGGTAAGTTGCGTTGTCCTGGACTACCACTGGAGCACCATCGGTATCGCCGTTGTTGATCAGGACGTTTACTCTGTATTTGACGAACTGGTCCTGAGCGGAAGCGAGCTGGGCCATCCCACCGGGTTGATTACCGGCATTCTGATTTGTGAAGTCGTCAATATTTTCCAGAATGTCTTCTTTTACGTTATGAAGGTATTCGACTGCTTTTTCTTTGTCCTTGTACTTTTCTTCCAGCTTGCGTAACATCGGATCCAGGAGAAACGAAATAGCTTCTTTTTTCAGGTTCTGGATTTTTTCGTTTCTTTCTTCCTCTGCCTCCATTACCTTTTCCATAGTTTCCTGTATCCTGTCCTGTAGCTCTTCCTGCCGATCTTCAATTTCTTCCCTTTTTTCGTCTTCCATCTCACTGAATGCCTGTTGATCCATCGGCTCCCCGTTTTCTCCCTTGGGGACGGTATTAAGCCCGAATGGGGTACGTTGAAGGATGAATCCTTTCTCGGAAGCCTCCTCTTCCAGTTTCTCGAAGAGGGCCTGTTTCTTCTGGTTGAAGTTCTGGTCTATCGCTTCCTTGCGCTTTTTGTATTCTCCAGTTTCGAAAGTATCGGATACTCCATCCTCAAGGTGTTCTATCAGTTCGTCCATATCCTCCTGAAATTCACAACCCTTCCCGGCTTCCAGTCTAAGGTACTGGGGACGATCAGGATTGTCGAAATTATGGATGTAACATATATCAGGTGGAGTATCTTCTTCCTTGCTTGTTCTATTCAGGAATTTATTTATCGCAGAGTTCTTCCCAGTGCCGGGTTGTCCCGCGACGTAAATATTATAACGGTTCTCGTCGTCCTTTACTCCCAGGCCAAGCTCTATCGCATCCAGAGCACGATCCTGCCCAATTATCTCTTTTAATGGTTCCAGCTCTTCCGTGGTGTCAAAAGAAAAATCATCTGGTGAACAAGTCCTTCTCAAATCAGAAATTCCAAGTTTTCTTGTCATCATCAGTCCTCCTCTGAGCAATGTTAAAGGAGCGTATAGATCAGTTCAATTGGGTAAATTAGCTTTTCCTTACTACGTTAACATCGTCCAGCCTCAGAGCCGGCGCAAACAATCCACCACCTACCCACTCGGCTTCTTTCCCCAGTTCGAGGTTTTGTTTTAACAGTTTGTAGACGTTACCTGCTATCATTGTATCCTTTACTTTTCCGGTAATCGCTCCATCTTCTACTTTGTAAGCCACCGAAACGTTGTTAGAGAATTCCCCCGACAGTACGTTCCCCTGGCCGAGCCCCAGCACCTGATCCACGACGAGCCCCCTGTCTATATCGGAAATCATTTCTCCAAACTTTTTTTCGCCGGAAGCAATCGTTAGAGTAGTCGGGCTGATTCCGGGAGCGGATCTAAAGTCGGAACCTCCGAGTAGGCCACCCTTGAGACCGTTTCCCGTCGGTTCTTTGCCGGCTCGGCTTGCCGTTTGAAGGTCATAAAGGAAGTTCTTAACCTCACCTCTGGATATCAGGTCTACCTTTTCAATTGGGGTCCCTTCGTCGTCGAAACTTCTCCTTGTGGGAGACCCTTTCATCGAACCGTAATCGGAAATAGTTAACTCTTCGGCAAAAGCCTTTTCTCCAAGGCTCCCTTCCATGGGTGAAGTGCCCTGGAATACGTGTTTTCCGTTAAATCCGGCCAGAAGGGGTACCAGTAGAACGAGTGTCCCTCTCGGAGTCAATATTACCGGATAGCTCCCGCTCTCGAGCCTGGTTTCTCTCTCCGCCCATTTAAGTTTTTGAATTGCCCTTTCAGTCGGTTTTTCAACGTCGAACTGGTCCAGCTTTTGCCCGACGGAGGATTCGTGGAAAGTAAAGATATCTTCGTTACCAACTTTTTTTATTTCCAGACTGAGCGATAGTTTCGTTCTGTCCCCGTCCACCTCAAGGCCGTTGCTACTTGCTAAACTGGTCTGAGAGACGGATTTTGACAGGTCGAGATTTACTTCGAGGTCAGAATCGAATTGGTGAAGCCGTTCTATAACCTCTTCCCCCTGTTTTATCAGGTCGTTAGCTTCCAGTTCAGCTATTTCCCGATCGAAGGTATTTACTTCTTCCAGATCTATCTGACCGGGAAATTCGAAATCGGCCTCCTCGCCGAAGTTTGCCGTCTCTAAAGCATGATCAACCACTTCTGTCAGGTTCTCCGGGTCAGTTGTCGTGGAAAACCCAAGCTTCCCTCCATCGATGACTCTGAGAGCTGCCCCCGTAGTTTCCACGTGTTTGACCGATTCGAGTTCCCCCGAACTGAACTTGACCGGTATGGAATTTCCCTTTACCTCGTAAACCTCGGCACTATCCGCTTTTTTTCCTGCTGTTTCTAATAGTTTCATTATCTTCCTCCTATCGTGACGTCCTCGATCCGAATATGAGGAGCACCGTCAGTAACCGGTAACGGCATCTGGCCGCCTTTGCCACAGCCACCGGCGGAGCCGATAATATCTAGATCATCACCTATTCCGGTAATATTCTCTAGAGATTTAAATATATTGCCGGTCAGGACCACGTCTCGAACCATGGGTCCTATCTCTCCGTTCTCGATGATCCTCCCGTGTCCGGCGCTAAAGGTAAACTGTTCCAGCTGGGTCTGCCCCCCATAAGCGTCTTTAGCGAAGATGCCGTGGTCTATCGAGCTTATTAGCTCCTCGAAAGTTTTGTCGCCACCTTCGATATAGGTATTGGTCATCCGGACAATAGGTTCATGGCGGTAGGAGATAGCCCTGGCGTTGCCCGTCGGTTCCTGTCCCATCTTTTTTGCCGTTTCCCGCGAATGGAGAAAGCTGTTCAACTTGCCGTCCTTGATCAGGTACGTTTTCTTCCTCCGGACGCCTTCATCGTCAAAGGGCAGGTTGCCCCGTCTTCCCTCGATGAAGCCCTCGTCCACCACGTTTAAGTTCTCGGGACCGAATTGTCTCCCCAGCGTCATTATATCCTGAAGCCGGTCGTTTTTGTAAAAATGGTCTGCCTCACACAGGTGTCCAAAAGCCTCGTGGATAAACACTCCGGCCAGTTCCGGGTTGAGCAAGACCGTATATTGCCCACCGTCCACCGGTTCCGCAGATAAAAGAGAGACGGCCCCTGATGCCACTTCTTCGGCCATTTCGTCTCTGTCCAGGACTAATTCGAAACCACTTGCCTCCCCGATAGTGTCGTGAGCGGTTTGAATATTGTTTTTCTCCCCTCGCGCTATTGCCACAAGGGCCAGGGTGACGTCGGGAACTTCCTGGTATAACTCCGTTCCCTCGGAATTCAGGTATGTGAGTTCTCTGAAGGAATCACTGTAAACTGCTCTTGTCGATTCTATTCGCCCGTCGTGATCCAGCATCGTCCTGTTATAGTCTTTTACAACGTCGCGTTTCTCCTCGAGGGGAATTTCTCTGACGTCTTTTTTTTGCTCCGATATTACTTCCTCTTTCTGGGGCTGAACTTCGGCCAGTTCTATTCTCTCATCCATGCTGGAAGCAACTTCTTTGCCTATTCTGTACGCCTTTTTTGCTTTTTTTGACAGTTCGTCAATTGAATTGAACGTTGCAATCCCCCAGCCGCCCTGTACAAGAGTTCGGACTATACCCCCTATCTCTTCCGATGAGTCGATATTCTTCAGTTTTTCACCCTCGTACTTTACTTCATTCCTTCTTTCCTTTTCGATCCGTATTTCGGTAAATTCACCTTTGCTTGCCCGCAATCCTTCTTTCAGTTTTTTGAGCAAAATACCCTCCTTTTCTATGATCCGTTAGAATAATGATTTGATTCTAACCTAAGTTAAGCGATCCTCTTGTTTACGATCAACTCCTAAGGCCGAATACAAAAGAAAGCCACTTCCGTTAGAGAAATCTTAATTACCTCACTCACTGGATGATGGCTAAAAGGTTAACCCAAATTACTCTCTCATAACTTTCAACCAGCACTCAGATGAGCTGTGCACTCTGGGAGGAGATTATTCATGGTCATTACGAATAGTATGACAGCCCTTTTCAATAGACGATTTGTACCTCCAGGTAACTCTTCTCATCTGAGTGCTGGACCTATTTTCTCTTCTATAATATACTTTACGGAGTACCCCACTCTTTTTAGCTATCACGACAAATCAGCTCAATTCAGGTCTAACTATAATCAATGTCGTTGATCTGGGCAAATTGATTGAACAAAAATAGATAAGTATTTACCCATATTAGCTTAAACCCCCAGGTTTTGCCCAGTGTGATGAATTAGCTGGTTAATTCGATCTGCCGGGTACTGGTTCTCGTTTTGCAAGAACTGAAAACACTATAAGGCAGTTTTTGCCCAGGTCCCGTCGCTCTGGGTGGGGTTCTTAACTTAGATAACTGAAGAGAATTTTCACCACAACTTGCCGATGAAGCCCCGTTCTTTGGGTCGGGTTTCTTGACTATGGTTCATTAGGACTTGAAGATAGTAATAAGAGCTTGCTGTAAAAATTTCCGGTAAAGTTGAAAGAAGGTTTGTGTCATTCGATTGAAGTTTTTGTGAAGTAATTTCGCTCTGAAGCCGGGATTTTTCTCTCGCTCTTTACCTCAAATTTTCCTTTCAGTCTAATATCTTCCGATGAACTACCAATCATAACTTCGAAATCACCCGGCTCTACCACCAGATCCATATCCCTGTCATAAAATCCGAGTAAATCGGTTGGAAGCTTAAATGAAACCTTTTTCTTTTCACCCGGATCAAGTTTAATTTTCTCAAACCCTTTTAGCTCCCTTTCCGGCCGGGTTACACTGGCATATTCATCTCTAATATATAACTGGACCACCTCTGCACCAGATACATCTCCTGTGTTAGTTAAGTTGCAGGAAATATCAATGCTTTTCGTTGATTCAACTTTTCGTGGAGCTATCGATAAACCGGAATAATCAAAATTAGTATAGCTTAAACCAAAACCGAAAGGGTATAGAGGCTGGTTGTCGTTACTCACGTAGCGTCGTTCCTTTGAAATCGGTTTCCTTCTATAATGTAGTGGAGTTTGCCCCACGTTTTTTGGAACAGTTACGGGTAATTTCCCGCCGGGATTATAGTCTCCGAACAATACGTCCGCGATAGCATTCCCTCCTTCTTCGCCCGGAAGCCAAGCCTCCAGGACGGCGGGCAGATTCTCATGAATCCAATTAATTGATAGGGGCCTACCGTTTAAAAGGATTGCAATCATTGGAGTATCCGTCTGATAAATTTCTTGCATGAGTTCTCTTTGTACACCTGGTAACTTGAGATCAGTTCTATCGTTGCCTTCTCCCGAGGTCTGTCCGAAATTTTCTTCCCTTTCTTCGGGGGGAAAAAAGCCAAAGCCGGACTTTCCACCTACTACGGAGATAACGAGCTCCGAATTGTTTGCTGCTTTGATTGCTTCGCCAAAACCTTCGTGCGAATTGCCCTGCACCTTACTTCCTTCTGCGTAAAATATTTTAGCATCCTCGCGGACTCTGTCTTTGATCCCTTCAAGAACGGAAGTAATAGAACCGGAAGTTTTCTCCCCTTCCATGTGACCACTAAATGCGTAATCGCCAAGTAAATTTCGTTTACTGTCTGCATTTGGGCCTATTACGGCAACTGATTCCAGTTCGTCGGACAACGGCAGAAGACCGTTTTCGTTTTTTAATAGTACTATCGATTCGCGTCCTGCTTCTCTTGCTAACTCTTCCCCTTCGGACGCCCCGAAATTTTTTTCGATTTTACCTTCATTAACGGGATCCTGGCTGTCAAAAAGACCTTTCCTGTATTTGGATTCAAGATGTCGCCTGACGGACCTATCGATAGTGGATTCAGCTAAACTTCCATTCTGGACGGCATCGAGCAGTAATTCTCCAAAACACTCCGTGGTTGGTCCTTCAAGGTCTACTCCGGATTCAATTGCCATTACACGGGCTGCCTGTTTGTCTCCTGCCACAAAATGAGTCTTGTGCAGCATTTTTATGCTATGA
>JAIPHN010000055.1 GCA_021735185.1 Candidatus Bipolaricaulota bacterium
TATTTTTCACCGTCTCGATCAGGGGGCCAAAATACCCTACCATCCCCACTTTGTCTTCCGCTCCAATACGGAGTGCCTCAAGGGGTGGGGAAGTATTGCTTTTCACACCGCGGTTTAGCGCAGCATTCACTACAGCCAGTCCAAGTGAGGATCTGAGGATATTTGGCGAACTTACCCCCTGAGCAAGGTGATAAGCGTTTTTCCCGCCAAACCTACCGGCCTCCTGACCCAGGTCGGGGCAACCGTGAATCTCCTCTTTAAGCGTGGCCGCCAAACCACAACATCCATCGTCCAACAGAACACCCGTATACGATAACCCAATCACCACGTGCTCCACTTTCCTCTCCTGGAGAAAAGATTCGGCGGAAGATAAAAGCTGGTCGGCGATCATGACGTCATTGCTCCTCGGAATCTTCAGAAACTGTGAAGACTTTACCCACTCCTACCGAAATGAAGTCGTTACCGTAACTGCTTTTGAAAACCCCCCGGGCCTGGTCTCCCGTACAGTGACAGGGAGCGACTTTCTGGACCCCGAGTTGTTGGAACTCTTTGACAATTCCCTTTACTCCACTGGAGCTGGCCGAGCTAAGATGAAATCCTCCCAGGACAAGGTAGATAATATCTCCGGTTATTTCTTTGGCCCGCTCGACCATCTCCGCGATACCCGGATGGGCACAACCGGTGATCACGACCGTCCCCTGAGGAGAATTTAGGGCCAGACCTTGTTCCTGAATGGTATGGCCCATCACCCCGATGGAGTACACTCCATCACAGATTTGGGTTTCCTCTGCAACTTCCACAATTTTCCCTCCGCTTTCCCGAATATCGTCCATAAAAGAGGGCGGAAATGAACGGGGTAGGAATACGGTAACGTCCGGGTTTTCTTTCAAAAAGGCCCCCAGGCCTCCCGTATGGTCACCGTGAATGTGGGAAAGAACGACTGTATCTATCTCCCCGGGATCGATGTTAAGCCGGTTCATGTTGGAAAGAAGTATTTCTCCTTTTCCCCCAGTGTCAAACAGGATCCTCTCCTCGTAACC
This sequence comes from Candidatus Bipolaricaulota bacterium, assembly GCA_021735185.1. Taxonomy (GTDB): domain Bacteria; phylum Bipolaricaulota; class Bipolaricaulia; order M55B111; family M55B111; genus JAGXLP01. The sequence continues at coordinate 1,041 of JAIPHN010000055.1, forward strand.
TTCGATGAGACAAGAAAAACCCCATGCTGTTTTAAGTTGAGATTTGTACTGGTAGTTATCATACACGATGGTTAAAGTGATGCTTCGGGAGGAAGGGACCTCAGAGCTCTCCTGAGCTGCCAGAGTGGAAAGCGGAAGCAAAAACACCATTACCAAGACAACCAGTGATCTCATCTCAATCCCAATTGTCTCAAAACTTTTTTTCTTTCTAAACAAACTCCCTACCCGCTAATTTGATCGAACGGGCGGAACTAAAGTTTCCCGACATCTATTTGGGCTGTGAGCTTATAACCAATCCCATAGGATAAAATCACACTTACGGTTATTCATTCACCAGCCGCGAAAAAGTGCCTATTCTCTGGTCATTTTCGTGCCGCACTCAGGACATTCTTTCTCATAACAAGGTTGGCCGGCCTTATGGTCCACGGTGTGACCACAGGAGGGACAAACGCATTGCCCTCCCGGGCCGGCAGACTTGCCCCCACCTTTTCTTCCTTTCCTTTGAGTCATCTGGCACCTCCCTGTTCAAGTTCCGCAATTTCGGCTGTGATTCTTTCTAGCCTATCTCCAGCAGGGGATCCCGAACAGTAACCTATTCCCCTACCACTTCTGGATCCTTCTCCTCTTGGTCCAGTTCTATTGCCGTAGGGCATGAAAATCACCTAATAAAAGTTTGTGATTTTTGACCTCCCAGCATATCCTAACATATGCACACTATTAATAAAAGTTCTCTTCAATAGATCTAGACGATTGTGAGCAGTCGACGGAATTAAGTAAGCGAACTTCCGTTTTTCAATTTCAGGAATCAAAAAAACGACCATTACGCTTCAGGGAAAAGGCAGGGATGGGATGTAAAACACCTCTAATTATTGCTTTCGGAAGGTGGTTAATCTTTACAAGCCGGTCACAAAGAATCACCTGTAGGGATTTACCAACTCGAAATCATAAAATACTACCGGGCAAAACGTCCGTCGTCTTCAGATTCTTCAAGCCTATGGACGTTTTCCCCGAGCCAACCTATATTGGTAACATCAGGTTGATCGAACTCCACTACGTGCGGTTTTACGTCCAAAACCGGCGTCCCGTCAAGGATATCAACGTCCTCCAGGTAGAGGATCCCTTCCTCGATTTTCTTTAACCTCACGTTCGAGATACCGACGGGGTTTGGCCTCGCCGGACCCCGAGTCGCGAAGACGCCATGGTCTTCATCGTCCATATAGGGTTTTACCTTCAGGGTACTCTCCCCTGCCAAGTGAAAATGGTAAATCAGTATAACATGGGAGAAGCCGCCTAGGTCTTCCAGACCAGCCCTGTAATTAGGAAAAATTTCAACCTGCCCTTCTACTCCTTCGGCGGAAGAAGGCTGAATTGGCGTACCTTTCGGCCTCTTATGTGGGGAATGTAACTTTCCTATCGGACAATAACAAACATCTTCTTCCATGGATACCTCCTGTTATGAGAGGTTCGTCCGAGTTTGTGAAAACCAGCTCATATCGATCAACAGCGTACAATAACCCCCGGAGTAATTCATACCTCTCTCTTATTATGGCAACATTTCTACTCGGGGCATTTAACGTCTCATTGAGTAATTTCCGCTCTATTTAACGCCTCCTGCCGGAGTTTATCAGGGCCTTGCTTCCTTCTTCGACTCCGACGTCAGCAGCAACCAGATCGCATTTTACAGTGAGAAAAAAGAACAAATTATCCTTATTGTACTCGCTCAATCCTTCGTAATTGGCCTGACCCTTGGATATAACCAGTTCGTATTCATTAAGCCAATTCTCGACTTCCAACGACCAGAGCGTGGGAGAGGAACCACCATCACCTTTATCGACCCTTCTTACGTTAACACCGTCTAGTTCGCTGGCTTTTAAGTCCCTCAAATCCCCTTCCGCCACGTCGTTCAGGAGAGGTCCGTCCTTAACCACGAGGTCAAGTCGTTTCAATTCCGTTCTTTCCAAAATGAGCTCGATAAACAGAGTGTCATAAATTATCTCTCCTGAATTATCGGCGAAGTAAAGTAAATTTCTCGCTTTCTCCAACCTGGAAAGAAAGTCCTGCCTTGAAGATTCCTCTTCCATTTTAAAAACACTCCGCCTTATTTTGGTAGTTGAGGTAAAAAAGTTTTTCAAGAAGGTCGAACCTAAAGTCTCTTCGGCAGGGTCCTTTTGTGAACAAATACTGCAAAGAGCAAGAAAAAAACTGCAAATAGAGTCAATATTCCGAGGTTCATCCAGGGCTGCCCGGTCCCTCCAAATGAAACCCGAACTAACTTGACGAAATATGTAAGAGGACTGAACCTAGAAATCAACTTCCCCCAGCCGGGCAGGTTGCCAGCAGGAATAAATACCCCGCTCACGAATACTACCGGGAATTTTATCAATAAAGCCAGCATTATGACGTCCGAAGGGGTATCGGTGGGGAGGGCTGACATAAGGACTCCAATCGTGGAGAAACAAAAGCTGGCAACAACTATCCCCAGAGCGAGCGGGAAGAAATTGACCGGGTTCAGGTTAAGAATTACCGCGATTATCGAAATTGGGATCGCCGAAAGCACCGCACCCATGGTCATGGAAGCCAATATATCGCCCATCAGCATTTCGGTTACTGAAATCGGCATGGAAACAAGCCTCTCCAGCGTCCTGGTTCTGGTTTCCATGGGGGCGATGACAGGACTTATCGAGGTCGCGGTAAACCAGATGGCCATCCCACCAAGACCGGAAATGAGGGAAAGCGGGGGCATATCTCGCCCGATTAGAAACGAAAAGAAAAAGAAGAAAGGGAGCAAAATTCCGAAGATTACTACGGGACCTTTTCCGTAGTAAACCCGTAAGTCCTTTCTGGCTATCGCAATCGATTTTCGCAGACCTGAGGGGTAATACATTTCTCCTCCTTAGATTAGCTCTGGTTTTTAGTTAGGTGCGTAAAGGTCTCTTCCAGGCTGGGTCCAGACGTGTTCAGCGAGAGGATTTTTAACCCCTCTTCCCGGACAAAACTGACGACCTCTTCTATTATCGCCCCCGGCTCTGGTCCATATAGCCGCCACTTGTCTCCTTCCTTTTCCAGTTCCTCTACGCCCTCAAGAACCCTCAAATCCTCCGGGTCAAAATTCATGGAGCTGAAACTGACCAACACGGATTGGGTGCTTTGAATGGTTGTCTTGAGCCTTTCCGGAGAATCTATCGCAGCTATTCTGCCCCGATTGATGACGGCAACACGGTCACAGAGGCGGTCTGCTTCGGCGATGTCGTGGGTCGTCAGAAAGATAGTTTTACCTTCTTCGTTTAACTCTTTTATTCGGTCTTTGATAAGTCTCTGGCTTTCTACGTCCAATCCGGCCGTGGGTTCATCCAGAAATAGTATCCCGGGATCGTTTATCAAAGCCATGGCAAGAATCAAGCGCTGCTTCATACCCTTGCTGAATCCTTTTACTTTGGTGTCCGCCCTGTCCAGCAGACCAAAAGTGTCAAGAAGATCGTTCACTTTACTCCTTAGTTGACCGCTTGGCACACCGTAGATCTCTCCGGCGAGGTTCATGTTTCCGCGGGCAGTTAGGTCGAGGTAGGCATTTGCTTCCTCGGGAGCTATACCGATTTTTTCCTTTGCGGCAGTAGGATTTTGAACCACGTCGATCCCTTCTATGGTGGCCGTTCCGGAGTTCGGCTTGATCACGCCGGTAATCATCCGCGTTGTCGTAGTTTTGCCGGCCCCGTTGGGTCCCAAAAAGCCAAATATCTCGCCTTCATCCACCCGAAAGGACACTTCATTTACGGCACGAAGACCGTCAAATTCTTTTACCAGTTTCTTGGATACTATTGCGCTCAAAGTAATTCCCTCAGGTACAAATGTAATTTTCAATTCATTGTTTTACCCGGTAGTGAGGCAGTCCCATGCTGACCTTTCGTTCCAGATGCCCTTCTTCGCAAAGGACTTCGAGGACCAGCGGGACTCTCCCTTCCACAAGCTGCCCGGAGATGTCAAGTGTTTCCTGACAGAACCAGTCCTCCTCGCTTTCCGGACAACTTTGGTTTTCCAGTTGATCCAGCACGAGGTCGAGAGCGATCTCAACCAGACTTTCGTCCTTCTCCATCACCTTTTCCTTCAGGTCCTCTTTTTCGGCCTTTATTTCTTCGATCTCCACATTCATCGTTTAACCCCCCCTTTAATAGGTCTATAGTTATTTGTTCTACTGCTAATTCCCAGACTTTTTCCGGTGCCCCGCCGCCTTCTTCCTTGTAATTTGCCACTTCTATGATCCCCGCAGATCTTAGTTCTGAAAGGTGATAGTAGAGGTTCTGTTTACCCGTGGAATGGCAGCCCTCTTCCAGGTGATTTCTGATTTCCTTAGTCGGTTTTTTGCCCTCAGCCAGGAAGCGAATGATCTTCCAGCGAGTCGGGCAGTGAAGGGCTCGGGAGTACTTGTTGATCTCATCCAGTTGAATTTCTATCTTTTTGCTCATTCTTATATCTCCTTTTACTGAAATATTATAGTGAACCACTATAATATTAACAAGACTATCAAAAAGGCCCCGGGAAGTCTTGACCGGCTCGTTTTGAATTACACTCTGGTAAATAAGACGATAATCCGCCGGAGTTCAAAACAGCAAAAAACGCTTAATTCGGTTCTTCTTAATTCCCCCTCCATCAATCTTCGGGTTTTTGATTATAATTTGGGAAATTGGTTAAGCTGCCCTGGTTCGATTTCACCTCGCATTTCTTTCAAGAGTTCTAGTCAGTGATTCCAGGATGAAAGAATTTAACCGGGTGCTGAAGTGTCTTGGCGCAGCAACCACGTCAGGAAAATCCAACTTCAGGAAACTACACTTTATCTCTCTAACAAATTAAAATTTTAACACCCCATCCCCACTGTTAAAAATATCTCAGTGGAAATTTGGCGAAAACTCAGTAAATTTTCTCGAACCCCCCGAACGAACGAGAAACCCTCAAATATACCCTACCCAACTATAGCCGGACAAAGAAGAACCGCTTAGAATAGCAATGAGAGCATGCCAATATCTCCGATGATAGGATGTTTTAGAACATTGCCATATTTACCGGTAAACACGGGAAACTCGACTAATTCGCCGATCAAGCACTTAATTGGAGCCAACATTAGGATACCGGGGAGAACACTTTTTTATCCACGCCATATTATTGCTTGCTTCTTTTCCGAATAGAGTGCCCAATTGAGTGCTGGAGAAGCTGCCTGCTCAACTGCAGTTCGATTGGCCCAAATTTCATCGCTCATCCCTTCCAGGCTTCCATCACCTCCAGTTAATCGCTGAATTTGTCGAAGTCGCTCGACTTGGGCGATGGGTTCTCCTCGTACTCCGAGCGGACCTCCTGCCGCTGTTTTCGCTGGTTTTCGATAAATCGTTTTGTCTCTTCCAGTTTTTTGCTTCTACCTTGCAAGATCCTTCAAAGTCTCGTAAATTAAGGGAACCAATCGAGGTTACCCATGGAAACTCCGGATTTAATTGCTTTTCTCGTCTATCTTTGTTGTTTTCCTTTATACCATACGGGTTACCTGTACCTGACAAAGAAGAGTCCGGACAGTACGAAAAAAGGGCGGATCAATTCCTGCATTGGCTCCTGGTTGGAGGAAGTAACCGAGAAGGACCAGCAACTCCTGGCAGTACACCAGATACGCAATATGATAATGAGTGTAACTTTCCTTGCATCAACAAGCATTTTGTTGATGGGGTTTCTCCTGACTTATGGCCTGACGGAAATCCCGAGCGGCAACCCGATCGCCCTCTCAGGAATAGATTACCCCGGATGGCTTACTTTCTTCACCCTGACATATTCCTTCCTGAACCTGTTACTGGCACTTCGACACCTGAACAACCTCTCGGTTCTGGTTCGGGCAGACCGCGGCAAGCTAGAAGAGATCGAGGGGAGTCCCCCTTTAACCTATCTGGAAAAGCTGTTCGTAAAAGGTAGCCAGCGCTACATGATTGGCAGAAGAGGCTTTCTTTACGCCATAGTCGTTCTCTTCTGGTACGTCAACCTCTGGGTGTTTATCGGGCTAATAATACTGTTGACTTTTACGCTCTCCTTTAACCACGACTTCTAAAGCCCATAAAAAGATTCACTTATTACTCCAGATATCTGTTAGACCCCCCTGAAGAGCGATCTTAATAGCAAAAAGCCATTACTACCGTTCTGTGAAAAAATGGAAGTAGGTGGGTTCACACTGTTCTATATTTTTTACGATCTCCGACAAATCCTCTAGAATAAGCTACAGGTGATTAAAATGAGCAAAAAGATAGCCGTTACCGGGAGACCGGGTTGTGGCAAAACTACCCTTTGCAAGAAGGTATTCGAGGATTTCAGTGATAATAGTGGCGGAATAATTACGGAAGAGATCAGAGAAGAAGGTTCCAGGGTCGGTTTTCGAGTTGAAGACCTTTCAACGGGAGAAACGGAACTGCTTTCTCATGTGGACTACTGTTCGGGGCCCTCCATAGGTAAATATTCGGTCTGTCTGGATCAGTTTAATTCCTTAGCTCCGGCGGCAATCGAACAAGGTCTTGAGGTAAGTGAACTCCTCATAATTGATGAAATAGGACCGATGGAGTTAAAATCGGAGGACTTTGTCCGTGCAGTGGGAAAAACCCTGGAAAAAGACATAGACTGCCTTTTCACAATTCACAAGAAATCGAATCACCAGTTGCTGAAAAAAATCAGGGAAAAATTTGAACTCGTTGGATTAACGAGGAAGAACCGGGACGAGCTTTACCGCAAAATATCGGAAGAATTAATAACCGGTAAGCCTGTTTCAGAATAAATAAAATAGCAACACCCAAATACGTGATATACTTATCGTTCCATCAATCTCCGACAAATGTCTGATTAAAGGATTC